>JAOXSG010000905.1 GCA_025800105.1 Cohaesibacter sp. | reverse complement strand
GCCCAGCTTCTCATTTTATCTTTCTCTTTAACCGGCCTGGTGGTTATTGCGAGGAGACCAAACCCGATCCCATACCAAACGAGGACGTTAATGCCCGGGGAGCCGATGAAACGAAACCCTGAAGGCGGGGGAACCGAGAGGCGCTGCCAAGCCTGTTAAAGACAAAAATCAAAACAAAAAGCCCCTGAGGAAAAATCCAAAGGGGCTTTGAAAGTTGAAAAATCTCTCTCTACCATGTTCCTACGCTGACAAAGCGCAAACGCCAAATTTTCGTAAAACTTATTTGGTTGGTGAGAGATGTGAAGTCCTAAAGGTCCTGTTTTCGTTTTTCACGCTCTTCTTCGACAATCTCGGATGGGAATTGGCTCATAAAGCAACAACAAACCCCTTCATCAATCATTGTACGAGGGCCATGGGGGTGCCCAATATGCTCGTAAATGCCATGACTATGCGCGTGGGAATGAGAGTGATCATGTGAGTGGCCATGGCTGTGGGAATGATCGTGGCCATGATCATGGTCGTGGTCGTGGTCATGAGAATGGCCGCCTTTGGCTTCATCATCCAATGGATCGACAAATTCAGCGTGATGATGATGTATATCCACTTCACCGCGAGCCAAGCGATCCTTAAAGGAGGCCATGAGATCCATATTTTCGCTCAGAGCGCCATGTTTGGCTTCTTCTATTCTCTCAATAAAACAATCAATCACATGATCCTGATCTTTCAGATAACCAGCTTTGAGGAATGTCACATCAGGATGAGAGGCTGCAACGCGATCTACATAATTATAGATGCGATCAATCAGGCGACCGGTGAATAGAAAATAGGGAGCGACAACAATCTTTTTGAAGCCCAGCTTCAGAGCCATATCCAGTCCGCGCCCGACAGATGGGAATGTTACGCCGGAATAAACCGTTTCTGACCAACCAAAGCCCATATTCTCGCTGACGATACGGGTCAGTTTGGCCGCTTCTGCATTGGCCATGGTATCGGACGTGCCGCGTCCAACAACGACCAGCATGGTATCGTAAAGGTCCCCGGTATGGACATGGTCTTTGCCCAGTGCTTCCAATATGCGTGCTTCAAAGGCTGCGATCATTTGTGGATGCAGACCGAGTTCACGGCCATAGCGAACAGTCAGTCCGGGATGCTTTTCCCCATAGGTTGTGAGAACGGAGGGAATGTCGTTCTTTGCATGGGTGGCTGCGAATAACATGCCTGGAACAGCTGTAATTTCTGTCACACCCGCTTTTCGCAAAGCGTCAAGGCCCATATGAATGTTGGGAGCAGAATATTCCAGAAACCCATATTCCACTGGCACATCTGGATAGCGTTTACGTACCGCTTTTGCCAATAGTGAGAATTCTTCCTCGGCTGATTTCGCGCGGCTTCCGTGGCCGCATATCATGATACCATGTTTTGACATTATTTTACGACCAGACTATTTCCGTTCAGTATTTTCATTCTCTTCCAATGCAATGTCTCATGGTGCATCGTCAAGCAAAACCGACAGGGAAATAACGAAATAGGTTGATCTTTGTGTGACAAAGAGGAAATGTGTTCTCGATCATATCCAGTGATGGACTGTTGAGTGAAGAATTCCGCGCTCGGGCTTTCTTCTCTCTTGAAGAGTGTCTCAGAAATCCTCATAAAGATTACGGAATTGCGTTCGAGCGCCTTTTGAATGAATGCATGATTATTGAAAAGGCTCTGGTCTTTGTTTTAAGCATATTCTTAGTCGAAATCCGCACAGGTTTTTGGAGAATATGCTCTCTTGAAGGAATTAAAAGCATGGCTCTTCGCCTTGATGCTGCTCAAGCTGACTTTGAAGCTCGTTTTCAGGACTTGCTCTCTATGAAGAGAGAAGTTTCGGAAGATGTTGATGCGATTGTTCGCGGTATTCTTGAGAAGGTCAAACATCATGGAGATGAGGCATTATGTGAGCTGACGGAGCAATTTGATCGTTTTGATGTCGATAAGAGCGGATTGCGGATTACAAAAGATGAAATTGATCAGGCTGTCGCCAGCATTGAGCCAGATGTGATGGATGCCCTTAAATTGGCACGGGATCGCATCAAGTCTCACCATGAGCGCCAACTGCCCAAGGATGATCTTTATGAAGATGCTCTTGGGGTTCAACTTGGCTCACGCTGGACGGCGATTGAAGCGGTGGGGCTTTATGTTCCCGGTGGTTTGGCGGCCTATCCATCTTCTGTTCTGATGAATGCGGTGCCTGCCAAAGTGGCAGGGGTAGAACGGCTTGTCATGGTGGTGCCAACGCCCGATGGTGTGTTGAACCCATTGGTGCTGGCTGCTGCTCACCTTGCCGGGGTTGATGAAATTTATCGTATTGGTGGGGCGCAGGCTGTGGCCGCTCTTGCTTATGGAACGAGCAGCATTGAGCCGGTTTATAAAATTGTTGGTCCGGGCAATGCGTTTGTTGCGGCTGCCAAGCGGCAGGTCTTTGGGCTGGTTGGCATTGATATGATTGCAGGGCCCTCTGAAGTGCTTGTGTTGGCAGACAAGCATAATGATCCTGACTGGATTGCCTTTGATTTGTTGGCCCAAGCTGAACATGACACAGCGGCGCAATCTATCCTCATCACCGATGATGCAGATTTTGCCGATGCGGTTGAAACGGCCGTTGAGCGGCAATTGCAAACATTGCCAAAAGCTGAGATTGCCGGGGCCAGCTGGCGGGATTTTGGGGCTGTGATCACCGTGCCCGATTGGGAGCGTGGCATGGCATTGTCCAATCGTTTGGCACCGGAACATCTGGAATTGGCTTTGGAAAATCCAGATGATTTGCTCGATAAAGTGCGCAATGCCGGAGCTATTTTTGTTGGTCGCTTCACGCCGGAAGCTGTGGGTGATTATGTTGGTGGCTCCAATCATGTGTTGCCAACAGCACGTTCTGCCCGCTTTTCCTCTGGTCTTGGTACGCTTGATTTTGTCAAACGCAGCTCCATTTTGCGCTGCAATCCTGAGAATTTGCGTCAGATCGGTCCGGCGGCTGTGACGCTTGCCCGTCAGGAAGGATTAGAAGCCCATGCCCGTTCTGTTGCCAAGCGGCTCAATATGTAATGGGGAGAGGGCTGGCTTGGGACTTTTCAATCAGCCTTTAAGAGGCATTTGACATGGCAAGAATTAACAGGCAAACAAGGAATAGACGATAAAGACAGGATGACCGACCCATGGCCGCAACACTATCCCCCACGGGTGATGAGATAGAGACCAAGCCCGCGCAAGAAAATACTGAGATCAGCTCTTTTCGTCTTGTAGAGGTTACATTGGATCCTCATTCTATTCAGCCAGCGAGCGCTGATATAGAGCATGAGCGTGCGGTTGCTATTTATGATTTGGTTGAAGAAAACAGCTTTCAACCAAATGGGCATGAGGCTGGGGGGCCGTATAAACTGGATCTGTCTTTGGTTGAGCGCAAGCTGGTTTTTAACATTCGGCTGGAAGATGAAAGTCCACTTATCACCCATATTCTGTCTTTGACCCCATTTCGCAAAATCGTCAAAGATTATTTCATGATTTGTGACAGTTATCATGAGGCGATTAAAACCGCGACGCCTTCGCGGATTGAAGCCATTGATATGGGGCGACGCGGGCTGCATAATGAGGGATCACAAATCCTGCTCTCACGTCTTGAAGGCAAAATTGATACCGATTTTCAAACTGCGCGGCGGCTCTTTACGCTGATTTGTGCCCTGCATTGGAGAGGTTGAGCATGAGCGGTGGGTCAGCCCGGCCTGATGCCGTTCTGTTTGCTTGTGGAATGAATGCCATTCGCTCGCCCATGGCGGCGAGTTTGGCCCGTCATCTGTTTCCCGGTGCCTTTTATGTGGAATCTGCCGGGGTGCGCAAAGGCAAACCTGACCCGTTTGCTGTTGCGGTTATGGAAGAGATTGGCCTTGATATTTCTTTGCATCAGCCTCATACCTTTGAAGATCTTGAAGACAGTTATTTTGATTTGGTTATTTCACTGGCACCAGAAGCCCATCACAAGGCGTTGGAAATGACACGGACCGAGGCCATTGAGGCTGAATATTGGCCGACATTGGATCCAGCGCTAGCCAATGGCTCGCGTGAGCAGATCCTTGATTCCTATAGAGCGGTGAGGGATGGCATTTTGAAACGTTTAAAAGAGCGTTTTGACTGGCGGTCTGTGCCCGGAGGCTAGAAGAAAGTAAGGCATGGTGTGTGGCCGGAATCTCTTTTGGCTTACTTCCTGACGTCGCTTTTGCCACTTTTGCGTAAATAAAGGTTCACAAGTGCTGCTTGCTGGGCTAGTGTGCGGCCAAATTTCCAATCTGGATCATCTTCTTACATGAGAATGTAAGGATTCTGTGCTATAATCGTTATTATGAGACATGGTCAAGACCGGCCAGCCCCTTGCATTTTTATGCTCTTTTATGATGGATGCATTATGAATCGGGCCAACAGATTATAGCCAAACGAAGAGGACGTTTAGAACGCGCATGGCGAAAGAAGAAGTCTTGGAATTTCCCGGTGTTGTCACCGAATTGCTGCCAAATGCTACTTTCCGGGTGAAACTGGAAAATGATCACGAGATTGTTGCGCACACAGCAGGGCGTATGCGCAAAAACCGCATTCGTGTGCTGGCTGGCGACAAGGTACAGGTCGAAATGACCCCTTATGATCTGACCAAAGGCCGTATCACCTATCGCTTTAAGTGATTGGCGTTAAGCTTTATCCCTGTCTACCAGAATGCTTGAAAAGGCTTTGCTTGGTTAAAGTAGTGAGCCTTCTCAAGTAGGCTGGTTGATTTTTTTGTAGAATTTGTTGCTATGTCTGGTTCAACACGCCTTGTTCTGGCATCGGCCTCTCCACGCAGATTGCAGCTTTTGCAACAGATCGGGATAGAGCCGGATGCTTTGAAACCTGCCGATCTTGATGAAACACCGCAGAAAAGCGAGCAGCCGCGTGCTCTTGCCTTGCGTTTGGCGGAAGAAAAGGGTCGGGCTGTTGAAGCTGCCTTGAAACAGGATCCCCGTTTGGCAGGGTCTTACATTTTGTCTGCTGACACTGTGGTGGCTGTCGGGCGTCGTATCTTGCCCAAACCTGCTTTGGCGGAAGAGGCACATTCGTGCCTTTCGCTGCTTTCTGGTCGCACTCACAAAGTCTTTACCGGTGTTGCCGTGATTACGCCACAAGGCAAAATGCGCTCCAAATTGGTGCAAACCCGTGTGCGTTTCAAACAGATTAAACATGATATCGAGCCTTATATTGCTTCTGGCGAATGGCAGGGCAAGGCTGGTGGTTATGCCATTCAGGGCATTGCCGGCTCTTTTGTTGTGAATTTGGTTGGCTCTTACAGCTCGGTTGTTGGTTTGCCTTTGCATGAAACAGCCAACCTTTTGGTTGGTGAAGGCTATCCCTTGAGGATGAAATGGCTTGGTGGTGTGCGCTAAAGCTTTTTTGAGACTATTCGCCCGATATCATGGTGTCATGAGAGCCTGACTAGGCGCATTGTGATGGGCTCTTTGCATCCTTTATGAATGGAATAATCAGTCACATGACTTTAGCCAATGGACAGTCTGTTAAACGGGCCAAACCGTGTCCAATTTGCGAACAGCCCTCACAGGCGGACAGCTTTCCCTTTTGCTCACAACGTTGCAAGGATGTTGACTTAAGTCGTTGGCTTAAAGGCTCTTATGCCATTCCTGCGGTGGAAGAGGATGATCCAGATGAGGATGATTTTGTCTGATTGCAAACAGACTTTTCACACAGATTGGGGAAATGTTCTTCAATTGTAGAAAAAACAAAAACCGCTATAGACAGGGCAATATGAACCCTCTATAACGCCCAAACAAATTGCAGCGCTGATGAAAGCGCCTCGCAAAAAGTGCCCGGATAGCTCAGTTGGTAGAGCAGCGGATTGAAAATCCGCGTGTCGGTGGTTCGAATCCGCCTCCGGGCACCATTCATTTGCAATTTGACTTTCCTTTTGAAAAGATTTTCTATGGATCGGTTGCCTTGTGCGCTGTCATTGGGCATATGTGATTTTGTCTGATGCTTGATAATGGGGGATGCAATGTCTGGCTCGTTGGATGATGTGCTTTTCTCGCGTCGATCTGTGCGGGCCTTTTTGGATGAGCCTGTTGATCTGGATGATGTGAAGGCCATGTGTGTGGCGGCGCGCTCTGCACCGAGCGGCGCGAATTTGCAGCCCGGACAGCTGCATATTTTAACTGCGAACCCGCTGGCAAAGCTGATTGAGGGGTTGCAGCAAGCGGTTGCGCAGCAGCGCCCTTTTGATCATGACTATAGTTATTTTCCCGATCCGATGCCCGCTTATTTGAAAGAACGCCAGCGGGCTGCTGGTTATGCGCTTTATGAGGCCTTATCGATTTCCCGGCGCGATTTGGACGGGCGACGGGCGCAATTTGCGCGCAATTACAGCTTTTTTGGGGCGCCTGTTGGTATCATTGTCACCATTGAGCGGACCATGGGCAAAGGCTGCTTCATGGATTTGGGCATGTTTTTGATGACATTTCTTTTGAAAGTCGAAGCAATGGGATATAGCGCCACTGGCATTGGCGCTATGGCCAATTATGCCAGTGTCATTCATGAGCATTTGGGGCTGGATGAAGAGGAAATGGTGGTGTGCGGCCTTGCGGTTGGCAAGGCGGATCACGACCATCCGGTCAATCAGTTTCGCACGCAGCGGGCTGATCTTGAGGATTTTGCGCAATTTTACGGATTTGATGATCTCTCACTTTAACCTGCTTTGACGATCAAGGCTGTACCAAGGCCGCCAGCGGCGGCAATTGCGGCAAGGCCGATGCCGCCTTTGTGCCGCAAGATATGAAAGAGCCGTGTGGCAAGGATGGCCCCGGAGGCTCCGATGGGATGGCCGCGGGCCAAGGCTCCACCATATTGGTTGACGATGTCTGTGCTTAGCCCCGCTTTTTGTTGGCAGGCAATGGCTTGCACGGCAAAGGCTTCCATAATTTCGGCATGGTTGATGTGGGCTTTAGTCAGGCCGCTTGTGTGCAGGGTTTTGCTCATGGCGGTGAGTGGGGCAAGGCCGGGCATTTGTGGGTCTGCGCCAAGGCTGGCTCCTGTCATTATTTCTATTGTGGTGCCTTTATAGCGTTTGGCAATTTCTTCATTCACGACCAGCACAAAAGCGGCGGCATCTGCTGCCACGGCCATATTGGCGCTGGTGATGGTGCCGCATATGCGTTTGGCTTTTTGGCAATGGCGCAGGCTAAGGGCGCGAGTGAAGCTGTCTTTTTGTAAGTCTGCAAGGGGCACCAGCTCTTCTGTTCGCAAAGAGGCAGGTGCCGCGCTGGCGCGTTTATGGCTTTCTATGGCCCAGTCATCTTGTTCTTTTTGTGTGATGCCAAGTATTTTTGCCAGCTGATCGGCTGCTTGTGGCATTAGTGGATCTTTGTCTGGCCATGGGGTGAAGGGGGCCTGATCATAGGCTTCTGGCTCTGTTCCATCTGCAAATGTGTGATAGCGCAAGGGACGGCGGGAATAGCTCTCCACTCCGCCAGCAATGACAATATCGCATTGGCCGCTTTTGATCAGGCTGTTGGCCAGCAAAACGGCATCCAGCCCGCCTGCGCATTGGCGATCTATGGTCAGGCCAGCAACCTTTTGTGGCAAGCCAGAGGCCAAGGCGCAGAGCCGTGCTGGATTGCCGCCGGGGCCAATGGCATTGGCCACAATCAGCTCATCTACCTGATCCGGGGCGAGGTTGGCATCTTTGAGCAATTGGGCAATCACTGGCTGGGCCATATCCTGCAAGGCCAGCTCCTTGAAGGCTCCATTGCGCGGGGCGACCGGCGTGCGGCGGGCTGCGAGAATGTAGGTGCGGCTCATTCTTTGGCCTCGATCCATGTTTGCAGGGCTTGTAAATCCACTTTGCCAGATGGCAATTTGGGCAAATGATCCAGTCTGATAAACTCTTTTGGTATGGCTGGTGGCGCGAGGGTCTTTTGGCATATCTGGCGCAGATCATCCAGCATTGTGGGGTGATCTGCTGCGCCAATGATGGCGATGATGCGCGCGCCCCGCAAGGCATCTGGTATGGCCAGCACAGCGCAATCTTCAACGCGTCTATCACGGAGCAGGATTTGTTCGATATCTTGCAAAAAGACATTGTGATCGGCCACAGTGACCATGCGATTTTTGCGGCCCTTTAGATAGAGATAGCCCTTGTCGTCCAAATAGCCCAGCTCGCCTATGCTCAAAAAGTCTTCTTGCCAAATCGTCTGCTTGCTGTCGCCCTCGGCATAGCCGTCAAACAAATATGGGCTTGAGATCCATATCTCTCCTGTTTCAAAGGGTGGCAAAGGTTGGAAGGGGGGCTCTATGGCGCGGATCTGTAGGGTTACATTTGGATAGGCTTTGCCAACTGAGGCAATGGGGCAGCTTTCGTCAGCGAGGGTCAGAAAGCTGGTCTCGCTTGCTCCGTAAAATTCGTGGATGCGGGCATTGGGGAAGAGCTGTTTTAAGTCTTGTGCCAGCTTTGCATTCAGCTTGCCGCCGCCAATCATCAAAAGCCGCAAGGATGGACAGAGCGATTGGTTTGGCTCTTTTGTGTCTTTTTCTGTTTGGCTCCTAGGCGCCGCTGTCTGAGCAAGCAGTCTTAGCTGGGTTGGTGTGGCATAGAGAATGGAAATTTGCTTTTCTGCCAGCTCCAGTCCTTGTGTTTTGGGGCCAAGGCCTTGCAACAAGGCAATGTCTGCTCCGTGATGCAAGGCTTCGAGCAGCGCATAGAGTGTCAGCGAATGACCAATATGGCCCAGCAGGGCATAGCGGTCTGTTTTTGACAGGGCAAAAAGGCTGGCATTTTGTTCAAAGCTTTCAATCCAGCTTTTTGGTTTGCGTTGAATGATTTTGGCTTTGCCAGTGGAGCCGGACGTTTCGCAATAAAGCCATTGCTGTTTTTCTTTTTTGATTGTCAGAGGCGTGGAGCTGGTCTGATGGGTCTGGATCGAATAACCTGCTTGCAAGGCGTCGCAGAGCCTCTCAAATAAGGCATTTTCCCCTGTCAACAGGCGGCTTGCCTTATCCAGCCGAAATCTGAGCCAGTCCGTCATCCTGTTCGCTCTTTTTGTTGTTGATCAACTTTGAGCGATCATAAAGCATATTCTCAAAACAGATAGAGCGCCTTTGATGCTATGTGAGTGGACTGTGATTTCTGAACTGTTACAATAAGTCATTCCTGAAAAACATTGATCAGATGGTTGCGGTTGGACTACGATTTCTGAACTGTTACAATTGGCTGGTCAAGGGTGAATAGCGGCCTTTCGTTGCGGCTGGACTACGATTTCTGAAATGTTACAATAGATCTGCGATATCGTTTTGAAATATATGCGATTTTCTTGGTTTTTTGTGAAAAAAAGACGATAAAAACGGGTCAAAAAAGGACCAGTTGATCGTGTTTTTTTCGGTTTTTTTGGCGGCCTTGGTCATAAAAACGAATCATATTTTCATATTGTTTATCGGTGAATTGCAGGATTTGCACATCGCCTTCAGTGGGTAAATTGCGCTCTATTTTGCGAACACGGGCATCAAAGCCTTCTTTTCCACTGACAAAACGAGCATAAACTGAAAATTGGCTGCGTTCAAATCCTTCATTCAATAAAAACTCTCTGAAACGGGTTGCTGCTTTGCGTTGTTTTTTTGTGTCGGTTGGCAAATCAAACATTACAAGTATCCACAAAACACGATATCCACTTAAAAAGGTTGCGCTCATTTGCTTTATCCCTCATTTAAGGAAGCCAGCTCTATGGGGCTTGGGAAACGGGGATAAAGAATTTGGTCTTTCTTCTCTTCAAAGCTTTTGACAAGGCTAAGGGCTACTTTGTTGGATGCATGGGAAAGCGGGCAGACAATATCGCCAATTTGAACATCCAACCTCGTTAGCCGCGAAAATTTGCTTTTCAGCTCTGGTGTCAGCTCTTCTTGCGCATTTTGTTGGCATTGCATGACAATGCTATCAACAAGGGGGCGGAAGGGCTCCATCAAATCATCTGCCAGGGCAAAGGCATTGGCCCGGTTGCTATGAAAAAGCCCGATGGTAGGAGTGAGACCTGTTGCCACAATGGAGCGCATCATCATGGAACGCAGGATGGTATAGCCATAATTGAGCTGGGCATTGTGGCCATCAGCGCTGACTGTTCTGCGAAAGTCTTTGCCCATTAACAGGGGCCAATAGCGCCGCGCGGCTCTTGCTTCTATATTGCCCTCATCACCCACTTTTACCTGTTTGGTTAGCTCACGCACTGGACTGTCGGGTAAGGCAAAGGCTTTGAGGCAATCGGCCTGTGTGCGGATCTTCTCGATTACAATCCGTTTCCATAGGCGCTTGATCAGGGGTTTTGTGGCCTCCCACTGGGCGCGGCTTCTGGCCCCTTGCAGGCCGTGATTTTCCAACGGGCAGAGAACAGCATAGGGCGAATGGTTAGAGCCGCACAGCACCAAAAGTGAGCCTTACTTTGCCAAAGCCACAAGCAAATTGTTGGAATAGGTGATGCCATGGGCATGGACGATGACGGCTAAAATGGAATCTAGCGGCACACGGCCCAATTCGCATTTATTTTCCTGAACCACGAGAAAGCCGTGATCTTTTTTCAGGTGGCGATTGTCACTTGCAATTTCGATGATTTGATCCATTGGCCAATCTGCTTTTTAAAAGTGATTGGCCAACAGACTAGCAGAAAATACACGTTTAAAGTGCATTTTTTTGTTTCAATCTTAACTCCCCTATTTCATTGATCCAGACCTGACGTGCGTTAGCTGATTGAAGGCTGGATGCTGAAACATAGACATAAGATAGAGGGTCGTCTTTGGAGCGGTTTCTGGCATCGACATTGGCCTCGTTATGAGCAACAAGAGCTAAAGTTTGCTCGCTTAATTTTGCAATCACCATCACTTTGTTGCCTGTTTTGGGATGATCCAGCATAAGCGTGTCTTTTTTGTGCAGGCGCATCAGGCGTTTGGCGGCGGGGTGTGGCTTTTTGTCGATGCCGCCTTTGTTGGCTTCAAAGGTGGTATAGACCACGCGCTGCCATTTGCCATCGGGCAATTGCCAGATCTCATAGCAATGGTTGCTGTCGCCCTTATAGCCTTTATAGGCTGTGCCCTGATCATTGGTGATGGGGATGACCTTGAGAGCCTGTGCTATCCTGACATGGCGAATGCCCTGATAGGGGCCTTCCTTTTGGCGAAAGCGCTCCAGCTCTTGGGGTACTTCCTTGTCAGAGACATCGCGCAGGGCGTCCCACAATAGATCATATAAATGGGGATCGCGGATTTTGTCCAAATCCTTGTGGGTCAGCTGCATGAAGGGTTTACGGGTCACGACAATGGGCACCCCATTGGGGCTGGTCTCATCTGTCAGGCCATAGGCTGTGTCATTATGCAACTGGCCAGAGGTGCTGCTTTGCCCTTTTGGCAGGTTGGTGCTGCCTGTTTTGCCATGGTCGGGGCGGTGGCTGACAAGCATACTGTCCAGCCGCTTGTGAATGCAAGCGCGAAAGCCTGCATAGGGCTCGTCAATATCGCCGATTACCTGATCCAGTTTTTGCCGTTCGCGATTGGCGGAGGCTTGCTGAATGGCTTTGACCAAGCGGCGGTCGGTGGCGGCGATGACAGCTGCATCAATGGCATGGTGGCGGTGGTCGCTTCTGTTTTTGATATTGGCAGTGCCAGATTCGCCGATGGAGAGGTTAAAATTCAGCCCCCAATGGCGGCGGAGCATCTCTGTCATGCGGCCCGGAATAACCCAGACATGATTGCTGCCTTCGCCTTTTTCGGGATAGAGGCATTTGAGATATTCGGTCGCAATGCGCGAGAGATATTGGGTATCCACCAATTGCCGGTCCAAAAAGTCTTTTTCCTCTTCAAAGCGCTCCATGGCATCAGGGGCAAAGCGCCAGCGCTTATTTTGTGGCATATGGGGAATGAGCGGAGAAATTTTGTCCCATTGTGAGCTGTTGCCCCAGCGCTCCCACGGGGAATTGTTGTTTTTCTCTTGGTTAAAGCTGCGCAGGCACAGGGTTTTGTTGGCGCGTGAATCATCCAATGTGCGCGAATAGGGCAAGATATGGTCAATATCGCAAGAGCCGTCAAACAGCATGGTTTCGCTGATTTGTACCCCGCTATAAGGGCAGCGGCGATGCAGTACGTCATGGCTCAAATCTTCCCAAAGGCGCAGCAACAATCGATTGGCGCCAGTGTTGCGCTGGCCCATTTCTTCCAGCTTTTTGCCGCGCTCGATTGCCTGTTTTGTGTTTTTGGCAATGGTTTGGCTGACCTTTTTCTTTTGGTCTTTGGATAGCTTTAAATCGCGGGCCAGCTCCAGCACAATTTGCTCTGGCAGGCCATAGCGGGCAATGATGCGGTTGAGCAAGCGCCGCAGCTGGTTCAGCCCGATATGGACTGTGGGATTGGTGATGCGGCCATAGCGTTTGATGTCATCATCATCCGGGTTAGAGCTGCCGGGAATAACGTGGCGCTCGAGAATTTTGCCATAATAGGGCAGTTTGTCAAAGCATTCTCCGGTGCGAAAATCGCTATGATGACCATAAACATCTATGCAGGCCTGACTATAGGTGATCACATCTTCTTGCAAGGCTGGCAAGAGATGCTGCGTGGCGGTGATGCCAAGGCGGCCATAGCCTTCGGGCAGGGGCGCATTGGCAATGGCCTCGCATTGATCATCACACACTTGATAAGTCTCGAACAGCCAGCCAGCAAATTGGTGGAAATCCTCTTCGCTTTCCAGCGCTTGTTTTTTCTCGATAATCTCCCATTGTTGTTGCCAGGACAGGCTGGTCCAGCGGGGGCCGAAACATTCCTTATGGGCGAAAATGGCGCGCACTTTATCGCAATCAAGGCCTTTGCGGCTGTTGCTTTCCAGTGTGAAGTGTTCGTGTGTGCCAAGGCCAATGGCTTTGGCCAATTGCTTGAAGGTGATTGTCGCGCTGGAGAGAGTTTTGACCGTTTTGCTGTTTAATTTCAGGATCAGTGCATCGCGCTCGTCCAGTGTCAGGCCGCGCTTTGGCTGGCCGTGGCTTTGGATTTGCAACTGATTGACGGTTTCATAGAGAATGCGCTGCTGGAAAAGCGGATGGGCCTTGGCAAGGCGGCGGTCTTTTTGTGGCTCAAACAGGCAGCGGCCTACTTCGGGTGCTTTTAAGGGGCGCTGATAAAAGATTGTGTCATGAATGTCTTTGTAAAGCGCATCTGTCAATTGTGGGTGGAAGCGTGCTTGTGCCATCCATAATGCATCAAATTCTTCCTGCAAATGCTGACGGGTGGGGTAGATGTCATAGCCCAGTTCGTCTTTTTGGGTATCGATATTGTGGCGTAAGGTCAGGCGTGAACGTATGCTTGGTTGATGACGCGGGTCGGGTGCTGCTGTGCGCAGCATATGCAAATATTCGCCAAATGTACGGGCATTGGCTTGTTTTATTTTTGTATCAAGGCGGGTACTGGCGCTTTTGATGGCACCTGCCTCATTATCGCGGCTGTCGGTTTTGCGGTTGGATTTGAAGCCACGGCGCTGATTGAGGTGAAAAAAGGCGCGGCCCAGTTCCGTCAAGTCCAGCTTTTCGTCCAGTCCTTTGGCGCGCAGGGCAAAGGGGTCGAGAGTTTCGAGCTTTTTTTGTTCGGTTGGGTCTTTGGGCATCAGGCCGCTGGCGGCCATTTTTTTCATTAGGCTCTTGCGGCGACGCAAATAGCGGTCGCGCAGGCGGCGGGCGGCACGGGCTGCGCGGCGGTCTTTGGCCAGAGATTCTTTTGATTTGGGGTCGCGGCCATCAGGAAAAATCCGCACACCCCCATCAATGGTGCTGGTTATGCGCCCCTTGTCATCAAGCCTATAAAGCCACCAGCCAATCGAGTTTGTTCCAATATCAAGTCCAAGGCGCATCACTGATCTCCTGTTTTATAGGAGACTAGGACTTGTATTCATACAATTCAATGTTGCATTTGGTGGTGATATATATTAAATATTGGATATTCAGAAATCGTAGTCGAGTCGTTAACAAGCATTCGATTGCACCACATTTTAAAACGGGCTACGGCCCGTTTTTTGTGTCTTGATTTTGGCCACGAATGATTCATGACATGGGCTTTTGTAACCAGTTTCAGGTCCACGCCATTCCTGTCATGGGGATGCTAGCTTTCCTTGGTCTGATCGTTTGCAAGGCCTGTGATGGTCATGTTGACTTTGCCTGTTTCGCTGCGGGTGATTTTGGTTTCTACGCCATAGAGGCTGCGCAAGAGTTTTGGGGTTAGCACATGCTCTGGTGAGCCGTCGGCAACAAGCGTGCCTTTGTCCAAGACTATGAGGCGGTCTGAATAGCGGCTGGCGAGGGATAAATCATGCAGCACCAGCATGATGATGCAGCCCTCTTTTGCCAGAGTTTGCAGGGATTGCATCAATTGCTCTTGTCGCCGCAAATCTAGGGCGCTTGTGGGTTCGTCCAGCATGAAGAGGTGGCCTTTGGTGCCACTTAACTCTGTGCCAAGGGCTGCTTGCGCAAAGCTTGCCATTTGTCTTTGTCCGCCTGATAGGGCAGAGAGGTTGGAAAGGGCCAGATCTTGTAAATCCAGTTTTTCCAGCACTTGAAGCGCGGCCTGTTCCAGCTCTGGCATGATGAGGGGATTGTCTGTTGCCTCATTTTTGATGCGGGCGGAATAGAGCAGGCTTTCAAGCAAGCTTAGATCCAGCTCTGCTAATGGGGATTGGGGCAAATAGGATAGGATTTTTGCGCGGTCTTTGATGCCAAGGGAGGTGAGCGTGCGGCCACCCAGCTGGATGTTGCCATTTGCTGGTATTAAGCCAGCAAGGGCTTTGAGCAAGGTGGATTTGCCAGCGCCATTGGGGCCTATGAGTGTGGTGATTGTCCCGGCTTTCAGTGCAGATATGGTGATATCTTTTAAGATGCTTTTGCTTTGATAACCGGCATTGAGATGTTTGATATCGAGCAGGGGGATATCGGTTTCATCGGCTTTTGTGTTGCTGGATTGGCTCATATTGTTGCTCTTACTTTTTTGTTTTTGCCAAAATGACCGAGAGAAAAACCGGTACGCCCACAAGAGCGGTGATGATGCCGATCGGAATGGTGACGCCGGGCAAGATGAGTTTGCTGACAATGGAGGCGCTGTTCATAAGGATTGCCCCGGAAAGGGCGCTGGCGGGGAGCAGAATTTTATGATTTTCGCCCACCAGTAAGCGGGCCAGATGGGGGCCGACCAGTCCGACAAAGGCGATGGTGCCGCTCAGTGCTACAGCAAGGGCAGTGAGCAGGCTAATGCGGATTTGGGCTATGAGGCGCAGTCGGCTCACATCAATGCCCAAAGCATGGGCGCGCTCAGTGCCAAAACGAAGGGCGGTGAGGGCAGAGGCTGCGCGGATGGACAAAGGAAAGAGTAGGAAAAATACCCCACCCAGCAGTGCCACTTGAGACCAGTTTGCCCGCTCGACACTGCCCATGGTCCAAAAGACAATCATTTGGATGGCTTGGGCCGAGGCAAAAAGCTGCAAAATAGACAATAAAGCGCTGAAACCAAAGACCATGGCAATGCCAAACAGGATGAGGGTTTGGTTGCTGCCATCGCGTAATTTTGCCAAACCTTGCAACAGCGCCATGGAGAGAATGGCAAAGCCAAAGGCATTGGCGCTGATCATCCATTGGCTTGAGAGAAGTGGCACACCAAGCCCGGCAATGATGGCTAACGATGCACCAAATGCAGCGGCGGATGAGATACCCAAGGTGAAGGGAGAGGCGAGGGGATTTTCCAAAATGGTTTGAATTTCCACCCCGGCGACAGAGAGACAGGCCCCGACCAATGCAGCCAGACAGGCGGCTGGCAGACGCATGTCAAAAATGATCAGTTTTTGAATGGCTGTCAGGCTGTCGGGGTTGATCAGGCCATTGAGAAGCACGGATATAGAGAGATTGGACGGGCCGCTGAAAATATCGATGATGAAGAGACAAATGGCAAGGCAGCTCAATATTGCCAGCAGGATATGCTTGCGTCTTTGTTGCTGGTGATGGGCTTGTAAAATTTTACTATGGTTTGTTTGACTGCCGCCTTTTTGCGGGACTGGTTCATTCATGATTGAAGGCTCACGCTGTAGCAGCCGGGCATGGGCAGTGAGAGAAAGTCTTTGTTGAGTTTTTCCATGCTGATTTGCTCGGGATCTTTGGCAAAAAGCGAAGGATGGAGCCAAGTGCAGAGGGCTTCCAGCGCTATGATATTGAGCGGGCTTGTGGGGAAGAGATGCCAAAGGCCATGGATGCTGTTTGGTTGCATTTGCGATGCGATGACGGTCTGGCTGGCAGCGGCGGCAAGGCCAAGGGAGCGGCGGGCTTCGTCCTCTTCAATGCCCGGACCAATGGCAAGGCCGTTTTTGCCGCGCAAATAAGGGCCACCCGTGCAGATATAGACATCGGGCTGTTGTTGCAGCACCAATTCTCTTGCCATTTTGACCCAAGCTCTTGAAGAGGACAACTCCGTGCCGGGGTTGATGCCCCCGGCCAGTTCGATAAAACTGCCCAGCCCCTTGCCGCCCGGTAGCCAGCAACAGCCCATGCCGGGCAGGCCTGCATTGCCTTCTAGTAAGACTTTGGGGCGTGGGGGATTGGCTTTTGCCAGTCTGGTTTTGATGGTTTGAATGCGCTGTTCGATCAGAGAGGCCAAGTGGTTGGCACGCTCAAAGGCTGTTGCGCCAAAGATGCGGCCCAAAGCGCGCAAGCTGTCAGCGCTATGCTCTAACGGATTGTGATAAAAATCGACAAACAGAATGGGAATGCCAGCTTGTTTCAGTTTGGTGATGATATGGGTATCATGAAGGCCGGGACCATAGCCGCCGCCAAGGATGACCAGATCTGGCTCCAGTGCCAGCGTGGTTTCCAGCGAAAAAGATGCGGCGCTGGCATCGCCAATGCGCGGTACTTCGGCCAAGGCGGGCGCTTTTTGTCGCCAGAGGTCATAAAGCTGGGGGCTGTGGCGGATGAGATCGGCCTGCCAGCCATGCAAATGAGCAACAGGATCATCCAATATCAGCGCAAGGGCCAAAAGCAAATGACCATCGCCCAAAATGACTTTGGGGTGATGGCCTTTGAATTTTGGCAGGCTCTGATTTTTGATGCAGTCCCGCGTGAGGGCTTGTGGGAGCATCGGGGGGTGCGGATTGGCTGAGGCGACCAAGGCTTCGAAAGGGGCAGCAACGGATAAGGCTGCCCCCACTGTCAGGCCAAGCGCGGCGCGGCGCGAAAGATTACCACTTATAGACAAGAGAGCCTCTGATATTGCGACCTTCCCCCCAATAGCATTCTGTTGTGCCAGTGCAAAGAGAGACATAGTCCTTGTCAAAGAGATTGGTGACATTGAGCTGAAGGGATGCGCCTTCCAGTGCCTTGCTTTTGGCTCCAAAATCATAGCTCATACCGGCGTCAACAATGGCATCTTTACCGGTTGCAATGGTGTTGGAGGTGGTGCCGAACACCTCGCCCGTATAGCGGATGCCTGCATTGACATCCAGTCCGTCAAGGGCGCCGGAAAAGGCGTAATTTGCCCAGATTGAGGCTTGATGATTGGCGACATAGGGCAGTTTTTTGCCTTTGTTGGTGCCTTGTTTGATTTGGGAATCGAGATAGGCGTAAGAGGCTTTCAGGGTCAGGCCATTTTCCAGATCAACTTGCCCTTCCAGCTCGATGCCTTTTACCTCGCTCTCGCCAATTTGCACCCGGTGAATGCCATCAGAGACAATTGTATTTTCCTGTTGCAGATTGAAGGCGGTCAGGGTGAAAAGGCCATTGATGAAGCTTGGCGCATATTTGACGCCGACTTCTATTTGCTTGCCTTCGGTTGGCTTGAAAGCTTCCCGGGTGCGGGTGTTGACACCAACCACGGGCTCAAAGGAAGTGGCGTAGCTGATATAGGGCGAGAGGCCATTGTCAAAGGCATAGAGCAGGCCTGCTCTATAGGTTTGATGATTGCCCGATGTTTTTTGATGGGTCTTTTTCAGCTTGTCGAAGGTTTTGGTTTCATACCAGTCATTGCGCGCGGTGAGCATTAGCTCCCAATTGTTCCAGGATATCTGGTCTTGCGCGTAAAGACCTGCTTGCTTCAAAGTTTGCTTGTTGGAGAGCAAGGTGAAGAAGAAAGGTGAAACCGGATTGCCATAGACCGGATTATAGGCGTCAATCGGGGCCATGGGGGAGACAGCAAGGCTGAGATTGCTTTTTTGATGCAGATAATCGATCCCGGCCAGCAGCTTATGATTGATGGCTCCTGTATCCAGATCATAGCGCAGGCTGTTGTCGGTGCCAAAGGCTTCTGTCAGATCGTCAATTTTAACGGCGCGGCGCGTCACAAGAGTGTTGGAATTTGGCATCATGCCAAAGCCGCGCACGGTTTGCAGGTCATAATCGACCGAGGACCAGCGCAGTTTGCTGGATATTTTTACGCCATTGTCAAAGCTGTGATCGAACAGATAGCCAAGGCTATATTGCTGGGAGCGGAAATCGTCAAAGCCCGGCTCCCCAAGAAAGGTGCTGCGGGGGATTTTGCCATTGGGGTTTGGCAGGGCTGTGCCCTGACTTGGCAAAAATTGGGCGCTGCCTGCATCATCGGCGGCGGCAGTGGCCAAAAGGGTCAGCTTGGTTTGATCGCTGGGTGTGTAGCTGATGGCGGCAGAGCCGACCATATGGTCGTCATTGGTGAAATCAATCTCGGTGTCAGCTTTGCGAAAAGCGCCTGCAATGCGATAGGCGATGCTATCATTTTGCGGCACAGTGCCCTGAATGTCAGCCATGATTTGTTTGCGGTTGTTGCTGCCATATTGCAGGCGCAACTCGCCGCCATTTTTGCCCGTTGGGCGCTTGCTGACCAAATTCATCAAACCACCGGGGGGAATTTGCCCATAAAGAGCGGCGGCGGGGCCTTTGAGGATTTCCAGACGGTCCAGCATATAGGGGTCCATTTTGGGCCATGCATAGGCGCCGCGGGCAAATTTCAGACCATCGAGATATTCCACACCGGAAAAGCCGCGAATGCGGATCCAGTCTGCGCGCGGGTCGCTGATGGTGCCCAGAATGCCCGGTGTGTAGCCAATGGCAGCGGTGATGGATTCTGCATCCTGTTTTTCCAGCTGAGTGGCGGTGATGACATTGACCGCTTGCGGGGTGCGAATGAGCGCCTTGTTGCTTTTGCCTGCTGCGCTGGATGTCAGCGGCACAAGGCCACGGCTGGCATTTTCCTGTGTTTCAAGGCTGTTATCCTCACCGCCGATGACGATGGTTTGCAGGGTTTTTTCTGCCTCTTGTGCCAGAGCGGGGGAGAGAGTGGCAAACAGGGTGGGGCTTGCGGCCATGCTGATCAGAACTGAGCCGAGAAGGGCTTTGCGCAAATGTCTGATTGTGGGCAGCAGCATGACATGGGAGTGAAGGGACATGGCCGGATTCCTTGCTGATTCATATGCACCCTTTGAAGACGGGGACTGTATGGGTGCCAAAGACTGGTGGCCATAATGGGCATAGGTCAGCCTTGCTGCAACAACCGAGACTTTCGCGTTTTTATCAATTGTTTTCGTTTTTTTCATCCAGCCTTGCTGCGGGGCATTCGTTGCCATTGGCGATGCTGCTGGGGGGCACTTTGAAGCGTTTGCGAAACAGAGTGGAGAAATGGGCTGGGGTATAGCCTGCGGCATGGGCGGCTTCGCTGACCGAGACAGAGCGCACGGATAGCAAATGCCAGCCTTTGAGCAGGCGCTGCTCTTGCAGCCATGCATGGGGTGTCATGCCAGTGACCGTGACAAAATCGCGGTTGAGTTTGGCGGTGTTGGTGCCGACCTGTCTGGCCAGAGTGCGGACATCTTGTACATTGGCCAAATCGGCCAGCATCAATTCGCGCACATGGGCGATGCGTTCCATGTCTGAGAGCTTGAGTGGCAAATTGCTTTGCTCTTTTTCGCTGGAGAGTGTTTTGAGCACCATAGCGGCCAGATTGAGGCCATTGCCCATACGGGCCATATTGCTGCCCGGCCCCTCTGGCAATGTCAGCAATTGATGGGCAATGGCGCGCATGGCCTGATCGGCAGGGGCGGCTTTGAGCGACAGGCGTGCATTGTCCGAGGCCTGCAACAAGTCTTGCGGGTCTTTGCCAAATTCATCCTGCACCAGTTGGCGATCCATGGTCAGGGCAATGTCCCAGCGCTCGCGCCCGCTATGAAAGGTCTGGTCCCGCTCATGTTCGCCATCGGCCAGAACTGCGAAAATAACAGGCTTGCGAAATTCAAAAGTTTGCAGATTGCCCGCCTGCAAGTCCATCTCAATGTTGGAAATGACCAATTTCAGGCCATCTTCGATCGGCTCGCGAATGCGCACCGGCTGGGCAATGTCACCCCTTGCCGTGTAAATCGACAATTGCCCTTGCAAATGCTCGGTCATTTTCAAAAAAGAATTGGCGGCGTTCTGTGACATTTCCGGGACATGATACTGGGCTGATCTGAGAAAAGCCGGTGTTGGGTGTCTATATGAGAGACGTTACGTGAAAGCCTTTATAGAATCATGTGGTGATTTTGAAAATCAATATTTGAATGAAGCAGTCAAGTTTTCTGGTGTGTTTTGCGGTCAAACAGAGCCAGAGCGTTGTGACGAGAGAGGTAGTTTCCTACTCGTTGCGGCTGGACTATGATTTCTGAACTGTTACAATACAAGGCCAAATTGATCTATTCGTCAATGAGTTGCGGCTGGACTACGATTTCTGAACTGTTACAATAGATCGGCGATATCTGATTGAAATATATAGGATATTGCTGGTTTTTTGCGAAAAAAACCGCTCGAATCAGCCTGGATTTGTGCTGGTTTGGTGTGGTTTTTTTCCATAGGATGTCGCAACTTTTCTCACTCTCGTGGTTTTTCTAAACTGGCTCTGGCAATAAAGGCCGGTGCCTTGCTCTGTCCCCGAGAGCAGACACCGGCCCCGAGCGGGTTACTGGTGTGGTGAGCAAGGTAACACCGCTCATTCTGGTCACAAGCCGTCTTTATGACATTCTATGCCATAGAGGCTTGAAGCTTTATGCGCGTTGTGTCGGATTTGCTGGTCAGTCAAATCTGATGCGCGGGGATGATGTTTTAATTGTTAGCTGTCGGGAAAAGACCGCGCTGACAATAGTTGGCAAATTGCTCTTGGCTCATTTTCTCGCCTCTTACCTCCAGCAACTCGGCAAGGAGTGAGAAAATCTGGTCTGTATCGCCTGCAAACAAGGCTTCGTTGATTAAAAGAGCATATTGCATAGATAAAATAGTATGTGTTTTATCAAAATCCTTCATGAAACGCCTCTTCAATATATCATTTGAGGCGTTCCACCCTGGTGGCCGGAATGTTAAGAACCTTCAATAGCAAAAGGCACAGCACTTTTGGGCCGCAGGCCTTGGACATAGCGACTGTCACCCGGCCATAGGACCGAGCTATTGAGAGGTTCTTAAGCCTCACACCGTGGACTTACACGTGTGCAACTAAAGTGTGCCAGATTGTGGGAGCGGTGGCAAGCAACGCAGGCGGGATTTTATCCAATCAGTGGATGAAGGTGCATGCCTGTACAAAAGTTGCAAATGTGCGAAATTTCTGAGTTTTATCCGAAAACCATGCTCAGGTTTTGGGAATATGCTTTAGCGATAAAATTTCTTGCGCGATAATTTGCCAAGGCCGGGATTGAGGGAATTGGTGGGGTCGATATCCTTGTAGAAATTGGCAAGATCGGGCTTTGCCTTATAGAGATGGCCGACATTATGTTCGGCTGGATATTCTGCGCCGCGCTCATCGAGAATTTTGAGCATTTTGGCTTTCAGTTCTGCCAGATCGACACCTTTTTTGACGATATAATCCTGATGAAGCACATGGCAAAGGAAATGGCCGTAATATAGGCGGCTGATAAGCTGGTTGTTCAGCTCTTGGGGGAGTTGTTCCAGCCAGTCGCGATCATTGCGGCGCAGGGCAATGTCAAGGGCGAGAATGCCTTCGACCTTTTGTTCGTTCAGTGCCATATAGCGCACCGCAGCCCCGGCGGCGGCAAAGCGATGCAGCCCTGCTATTTTGCCCTCGCGGGCTGTACAGGCAAAAAAGTCGCCGTCTTTGTCGGCAAAGAAGTTTTCGAAATAGCTGCGGGCTTCCTCTATGCCTTCATCACGGGCTTTGAGAATCAAATGATGGCTGTAGCGCTTGCGAAAATCCTGCATTTTTTTGGGCAGGATTTGCGGCCACAGGCTGGATACCAGTTGCATTACGTGGTCTGTCAGGTTGGACAGGGCGGGTATTTTGTTCAAATAAGCATCGATTTTGCCTTTGAGGGCAAAGAAGATTGGCAGGCGGTCGGTGCCCAGTTTGTCAATCATGACGATGGTGTCTTTGCCATATTTTTGGGTCAGGTCATAGCAGTCCTGATGCATATATTCGGCTGAGACGGGCAAGGTTTGAAAGCTGGACAGGATATGGCGGCGCAATTGGGTGAGATCGGCGGGATCGTTGGTGCCGATGTAAAAGACCTGCTCTTGCTTGTTTTTGGGATAGGTATCGAGGCGCACAGCAAAGACGGCTAGCTTGCCCGCGCATCCGGCGGATTCATATAAGCGGCGTTTGTCGGCATTGAAGCGGGCGGGGCTGTCGGCATCGACATCGCGCACCCGGCCCTCATAATCGCTGTCAGAGGCTTTGCGGTTGGTGGCTTCGATATCGCTTTGGCTATAGTCACCATTTTCCAGTCGGGTGAGGATTTCTTCTGCGTTGTCGCCAAGCTCAATGCCCAGATGGTTGACCAGCTCCAGTTGCCCGTCTTTGGTGATGCGGGCAAAGAGTGACAGCTCGGTGTAAGAGGGGCCGCGCTCAACCAGTGAGCCGCCGGAATTGTTGCAAACACCGCCAATGATTGAGGCACCAATGCAGGAGGAGCCGATGACCGAATGAGGTTCGCGTCCCAAAGGGGCGAGGCGTTTTTCCAGCGCGAACAGGGTGGCACCGGGAAAGGAGATGACCTGTTTGCCCTCATCCAGTGTTTGAATGGCATCCATGCGGCGGGTATTGATCAACACTACCTCGCGGTCATAACTTCCCTTTGGGGTGGAGCCTTCGGTGAGGCCGGTATTGGCGGCCTGCATGATGACAATCACATCAGCGGTGACGCAGGCTTTGAGGATCTGCCATTGTTGCAGCAAAGTGGCGGGTTGGACCACGGCCAGCACGTCGCCTTCGCCAGAGCGAAAGCCTTTGCGAAAGGGTTCGGTTTGCCGCTCGCTGGTCAAGACATGGCGCGTACCGACAATGTCCTTGAAAGTCTGGATCAGGTCTGTATGGGCCATGTCTTTTTTCCGTTTTTGAAGGGTCTAATAGGCGACCGAGGGGAGCCAGGTTGCAAGTTCTGGCCAGAGAAAGACAAAGGCAAGGCCCAAAAGCTGCAAGAGCACGAAGGGGATGATGCCTTTGTAAATGTCTGTGAGCTTGATTTGCGGCGGACAGACGCCTTTTAGGTAAAAGAGCGCAAAGCCGACCGGTGGCGTCAGGAAAGAGGTTTGCAAGGTGACAGCCACCAGAATGACAAACCAGATGAGGGCAGGCTCATCCACCACGCCAAAGCCGGGAATGTCCAGCCCCAGACCATTGACGATGGGGCGCATCAAAGGCAGCACGATCAGGGTGATTTCGATCCAGTCGAGCACAAAACCCAGCAAGAAGACGATGAAAAGGATGATCAGCACGGTGCCTGTGGCATCAAGGCCCGCACCGGCAATCATATCTTCGATCAGCGCGTCGCCCCCCAGCTCTCGCAGCACATAGGAGAAGATGGTGGCGCCAAGGAAGATGGCAAAAATATAGGCGGTGGTGTTGAAGGTGGATTTCAGCACATTGACCAATTTGCGCACTGTCAGGCGGCGATAGCCCAAAGCCAGCAGGGTTGCGCCAATCGCGCCGATGCCAGAGGCCTCGGTCGGGGTGGTGAGGCCTGCAAAGATGGAGCCAAGGACGGCCAAAATCAGCGCAAGGGTTGGCAGCACCGCAATCGCGACATCCTTGATGGCGGACCAGTCCGGGCGCTTTGCGCCTTCTGGCACAGGGGCGACATCGCGTTTGACCAGTGAGAGGATGAAAATATAGCTCAGATATAGCACGCCGATCAGAATGCCGGGAAAGACTGCGGCCATGAACAGATCACCCACGGAGAGGGCCATTTGGTCTGCCATGATGACCAGCATGATGGAAGGCGGAATGAGAATGCCCAAAGTGCCAGAGGCGCTAACCACGCCTGCGGCAAGGGTGGGGGCATATTTTTGTTGCATCATGGAAGGCAGGGACAAGACGCCCAACAGCACCACAGAGGCACCAATGATACCGGTGGAGGCGGCCAGAATGATGCCAATCATGGTAACGGTGATGGCAAGACCGCCGCGCACGGTGCCAAAGAGGCGTTGCATGGAGGTCATCAATTTTTCAGCGACGCCCGATTCGTCCAGCATCAGCCCCATGAAGATGAACATGGGCAAAGCGACGAGCACGGCATTGGACATGGTGGCATAGACGCGGTTTACCACGGCACCAAGGCTGAGATAATCAAGGCCGGTGAGGGTTTCTTCCAGTCCGGTCCAATTCATAAAGCCATTGTCAAAGAGATAGGCCACGCCGCAAAAGGCGACGCCAACGCCTGCCAATGTCCAAGCCACCGGAAAGCCGGTAAAGAGCAGGGCAACGAAGGTCAGGAACATGGCAATGACCAGCTTTTCCTCGGTGGTATGGACGAGGAAGGTCAGGGCCACTGCGACCACGGCAAAGCCGATCAAGGCCCAGAGGATGAGGCGCAGGTCTGCGCCTTCGCGCTCTTCAGGGGCATCGACAAACAAGGCATGGGCATCGTGGATCAGGCGGGCAAGGGCGGCAAGGCCCAGCAAGACAAAGCTGATTGGGATGATGGCTTTGAAAGCCCAGCGGGCGGGCAGGCCAATGGGGCTGTTGGAGCGCTCGTTAACGCGCAGGCTTTCCGAGAAATAGTCATAGCCCTGATCGACCATAAGATAGATGAAAGGGGCCAAAAGGGTGAGGATGCCAATGACCTCGATGATGCGTCTTGCCCGTTCGCTCAGTTGAATATGGAGCAGATCCACCCGCACATGGCTGTCTGTGACAAGGGCATAGGATATGCCGATCATGGTCACCAGACCATAGAAATGCCACTGGATTTCGTCCAGTTTGGGATAATTCTGGTTGAGCAGATAGCGCATTGTGACTTGTGACACAATGGCTGCGATCAGCAGGAGATTGGCCCACATGACGATATGGCCAATGCCTTTGATGGCCTTGTCAATGCCAACGGCTATGGCTTGTTTGTCCTGATCTTCATGTTCGAGGATGGTCTCGTAAAGTTCGATCGGATCATCCGTTTGAGGGAATTTGTCAGCCATCTTGATCTCCTCACCAGACCTTTGGGCCATTTTGGCAGATATGGGGCGTTTTTGCAGATCTTATTTATCAATGAAAAAAAGGGGCGGTGCTTGGCCACCGCCCCTTATCAGATGCCTTATCCTTTATTTGCGGGGCAGGAAGGCATTTTCTTTCCAGATGGCATAGCCGTCGCGGAAGGATTGCATGTCGCCCAGAACCTTGGCAAAGAATTTGTCCTTGCCTGCTTCTTCTTTGGCGACTTCGTCCCATGTTTTGCGGAAGGTGGCCAACATGTCGTCATTCCACTTTTTGATGGTGACGCCATTGTTGTTGATATTGTCCAGCAGCGCATCATGCTGAATGGCTTCGCCTTCGGCAAAGCTGTCGGTCATGGAGGCTTTACAGGCATTGTCGATGATGGCTTTGTGCTGGTCTGAGGCCTTGTTCCAGACATCTTTGTTGATCAGCAATTCAAAGACGGTTGCCTGTTGGTGCCAGCCGGGGAAATAGTTGAATTTTACCAATTTGTGGAAGCCAAGGCGGGCATCAATGGCGGGCATGGAAAATTCGGTGGCGTCAATGGCGCCTTTTTCCAGAGCCGGGAAAATTTCGCCGCCGGGCAATAGGGAGGTTGCAACGCCTAGCTTTTGCATGACCTTGCCGCCCAGACCGAAGAAGCGCATTTTCAGGCCTTCCAGATCTTCAACCTTATTGATTTCCTTGGCGAACCAGCCAGAGGTTTCTGGTGCGATGATGGCGCAAGGCAAGACTTTGACGTTAAAACCTGCCTGATCATACATTTCCTGATAGAGGGATAAGCCATTGCCATAATAGAGCCATGCGAGATATTCACCAGCTTCGGGGCCAAATGGCACGGCGGAGAAGAGGGGAGCGGCTGGAATTTTGCCTGCCCAATAGCCAGCCGTTGTGTAGCCGGAATTGATTTTGCCAGATGAGACTGCATCGAGAATTTCAAATGCTGGCACCAGTTTGCCGGGCTCATAGACCTTCATTTTTAGGCTGCCGCCAGACATCAGGCTGAGTTGTTTTGCAACTCTTGGAATTGGAGAGCCGAGGCCGGGCAGAGATGTTGAAAAGGCAATGGGTGTTTTCAAGAGCAATTTGTCTGCTGCCACTGCGCTGGTTGCGAGTGGAGCGGTGAGCATGGTTGCGGCAAGCGCCAGCGCTGCGAATGATTTTTTCATCAGTCTTCCTCCCAAAGATCTGGTCGATTTCAAAGCCATGATGTGGCTATGGCGTAAGGTATTGAAGCATCAATCCTTGCGAGGTAAATAAACTTTACCATCATATATAAGTCAATAATTAATTTTACCACTTTGGCCAAATTTGCCTTTGCTAATTTTTATCTTGAGGTCTTTGTTATAAAATTTGGATTGAATAAATTATTGTTATTCATGATTTTATCTATCTTCTTTGGTTTTCGCGTCTTGCGTCTTATGTACCGTTATTTTTTGGCGCTTATGGTTCTTTTTCTCTACCAAAGGCTAGGAAAATGGTGATTTCGAATTTGCAATCTTGGATAATCCGGCTAGAGTTGGTGCGTAATAGTCACTGAAAGACCTTTGAAAATGCCTTCTGATCTGTCCCTGTCGCCAAGCCCTTTCGAACCTGTTGCCCATGAAAGTGTGGCTGATGCTGTGGTCGATCAGATTGAAATTCTGATTGTCAATGGTGTGCTCAAGGAAGGGCGGCGGTTGCCATCGGAACGGGATTTGGCTGACCAGATCAAAGTCTCCCGTCCCAAAATCCGCGAAGCGTTGCAGCGGTTGGAAAATAATGGTCTGATCACAGTGCGCCATGGGGAAGGGGCGTTTGTGTCGCGTTTGACAGGCCGGGCCATGTCGCCTGCCTTGCTGGCGCTGTATTCTCGCCATGGTGCGGCATTTTATGATTATCTGGAATATCGCAAGGCGCAGGAAGCTTTTGCCGCAAGATTGGCAGCCAAACGGGCAACCGAGCATGACAAAAGTCGTCTGAGACGTATTTTGGATGATATGCGTACCAGTTGGGAAGAGGATGATATAGAGGCCTCACGCGAGGCGGATATGAATTTGCATTCTGCCATTGTTGATGCCAGTCAGAATACCACCCTCATTCATATGATGGCGTCCATTTATGATCTGACCCGGCAGGGCGTTTTTTATAACCGGGATTTTTTGCGAACCATTGATGGCTCTGGCAAAACGTTGCTGGAGCAGCATATTGCCTTGGCCAGCGCTATCCTTGACGGGGATGCAGAGGCGGCGGAGCGGGCGGCGCTTGTGCATTTGGACTTTGTGGAAGAATCCTATCGTCTTTGGCAAGAGCGGGTGCGGCTTGAGGGCTTTTCCCATAAGCGCAAAATCCTTGATGATATGGATAGAGCCTTGCGCGGACAGTGATTTTTGTTCGGATTTTGCTTTGCCGCTTTTATGACAGATTGCGCAAATGTTCATAATCCAGTGCCAAAAGGCCTGAATTGCGTAAAGTCCGGTTGGGATAGTCTTTGTTGGTGATAAAGACTTCAATATCGAAGCTTGGCTCCAGATAGAGCAATTTATGGGCGGCGTCATGGGCCTTTTGTGTTTGGCCAAAATAGGTATAGAGGCTGATCAATTGCCGCAAAGGAGGCCGGAAACGCGGGGAGCGTCTTGCTGCGGCCTCGGCCATTTTTAAAGCTTCTTCATATTGGTTGTTGGCGATGCAAGACAAGCAATGATAGAGATCCCACCAATGTCGGAAGGCAGAGCCTTGGGCGATTTTATGGCTTTGTTGGGAATAGTCATAGGCCCTTTTGCTGTCGCCGCCAATCAAACGGGTTGCGGCCATGGCTTGAAGGGCAAAGGCGCTTGAGGGGTTCTTTTCAAGGGCTGGTGTGGCCAGATCTACGGCAAAATCCTCATCGCCAAACATCATCACTTGCACCAGAGCCAGCAAGGACAGCACAAGAGGATTGTTTGTTCCTTCATAGAGGCATTGTTCGACCAGAATTTGCGCCTGCATTTTCAGCGCTTCTGTATCCTGATCAAAGCGCTCAACCAGCTGAATGGTGCGGATCAAGGCTTTCCATGCCAAAAAAACGGGATTTGGCTCCAGACTATAGGCCAGATCAAGATTATGGTCTGCGCTGGCAAGGGAAGTTTGGTCAAAATGGAAAATTTCGCGGATGGCGCGCTGTTGATGCTGTCTGGCAGTGCGACGGGGATCGCCTTCTGGCATGGAGCGGGCGGCTTTTTCCATGACGGATTCTGCGGCGTCAAATCCGAGGCGGTGAAAATTGATGCCCTCCATGAACGGGATTGTGGCATCCAGTTTGATGGTGTCTGAATAGAGCAATTGCTGGTTATGGCAAGAGGCAATATTCATCATCAGCAATTTTGCGCCGCCATTGTCAATCAGGTTGCAGGTCAGATCAATGTCTGCCTTGCGCGGTGTCGCTGGGACGCAAGTTGAGGCGGATTGTGCGATGATGCAGTCGGCATCCATGGAATCGATGATGGATTGGCCAAGCCGATAAGAGGCATGTTGGGCCAAAAGTTGGTCTTGCGCCTCAGTGCTTTTGTTTTGGTTTTGGTCTGAGCTTTGCTCTGTTGTTCCTGTGCAGCGAATTGTCAGACGTTGGGGGATGTCGCCCTGTTCTTCCATATGCAGCTGCCGTTCGGCATTGAAATGGGCTTGCATTTCTTTATGCCAAGTCTGAAAGGCCTGATCCTGAATATGCATGCCTTCCAAAAATTCAAGATTAGTCTGGTCTGGATCATCAAAGGGCCGCGCAATCTCAAAGATGTTGGGGGCGAGTGCAACAATCTGTCGGTTGCTGATTAATGGTTTTGTTCCATCCTTGAAGATTTTTCGGATGGCCATTAGGGCTTGCCGCAGGCTGCCGCTTGCCTGTTCTGGGGCGCGATCGCTCCATAAATTACATTCCAGCCAGCGGCGAGAGCGCTCATACTCTTGGGAGGTTGCGAGGATTGCCAGCAGAGCGCAGGCTCTTACGCTGCGCGGTGTGACATCACTGCCATCGTGCAACAGAACCTTGAAGGGTCCAAACAGTTGAATTTTCGCAAGTGTCTCTGGCATTGCCTTTTATTGCCCCCATCCCATTAAAGCATAAAACCACAAAACGTGTCCAAAAAGAAAGCTCGTTATGCGTTTAGCGTGAATTTTCCGTGATTTCTTGCGGTTTGGCCCATTCGCAAATTGACTTCTGGGCGATAACAGAAAAGTTTAATTGGACATTAACTTCCAATTGGGACAGGAGCAGAGCATGCCTATTTCTGGTGGTAAGGGAGGACATGGCGGCCACGGTGGTCATGGCGGCCATGGCGGTCATGGTGGCCACGGCGGTCATGGTGGCCACGGAGGACATGGTGGCCACGGTGGTCATGGTGGCCATGGCGGCCACGGTGGACATGGTGGTCACGGAGGACATGGTGGCCATGGTCATGGGTCCAGTCATGTTGGCAGTTCCAGTTCTCCTTTCTTAAGTGTTGCTCTTGTTACCACCCGCGATGGTTTGCATTTGCCATGGGATGGTGAGGCGCAAGTCTCCACGCCCCTTCGTCAAGGGCGCGATGTCTGGAGTGCATTTGTTGCCATGGATCGCCGCGAACGCAATTATGTGGTTGATCGCATTATGGGATCGGAAATTTCCCTTCATAACAAAGGGGATGAGGATTCCAATGCTGCGCGCAAGGTCAAACTGTTTGGCAAGACTGCTTTGACGCTGCATCGTCCCAGTGTTGAGGAATTGCGTGCCCAGCTTGATCAGGTCATGAATGCCTCGCATTTGCGTCTGGATCGCTTGGAAGAGATTGCGGTTCAAATCAGTGATATTACGTCTTTCTTTGGGAATTTGCTGTCTTTGCAGGCGCATAGCACCGAATGGACATTGGAGCTGATTGACGCGGTTTTGCGGCTCTGTTCTTCTGTAACTTATCCGTTGAAAATGCAATTTGATTGTCCACGCCCGATTGCTTTTGACAATCGGGTTCAGCCAAGCATTCAAACGCCGACCCATGGCACATGGCCAAGTGGTCATTCAACCGAAGCTTTTGCGGTTGCGACAGTGCTTGCGGCTTTGAGTGGCAATGATAATTGGATGCGCGCACAGGAAGCGATGTTCCGCTTGGCGGGTCGTATTGCGGATAATCGCACTGTTGCCGGGGTTCATTTCCCTTCTGATAGTTATGCTGGTGCTTTCCTTGGGGTTACCATTGGTCAGTATGTTGTGGCCATGTGCACCGGTGATGACGGTGATTTGAAGAAACGCAGCTATGAAATTGACGATTCCAGCAAGGATGATTTTATCCCGTCTGAATTGGAAAAATTGTTGGAAGAGTCTTGCAAAAAATGGTCAGGCAAGGTTGGGGATCCAGATCCTATCCTGCATGAAATCTGGCATTTGGCCCAGCATGAGGTTGAGCTGGCAGACTGATATAGTAAGGGCGCGGAGCCTTTTGAGATTTCCTGATTTGGTTCCTCTCTCTTGCTGTTTGATCGATATGTAAGCGTATCGGAAATTTAATAACCTAAGCCTTTTCTAAGACTGTTTTATAACCAAGCCATTTTTAAAAAAGTGAAGCCTGGATCATATCATGATCCAGGCTTCTTTTTTGCGTGCTATGCAACTGACTTTGTGTGGGGACTTCAATTGCGGGCGAAGGGATTGGCCAATGAAACCGCTTTCTAGCCTTCCCTTATATTCTGACCAACAAAACGGCTGCTACGTTGTTGGGCACGCTCTCAGAATAGTCAAGAACCCTTCCCGGTCTTTTAAAACCGGGAAGGGCCGTTTGTTATCATATCTATTTGATTTATAGCTATGTGATCGTTTGTCTCAGAATCTATCCTGACCTGTTTCCAGCGGGTTTGGCGTATCAATGATACCATCGCCCAATCTGGCCTTGTCTTTGTCTGCAACTGGAATGATGACAGGCTCATTGCCGGTTATTTCCATCAGGGCCAAATGACGCGCTTCCAATGGTGCTGCGGCGCTTGTTCCGCTCAAGCGGGAGATGGAACCGGACAGAGTGCCACTGGCAATTTTACCAATTAGAGATGGGCTTTCTTCCACAATATGGGCGCGTTTTGGCTGATTGCCTGACCAGTCGCCACCTTGTGCGCTATATCCGGCAGGTACCAGCTCTGTTGCGCTTTCCTGTTCTGCGGCGGCGACGCTGTCTATGCTGTCGCCCAATGTTCCGGGGAGCAGATGGGCCGTTGTCAAGGCGCTGTTGCTGCCTTCATGTGTGATGGGGCCATCGTCTCCCAGCCCGGTATAATCACGATATTTATGATTCCACAAATGGGCTTTCATATTGTCGAAATAGGATTGACGCCCCCGGCTTACATAACCGGGAGGAGTATCATCACGTTGAATTTGCAAAACAAATTCACGTGAGCCAGAGGCGTCGATAACGTCCAGCTCATAAGCACCGGCTGGGGCCAGCAAGCCGCCATCAGCCAGATCGGCTGTTGGAGCGAGGGAGAAAACCAGCATGGCTGGCTGGGTTACGCCTTTTTCAAATTCCCTTGCAGCAACATGATAAAGACGACCGATCAGGGCGCCCTCAAGCATCAGATCAATGGCCTTGCCTGCTTCTGGTGCGGGGCCTTCAATCAATGTTTCCCCATTGGGTGCTCTTAAAGCCACCATGGTTGAGGGGAGGAGATCGATATCAAAATTCTTGCAGGCATCGCCCAATTGTTCAGGCCGCGAGCGAATTTCGATATAGCTGGGTGTGTGATCGTCAGGTAGCACAATCCATTCTAACAGGTCGGGCAGAACCCCCAAAGGCTCCCCATGACATAATTTTGCGACCTGATTGGTCTCAAAATTATTGCCATATGGGAAGACAATGTGAGTCCTGCGACCTGTCATCTTCCGCCACCTTTCAATGCTTTCTGCCAGCGCATATTCGACAAAGTGAGTGCCGTTTTTTGGGCCAGCGAGAAAACCCATTGAAATCGTAATAATAAGTGGTTCCTTGCCGTCATCCATCAGATGAGCGCGCGCCAGAATCCATCTGGCGGCCATCACCAGATAAGGCGCAAAGCGCATGCCGGATGTGTCTTCGACACTTTCAGGCGGCAATTGAACGCCAAGCAAATCCAGATCATCGACACAGTCGCCTTTTTTGCCAAAGGCCAGATCGGCGACCATAGTGCCGTGGCTGGAGGCAAAAGACAGGCTTTGATGGCTGTCTGGCTGTGCGATATCGCGCATCAGATCGCGATAAATGTCATCTTCGCGTTCGCCTTTGGCGACCTTTTTCAAAAGTTTGTCCAACTCCTTCTTTTCCAGTGTGCGGCCAAGATGCACGTTGGAGGTTTGGATGGACGTTTTTTCGATGGCCTGCATCCAGAAAGCGGTGAAACGTGATGAGGTTTCGCTTGTGCAAAATGTTTTGTTCAGAAAGCCGATTCCGTCGTCAATCACGGCCATGATGGGGCCATCGCTCTTGGCGCTGTCAGGGGCCATCGCCATGGAAATTGAGTCAGCTTTCAAGGACAGGCCGGGGCCGATATCCAGAATTTCGAATTTTCTTTCAAAGCGTTTCAGATCGCCATTGAGCAGGCGTTCAATGAAATCACTTGAAATATAGACAAACAATTCTGTGTGCAATGTCTGATCGTCAGACATGCCTTGTTGGGTTTGCCATTCCGTCCAGACGGTGAAAATCTCATGTGCTTCGATCATGACGATCGGGCCATTTGCCTCGCCGTCCTTGTCGAGCAATTGGGTCAGGTTTGATGTCAGAAAAAGGCCAAGCAAATCTTGTGCGTCACTTTTGTCGCTGATGCTTTGCAAAATGCTTTCCCGATCAAAGAACGAGCCTTTTTCACGTATGAAAACCGGATGGAACAGCGGCTTTTCTTGATTGGTGTTTTTGCTGCTCGCCAGTTCCGAAGCCCAATCGATATAAGGGTTAATAAAAGGTGCTGGCTGGGTGCCATTTTGTGGGACTGACATGAACTCTCTCCTTACAAAAGACCCTTTGACTTTGCAGTGCAGCGAGGCCCACGTCAAATGCGCAATGGCTCTAAGTTATCGAATTCGCGGAAGATTCACGAAGGCTATTGGTTATTTCGTGCAGGATGGTTGCAGGGAGTGCGATTTGGTTTTTTAATTTTTTGTTTACCTATTTTATTAGGATTTTGTGTTGATCAATGCGTCATATTTTGAACGACAAAATCTCGGAAAGAGGCAGCTTTATGAAGAGCAATGAAGTGCTTGCCGAGGGTGTGTTTTTTAGCCAAGGCAAGTCGCAGCTATCCGGTCATTTTCGATTTGTTGAAGATGAAGATACCATCTGGTTGGAAACGCTGGATGATTTTCATTTTGAGGGGTCGCCATCACCGGGATGGGTTTTGATGAATTATCAGGCCGAGCAGAGCAGGGCCAATATTTTTGACGCTGCGGTTCATAACCGGATTGGGCCTATTGTCTCGCCTTCTCAAAAACCCTATGCCACCTTATCGGGGCGTCACCGTTTTGCCATTCCAGATTATTTTGATTTGCGGGCCTATAATTGCCTGATTGCCTGGTGTTATGGCCGGCCTGAATTGCTGGGGCTTGGTATGTTTGGTTTTGAGCCGCCTGAAAAGAAAAGAGATCGTCTTTTTTCCAGTCCAGCTTTTGTTTCGCTTTTGGCGATGTAGCTTTCCTTCTCATTTGGCTCGCTTCCTGTCGGTGCTTATCCTATACAGGCAGGCGTGATGGTGTTTGCGGACACTTCTTGACTGGTGAGGGGCTATGAGACTTCTGCATACAGCGGATTGGCATTTGGGCAAGAGCCTGCGCGGTTTGTCTTTGCTGGACGATCAGCGTTATATTCTTGATCAGATGTTTGAGGCCATCAAAGCCCATGCGATTGATGTGGTGATCATTGCTGGCGATATTTATGACAAGCCCTCTCCGCCAGAGGCGGCGGTGTCGCTTTTTCGTCTCTTTCTGGAACGGGTTTATGCTGAGACCAATGCCGCCGTGGTTGCCATGGCTGGCAATCATGATTCTGGTCATCGGTTGGGGGTGTTTGAGCGGTTGCTGGATCGGCGGCGTCTTTTGGTGCGTGGGCCATTATTGGCCAATGAGCCTGTTTTGCTGTTGGAAGATGCTTATGGCCCAGTGGCATTTTCTGCGGTGCCTTATGGCGAGATCTATGCCGCCCGTAAGGTTTTTGGCGATGAGACGTTGCAGACGCCGGAAGATGTTTTGCGGGCAGAATTGCAGGCCGCCCGCCGCTCTGTCCCCGATGGGGCGCGTTGGGTCGTCTCTGCCCATGCTTTTGTCACAGGCGGTTTGACCAGTGATAGCGAGCGGCCTTTGGCGGTTGGGCGTGTTGAGACGGTCTCCAGCCATTTGTTTGAGGGGGCCTGTTATGTGGCGCTGGGTCATTTGCATCGCATGCAAATGGTGACAAAGCAGACAATCCGCTATAGTGGCTCCCCGCTGGTTTTTGATTTTGATGAAGCGGGAAGCCAGAAAAGTTTTACGCTGGTTGAATTGGATGGTGAGGGCGTTTGCCACTGTGAGCAGGTGCCCTTGACGCCTTTGCGGCAGGTGCGGCAGGTGCGCGGGCTTTTGGCTGATTTGCTGGTTGAGGCGCAATCCAATCCAAGTGATGATTTTTTGCAGGCCATTTTGCTGGATAAAGGCGGTTTGGTGGATCCGATTGGTCAATTGCGACCCTTCTATCCCAATATTTTGCAGATTGTGCGTGAAAGACGCGAGGATATGGTGCCGGGCAAAGCCGGGCGGGCGCGGTCCAAATTAAGTGATCCCTTAAATGTCATTGGCGAATTTGTTGACTTTGTGCGCAGTGAGGGCATGGATAGCGAAGAAGAGGCGATTGTGCATAATTTGCTGGATGAGGCTGGGCATATCTTTGCTGCAAAAGGGGAGCTTGGCTGATGCGTCCCGTTCGTTTGACCTTGCAAGCTTTTGGCCCTTATGCCGGGCGGGAAGTGATTGATTTTCAACCTGTTCTCGATGCCGGTGTGTTTGGGATTTATGGCCCGACAGGGGCTGGGAAAACCTCGATTTTTGATGCCATTTCTTTTGCGCTCTTTGGTGTTGCATCCGGGGATGAGCGTTTGGCTGAGGATATGATTTCCCATTATGCTGATCCGAGCGTGCTGACCTTTGTGGAATTGGTGTTTGATCTTGGCCCCAAACGTTATGTGGCAAGGCGTGTTCCGACCCAGCAGAGGCCTGCCAGCCGTGGCGGTGGTTTCACCACGCAGGCCCATGAAGCTTATTTGTTTGATGCCAGTGGTTTGGCGATTGAGGATTTGACGGACGATTTTTCCGGTGACGTTTTGGCTGAGAAAAAGGTTTCGATTGTGGATCAACAGATTCGGGCGTTGCTGGGCTATGATGCGGCGCAGTTTCGCCAGATTGTTTTGCTGCCGCAAGGAGAGTTTCGGCGTATTTTAACGGCCAAATCTGATGACAGGGCGCTGATTTTAAAACGGCTTTTTGATGTGTCTTTTTATGATCGGATCATGCTCCGGGCCAAAGACAAAGCCAGTGCCCAAAAGCGCGCCATTCAAGATCAGCGTTTGCTGCGTGAGGCGAAATTGGCTGAAAGTGGTTATGCGGCTGAAGCTGATTTTATTAGTGAGATTGAAACACAAGAACAAGCCATCACAACCCTGTCTGATGAGATGCAGGCTTTAGAAAAAAGCGTTGAAGTGCAGCATCAAGGGCTTGTTGATGCGCAAAAACTGGCCGATTTTTTTGCAGCTTTGGAACAGGCACAGGAGCGGGAGCGTCAGCTGCTGGAACAGGTTGATGTTATAATTGCTTACAAGGATCGGCTTGCCTTGGCCAAGCTGGGGCAAAAAGCCTTGCCGTTGGAGATGGTTTGGCAGCGGGCCGAAGCTGATTTGCAAGATGGGCGCGTGCGGGCAAAAGAGGCGCAAGATGCTTTGACGCTCTCTCAGGCACAGCATGACAAGGCGTTGAAAGAGGTTCTGCGGATTAAAGAGCAGGAGGGTGAGCGGGAGCTTGCTGCGCGTCATGTGCGCGATTGTCAGCATGCTTTTGATATTTTGGAGCGGGCAGGCCCGCTTCATGCCTCTGTTAAAGAGGCAAATCAGGCTCTATCCGTTATCAAGCGGGATGTGCAAAGACTGGGTGATCAAAAGCAGGGCCTTGAGCAAGATTTGCGTTTGCTGTGGTCGTTACAAGCGGAGCGTCCAGCGCATGAGCGGGCTTTGTTTGAGGCAGAAAAAGCCAAAGCTTTTTTGGAAAATCAGCTAGGTTTGGCAAAGACAGGGGCCAAGGCCCGCAAGGCTTTTGAGCAAGCCGAGTATGAGGCCAAAAAAGCGCAAGATATGCATGAGCAGGTGCTTGTTTCGTTAAAAGAGGCGCAGGCCCTTCACCAAAGGGCCGAGCGCGATTTGAGCGAGATGCAGATTTTGCATATCAGTCAAAAATTGATGGATGGTGCGGCTTGTCCTGTTTGTGGCTCTTTGGATCATCCGGCCCCGGCCATTGGGGATGTTGTGCGCATGGGGCGTCATGATGACTTTGCTCAAAGCGAACAAGCCTTGCAAAAGGCGCAAGAACAGGAGCGGTCTGCTTCCTTGTCTTTGAGCAAGGCATGTTTGTTGCGCGATGAGCGTTTGGCGCATTTGCAAGATCTGGAGCCTGTGGAACAGAGCGTTGATGAGTTAGAGCTTGCTCTTTCAAAAGCAAAAGAAGATTTGCAGACTTATGAGTCTGATCGACGGTTTGTTGATTTGGATCTGCGTTTAAAGAATGCTGAGGACGCTTTTGCGCAATGCCAAAGATATGTTGAGCATGGGCAAAGCCGTATGGCGGCGCATGAGGTTGACTTATCTGCGCTGCAAGCAGAGTTGCAAACCATGTTGAAGGATGTGCCGCCTGACTGGCAGGATGGACAGGGTCTTAAAGAGGCTTTGAATCGGGCCAAAGCGCGTCAGGATCAGCTCAATGGGGCATGGGAGCGGGCTTTGTCGGGCGAAAAGCAGGCCGGGCTGCAAGTGGCGGGCGCAGAGCAGGGGCATGCTACCTTGCAAGAGGCTCTTTTACGCTTGCAAAGCTTGGTGGAGGAGGCGCGAGATCAGTTTGAACAGAAATTACTCAGCCTGTCTTTGAGCCAAGAGCGCTATGCGGCTGCGCAAAAGGATTTTGAGCAGAGTGAGGAATTGGAGCAGGCCATTATTCAGCATGAGCAGGATGTTGCCAGCAATAAAACTGAGCAGCTGCGTTTGTCTGATGCCATTGGCGAGGCTGTCATGCCGGATTTGGCGGTGTTACAGGCGGCTCTTTCCAGCGCGCAAGAGGCTTTGCGGCAGGGGCGTGATGCCTTGATGGAGCAAAAGACTCAACTTGTGCAAAAACGTGAGATCTTGACAGCATTGCACCAATTGCAAGCCAAGATTGGCGCGCTTGAAGAGGCTTATAAACCATTGGGGGCCATGGCTGATTTGATGATGGGCAATAATGATTTGCGCATTCGCCTGCCCGATTTTGCTGTTGCTGCCATGCTGGATGAGGTTTTGGTTGCCGCCAATTTGCGCCTTGGCCCGATGACCGCAGGGCGCTATCATTTGCATCGGCCAGAAGAGAAAGTCGGTGGCCGTGGCAAGCGCGGGTTGGATATTGTGGTGTTTGATGCCAATACCCAGATGTCGCGACCGACCAAAAGCCTGTCCGGGGGCGAGGGATTTCAGGCTTCCTTAGCGCTGGCGCTTGGTTTGTCTGATGTGGTGGAGCAGACAAGCGGCGGCATCAAGCTCGATGCGATTTTCATTGATGAAGGCTTTGGCAGTCTTGATGAAGACACGCTGGATGTGGCGCTGGACAGTTTATGCTCGCTTTGCGGGGAGAAGCGCTCGGTTGGGCTGATTTCCCATACAGAGCAAGTCAAGGCCTTGATCACTGCCGGGTTTGATATTGAAAAAACGCCCAATGGATCGCATGTCAAAGCCCGTGAAATGGGGTAATCTGCTGGCCTGCCTTTTGCGTAACAAACATAGCGAGAGGCAATTATGGATTTTTCTTATCAGCATATCTGGATTATCGGGGCCAGCACCGGCATTGGGGCGGCATTGGCGCGCGGTTATAGTTTGGCCGGGCATCGGGTGAGCATTTCTGCGCGCAGGCCTGAACTTTTGCTAGATGTGGCCGATCAGCATGACAGGATGGCTGTTTTGCCGTTGGATGTGGAACAGCCGCAGAGTGTTTTTGCGGCTGTTGAGATGCTCCAACAGAGCGGGTCTTTTCCTGATCTGATTGTTTATTGTGCGGCGATTTATGAGCCTGGCGGGTTGGATGTGTTGTCTCATGAGCGGGCAAGCCGTCAGATGAGCGTCAATTATCTTGGCTTGATTGCGGTGCTGGATGCTGTGTTGCCAATTTTGAAAGAAAGAGGGCATGGTCATGTTTCGGTGATGGCCTCTTTAAGCGGCTATCGAGGGTTGCCCAATGCGGCGCTTTATGGGCCAACAAAAGCGGCTTTGATCAATTTGTGTGAGACGCTCCAGACTGATTTTGAGCGTTCCGGTTTGGGTTTGAGTGTGATCAATCCTGGCTTTGTGAAGACCCCCATGACGGATAAAAACAAGTTTGAGATGCCTTTTTTAATGACGGCGGATGAGGCGGCGTGCTGTGTGATGGCAAAGCTTGGCAAAGGGGCGTTTGAAATTGCCTTTCCGTGGCCGATGGTTTGGGGGCTGAAGATTTTGCGTCTGTTGCCTTATCCTCTTTATTTTTGGTTGAGCAGGAAACTTATCCCATGATTGTGCCCTATGATGATCGCTATCAGCAGACTGCAAAAGCTTATGCTGATTTTTATGAGGCTTTAAGCCCTGAGACGGTGCGCGATATTTTGCCCCTGATCAGTTCACGCATTCATTTCATTGATCCTTTTAATGATGTGGTGGGAGCTGAGAATGTTGTGCGGGTTCTGGAGAAAATGTTTGATGATGTGAAGGATCCCCGCTTTGTCATTCTGGACGTGATGTGGTCGAACAAATTGTGCTTTTTGCGCTGGGATTTTACCTGTCATCAGGCCATGCTGGGGGACTGGTCTGTGCGTGGTATGAGCGAGTTGCATTTTGATGAAGATGCCAAAGTCTGTGCCCATTATGATTATTGGGATTCTGGCCGGGGATTTTATCGCAAATTGCCAGTGATTGGCTCGTTGGTGCGTTTCATTATGTCCCGGGCCAGTATTTAAATTTGTGAATTTCGTTTCCATATCCCGGCCTATTGGTCGGGTTTTTGAATGACGAAAAATCCCACATCGATGCTTTTTTCTGCAAAGCCAGCTTCGCAATAGCATAGATAATAATTCCAGACGCGCTTGAAGCGTTCGTCAAAGCCCAAGGGTTTGATGGCAGTCCAGTTTTTCAGAAATGCCTTGCGCCAATGATGCAAGGTTGCCTGATAATCGCTGGCAAAATATTCTTCCCTTTCCAGTTTCAGGCCTTGCGCGGTGATTTGTTCTTTCATGCTGTTGGGGCAGGGCAGAAAACCGCCGGGGAAGATGTAACGCTGGATGAAATCGACATTGTTTTTGTAATGTTCATAATGCTCATCGGCGATGACAATGACCTGCACTACCGCGCGGCCGCCGGGTTTGAGGCAGTCTCTTATTTTGGCGAAATAGGTTGGCCAATTTTCTTTTCCGACGGCTTCGAGCATTTCAATTGAGATGATGGCATCATATTGGCCTTTGCCTTCAATATCGCGATAATCGGTCAAACTGAGGCTGGCGAGATGGTCCAGATGTTGATTTTTAAGGCGCTGCTCGGCAAAGGTTAATTGCTCTTTTGACAGGGTAACCCCATGCAGCTTATGGCCCTTTTGTGCGGCCCTCTCTGCCATGCCGCCCCAGCCGCAGCCAATTTCTAGCAGGTTGGCATTTGGGGGGAGGTGGGCAAGATTGAGAATATGCTCATATTTGCGTTTTTGTGCCTGCTCCAGATCGGCCATTTGATCGCCTTTGAGCTGATAGGCGCTGGAATAGCTCATGGTTGGATCCAGCCACAGGGCGTAAAAGTCATTGCCCAGATCATAATGATCGTGAATGTTGCGGCGGCTGCCTTTTTTGGTATTGGCGCGACTGGCATGATAAAGGCGCGCAAAAAAGCCCGTGAGTTTGCCGTTATCGCTCAACCCATCGAGCAGGGTGCGGTTTTTTTGGAACAGGATAAAAAGCGCGGTTAAATCGGCGCAATGCCAATGGCCTTTGATATAGCTGTCCGCCAAAGCCAGAGGATGGGCTGACAAAAGGGCCTTGATGACCGAATAGGAGCTGATCTCGATTTGTATAATATGGGATGGCGTGGTTTTTGGGCCCAATTCTACCAAAGTGCCTGCGGGCAAATGAAGGATCAAATGTCCGTATTTGAGTGAGCCAAAGCAAAGCTTTAGCAGCTTGGCAAGGGCTTTATCCAGACAGCTTTTGGTGAGGCTGGCAGTTTTTGATTTGGTGCTTTGATAGCCAAGTGATTTGGCAGGTTGCGACGGAGGGGGCGTTGTTTGATGCATTGTCATTGGCCGTCTCCATTTGGCAGAATTTGGGGAGTGCTTGCTTCATATGCGGGGGTGACCGGTCTGGCGGGCAAGGGGGGCGATTTGTGAAATTTTGCGCCTTTGACCCATAATTTCAGCGCTTCCCAATGAATGGCGCTGAGAATTTTCCACCCGCCCTGACAATATTGAGCGGCAAGGGATAGCAGTGTGAAGCCAGACAGAGCGCTTTGTTTGCCACTGAAAGAGGCTGTCAGTAGGGGTGTGCCCTTTTTTGTCTGGCGAATGGTTACGCGCATTTTGTCTTGCGGCAAGGTGATGTCAAAATGATAATCGCATTCCATATCGATGAAAGGCGAGACATGGAATGTTTTCTCGCAGCTATGGTGCCAGCGATTTTGCTGCTGCTCAGTGTGTGAGAGGCGAATTGCATAATGGTGGCGTTGGCCAAATGTGTTGCGCACCTGATAGAGAATGGCAATGGGCTGCTCTTTTGCATCATAGCAAAAGAAGATGGTCAGCGGATTGAAGGCTTTGCCCAAAAAGCGCGGATAGGCCAGCATATCGATGCGGGCAGGGGCTGGCTCATCAACATGCAAAGCGCCGCCCTGACGCAGCATATCCTCGACAAAGATTTGCAATGTCTCATAGCCTTTTTCCATATGATCGCTTTCATGCAGGCTGAAGAGATTGAAGCGATTGAATGAGAAAAAAGGCAAATCCTTTGCCGCTTGTTTTGCCTTGTCCAAGGTGATGCACAGCGCGAAGACGCGATAATCCAGTCGGTGGGTGAGGGTGCCAAAGCGCTGGTGAAAGACATGTCCCTTGTAGCAGCGCAAAGGCTGGGCTGTGTCATTTCTTTCATGCTTTTGTCTCAACGGGCCTGTCATTCTGCGGCCTCTTGTTGCTTTGGCTCCTGTGTTGGCAAATACAGGCGGTCCGAGTGGTTTTTGACCGTCCATGGGCGTTTGACCTCTCCCAGCCGCTCGGCAATTTCCAGCCCTGCCTGCAAGCCATCTTCATGGAAGCCATGGCCGAGATAGGCGCCGCAAAACCAGGTGCGATTGTGGCCCTGAATATGCCAAATATCGCGCTGGGCCTTGAGGGCTGCGCGATTGAAAATGGGGTGGGAATAGCGATAGGTTCTGAAAATATCGCCAGCATTTGGTTGATGAATGGGATTGAGGGTAACGATTATATCTTCTTTTGTGTCAAGCTTTTGCAGGCGGTTCATCCAATAGCTGACGCATAATTTGCTGGCATCTTCTTGTGTTTCTTTCAGATAATTCCATGCAGCCCAGACCTTTTTGCGTTTTGGCATCAGGCTTGTATCGCGGTGAAGCACTGCAATATTGGATTGGTAGCGCAAATTGTCCAAAATCTCAGCTTCATCTTGAGTGAGTGTATCAGGATCGGTGCGCAACAAACGCAAAGCCTGATCGGAATGGCAGGCCAGAATGATCTGATCATATTTATTCGCATCACCATTTTTTAAATGCACTGTGACCGCACCGGGATGTCGCTCAATCTGATCAATCTGGGCATTTAATTTTATGTTGCCGGAAATCTGTTTTGCCAGTCGTGCCACATAGTTTTGAGAGCCTTTTGTGACTGTGCGCCATTTGGGTCGATCTTTTATTTGCAAAAGGCCGTGATTGTCGCAAAAGCGAATGAAAGAGGTGAAGGGAAATTGCAGCATTTGGTCTGCTGGCATTGACCAAATGGCTGCACCCATTGGCAAAAGATGATCTTCGCAGAAGGTTTGGCTGTAATTTTTGTGGTCCAGATAATGGCCCAGTGTGGTGGTTTGATAGTCCGGTTTTTTTGCATCAATCCTTGCTTCTTTATAGAAGCGGCGGATGTCGAGCAGCATTTTTAAAAAAGAGGGGCGTAGCAAGTTGGAGCTGCGGGCAAAGAGGCTTCCAAGGCTGGATCCGGCATATTCCTGCTCGCCCCCATTCATGGAAACGGCAAAAGACATGTCGGTGGCATCGGTTTCAACGCCCAGATGGTCAAACAAGGCGGTGAGATTGGGATAGGTTGCTTCATTATAAACAATGAAGCCTGTATCCACCGCAATGGTTGCGTCCTGTGTGGCAATTGTTTGGGTATTGGCATGGCCGCCCAGACGATCATCTTTCTCATACAGATCGACAACATGCTTTTGTGAGAGCAGCCAAGCAGCGCTCAAACCCGAAATTCCTGAGCCAATGACAGCAATATGCATTGAAACCATCCTTGTTATGTCTTTGTCTTCTGTATGTTTGTGGTTGGCGACTGGATCACTTTTATGGTCTGCAATTGTGAATGGACCCGGCCAAGGGCTGTCTTGATGACCCTATGATTTGATTTCTTTGTGATCCAGCGAAAAAAGCCGTTCGTATGTTTGGGTATAAAATGCTTGCAGGGTGTACAATCTGATGAGAAACATGCAGCTTACGGTTGGGATATTGGAAAAGGGACGTGTTTTGGCGACCGAAGATCTCAACAGGCTGCTTGTAACTTTGGGGCGAGACCGTTGTAAGGCTTGCTTTCGAACACTTTTTGAGCATTTTGCACCACGATTAAAATCTTTCTTTTTGAAGGTGGGAACCAATGAAGAGGTTGCTGAAGAATTGATTCAGGAAACCTTTGTCCAGATTTGGAGAAAATCCCATCTTTATGATCCGTCAAAAGCTGCGGCTTCGACATGGATTTTTACCATTGCCCGTAATCGGCGTATTGATCGCTTTCGATCTGAGAAGAGCTTTGTCTATCGGGATGATCAATATTTTGCTGATATGCTGGTGATGGAAGAACAGCAAATAGATGATGTTTATCGTGGTGAATTGAACGAGAAGATTAAAGATGCGATTGGATTGTTGTCAGCCAATCAGGCAGAGGTTGTGCGCTTGTCTTTCTTTGATGATATCAGCCATCGCGAGATAGCACAAAAGCTGTCATTGCCTTTGGGAACGGTCAAATCGCGGTTGAGATTGGCATTCAAGCATTTGCGGACAATTTTGAAGGAGATGGATCAATGATCAATCACCATCTCAGTGATGAAATGATTTTGGCCTATGCTGCTGGCTCGTTACCCGCAGGGCAGGCAATGCTTGTGCGCTGCCATCTGGATATGTGCCCGCATTGTTTGCAGCGTTTAATGGATGCCCAGAATGTGGGTGGTGCCTTGTTGGATGCATTGCCCGAAATGGACTTGAATGAGGGTGGTTTTGATCGTCTTTTGGCGCAGATTGATGATATGCCCGCTTTAGATGAGGCTTCTTCTCATCGCGATCATACTGGTGTGGTGGAGGAGGAAGCGCTTTCTGCTTCCTCCTCTCATGAGCCGGATATGCCCGCTTTGCTGCATGATGTGATGGGCCATGGCTTTGATGATATCAAATGGAAGTTGGTTGGGCCGGGCATTCGCCAGTTTATTTTGCCGGTTCAAGGCTCGGAAGGCGAAAAAGTGCGGCTGCTTAAATTGTCTCCCGGTTTTGTGACGCCTCAACATAGCCATCATGGATCCGAGATTACGCTGGTTTTGAAAGGCTCTTTTTGTGATGAAACAGGGCGTTACAAAAAAGGCGACATTCAGGAAGCAGATGATGATATTGATCATCAGCCGATTGCCGACACCGAGGAAGATTGCATTTGCCTGACAGTGACCGATGCACCCCTTGAGTTTAAAAAGATGATGCCGCGCTTGTTCCAGCCAATTGTCGGGATTTAGGTGGCGCTCTTCCTATAAAATCTATCACGAGAAGCCTTCTTTTTTCCATGAAAGAAGGCTTTTTATTTTGTATGGATGATGATTGTATTTCTCTCTTTATTTACGTCTTTAAAAATCTTTTAGATCATGCAAAATATTGTGATATCAAATAGTTAATATATTTAGATCTGTATTTTTCTCTGCTCGTAACAGCTTTTGTAATCACTGACGCACTGACCTTTTACTGGTCGAACAAGCTGGAGAGAGACATGAAAACTTTTATGATGAGCGCGGCCTTGGCTTTTGGTTTGGCTGTTACTGCTTTGCCTGCTTCTGCCAAAAATATTGTCGAAATTGCCTCTGAGGCCGGGTCTTTTAACACATTGCTCACCGCTGCCAAAGCGGCGGGCCTGGCTGATGCTTTGGCAAGCGGTGAGAATTTGACCGTTTTTGCCCCTACCGATGAGGCCTTTGCAAAATTGCCTGCCGGGACTGTTGAAAGTCTTTTAAAGCCTGAAAATAAAGATCAATTGGTGGCGATCCTTAGCTATCATGTGGTGCCGCGCAAATTGACGTCCAATATGCTGCCCGGACGTAAGATTGCTGTCAAAACCCTGAAATCTCATCAGGATCGTACTTTGTCGATCAAGAAAAGCCATGGTGCGGTTTCTGTCGACAATGCTAGCGTGATCAAGGCCGACATCATGGCCAGCAATGGTGTGATCCACGTGATTGATGAAGTTGTCTTACCGTCGAAATAGCCTTTGCTTTTGATTGGGTGATGATGAAAGAGGGGCGCTGCTCCTCTTTTTGTTCTGATATTTCTTACATTTTGACTTTGTTAAATATCTCATAAAAGATAGCTGCTAATATAGAAGGAGATGTTGGCTGGTTTTGTTTCTATTGGGGACGCAGGATGAAATCAGGAAAAGTGTTGGATTCTTTGCTGGATTTTTATATCGCTATAATCATGCGACGGCTTTGGGCTTGTTGTTTGTTTTTTGCTTTGATCCTTGCCAGTGCCGCTCTTTTGTTTCCTTCTGTTGGTTTTGCCCAAAAAAGTAATGTGCAAAGTGAAGGGCAAAATAGCGCAACTGTGCCGATGGTGCCTCGCATTGCGCTGATAAGCTTTGTCTCTAAAGCTGAGGTGTTTGAAGCCTATAAGGAAGGGGCACGGCGGCAAGTGGCAGCATTGGGCGCTCAATTTATCGAGATGGATGCCCGCCGCGATCCCAAAATTCAAGTTGAAATGATTGAACGGGCCATTGCCATGGGGGTTGAAGGCATCATTCTGCAGCATGGGCCTCCTCATATTTTGCAAGGTGCCGTTCAAAAAGCCATTGATGCTGGCATTGCTGTGGTCAGCTTTGATGTGGCTCTCAATCATGAGGCGGTGCCGCAGATTAAACAATCGGATGCGGATCTGGTGGCTTTGCTTACTGAACAAATGATCAAGGATCAGGGATCGACTTTCAAAGTTGCTTATGTCCATTTTCCCGGTATTGAGCCATTTACGCGACGCGATGCAGCTTGGCAGACATTCAAACACAACAATCCGGGCGTGCAGGAGTTGGCGACATTTGGTACGCTTGATATTCCGGTTGTTCGCTATACGGCCAATCAGGCCCGTGCTGTGCTCACAGCTTATCCTGATATCGAAGTGATTTTTGCGTCATATGATGACTTTGCTCAAGGGGTAAAGCTTGCCGTGGATGAGGCGGGTTTGTCGGACAAGATCAGGATTTATTCGACCGATATTACCGATCAGGATATCAAGGCGATGCGCGAGCCGGGGTCGCCATGGGTGGCGACGGCTGCCAATAATCCCTATTTGCTAGGAGAGATTTCCGTGCGGGCTGTTGCCATGGTGATGGCAGGAGAGGATCCCGGACGCGAGATTGTGGTGAAACCGCGCCTGATTACGCAAAAGCTTCTGAATAAGATGAATATCACCTCGGTTGAGGATTTGGCCCGCCGGTTGCCCGATTTTGCCGATCAGGATATTGCCAAACCGGACTGGATGCCGACGCCTGAGCGATAGAGGTTTATGTGTTGGTTGTGTCTTGCCCTAATCGTCTGTCCAGACTGATGGATTTGATGATGGCAAATAAGGTGCTGCCTTTTTGTAGGCCTAGCCGATACCATGATTTTTTGGTGATGCGGGCCAAGAGCTTGATGCCTTGTGCTTGCAATTGCACTTCCATGATATGATTGGGATCCTGACGATAATCATGGATGATGGCTGGAATGATATTGTTGGCGCTGATGGCTTTGGGCTTTTCTGTTGCCAAGAGAACATCGCGGGCGCGGATGCGCAGGCGCACCAGATCGCCGACCTCTCCGGGGATTTTGCTGGTCCATAGGGTGCCGCCCTCAAATTGCACACAGCTCATGCTATGGTCTTGATCATGGCTGAGAATGGTGGCTTTGAAGGCGGTGCCTGCCTCAAAACGTCCGGTTAGCGGGAAAAGATCCAGACGGTTCATGATATCATGGACCGGGCCTTGTGCGCTTAATGTGCCTTGATGGATCAGCAGCATTTGATCGGCGAGGCGGGCCACTTCCGAAATGGAATGACTGATATAGAGGATGGGAATGTCACTTTCATCGCGCAGGCGTTCCAGATGGGGCAAAATTTCCTGTTTGCGGGCCTGGTCCAAGGCGGCCATAGGTTCGTCCAGCAGCAAAAGTGAGGGTTTGGACAAGAGCGCTCTTCCCAGAGCCACGCGCTGTTTTTCGCCGCCTGAGAGATGGGCGGGGTGGCGTTTTAACAAATGCCCGATATCGAGCATGGCAATGATGTGCTGGATTTCGTCATGCTTGGGGGATTGTTTGCAGCGTTTGGCCCCAAAGAGCAGATTTTTTTTGATGGTCAGATGGGGGAAAAGCCGCGAATCCTGAAACATATAGCCAATGTTGCGCTTATGGCTTGGGCAATTGATCCTTTGACTTGAGGAGAAAAGTCTATGGCTATTGAGGCTGATCTCGCCTGCCTGCGGGGTGATCAATCCTGCAATGGCATTGGTGGTTAAGGATTTGCCAGAGCCAGAGGGGCCAAAGAGGGCTGTCAGGCCTTTTGCTGGCAGCTCAAAAGCGAGATCCAGATGGAAATTTTGGATGTGATGGGAAAGTTTGACGCACAATGTCATTGGCCCATCCTTTTCTTGACATGGCGTGCGGCAAATTCTGACAGGATCAGCCCAAGGAAAGCCAGCGCAATGGCCAATATGACAAGGCGGGCAGCGGCCTCTTCGCCCCCCGGAGTTTGCAGTGCTGAATAAATAGCCAAGGGCAGGGTTCTGGTTTCGCCGGGAATGTTGGAAACAAAGGTGATGATGGCTCCAAATTCGCCAAGGCTGGCGGCGAACGCTGTGATGGCCCCTGCCAGAATGCCGGGAAGGGCCAAAGGCAAGGTGATGCTTATGAAGCGATCCATAGGGCCAGCGCCCAGTGTTTTGGCTGCATCAATCAGGCCCGGATCCATGCTTTCCATGGCCAGTCTGATGGCGCGCACCTGAAAAGGAAAGGTGATGATGGCCGCCGCCAAAGCTGCGCCTGTCCAGCTAAAGACAAAACGCAGATCAAAGGTGCTTTGCAACCATGCGCCCAAGGGTGCGCGGGTGCCAAAGGTGATGAGCAAGAGATAGCCCATGACAACGGGTGGCAGGATGAGCGGCAGATGCACAATTCCATCCAGCAGGGCTTTGCCGGGGAAGGGGGGGCGAGACAGCAAACTGGCGGTGAGGATAGCAAAAGGCAGAGCTGATCCCACTGCGATGGTGGAAATTTTGAAGCTTAGCAAAAGCGCTTCCCATTCCGCCGGGGTGATCCAGTCTGTCATCGCCTATCATCCTATTTGGGCCTATCACCCTGTTGGCTTTTTTACTTTGCTATCTTTGGAGATAGAGGAAACCGTTGCGGGTGAAAAGAGCCTTGATCTCGTCAGAGCGTAAAAAATCAAAGAAAGCTTTGGCTTCGGCTTTGTTGTCTTTGTCTGCATTTTGCGTCAAGGCCAGAGCATATTGGACCGGGTTTTCCTCTTTCGAGAAGGCATAGAGAGGATCGATCTTGTTTGAGAGCATGGCGTCCGTGTGATAGAGCAGGCCGAGAGGGGTTTCGCCTTGTTCGATCAGGGCAAGGGCGGCGCGGGCATTGTCTGTGCGGGCAATGCGGTGCTGGATTGATTGCCAAAGATTGAGAGTTTGCAGGGCTTTTTTGCCATAGATCCCAAGGGGGACATGATCGGGATCTCCCATGGCCAGCCTGCCATGCTTGCCCAAAAGCGCTTTGAGGGCTGGTTCAGACAGGGAGGCAAGGGGGGCATGCTTTAGATGTTTGGGGGCCACAAGAACCAGTTGATTGGATAAAGAGCGATCCTGAAATTGCTTTGAGACAAAAGCGTTGTTTTGCAAATGCTCCATCCATTTGATATTGGCAGAAAAGAAGAGATCGGCAGGGGCACCCGCTTCTATCTGACGGGCAAGGGCAGAGGAGGCGGCATAAGAGGCCCGCACTGTGATGCCGGTTTTCTGCTCAAATTTTTGTGTGGCTTCACTTAGAACATGTGCAAGACTGGCCGCTGCAAATAGTGTGATCTCTGCGGCTTTGGCTGTCTTTGTCTCTGTGCCGCTTATCATTATTAAGGCGCAGAGCGTGCATAATATCTGTGACAGTCGCATGATGGCCCTGCTTTCATTGGCTTTTAAAGGCAGCATAGGTGGTTGTTTGTCCTCTGGCTATAGGACTTGTTTGTGGTGCTTTCCTTATCTCAAATCAAAAAAGAATGATCGTGATTTCGCTTGATTTGAGAAAACAGTCTTTACATTCTGAATAAAGATCTTTGTCCTGCAATTGAGTAGGGTTGGATAGGTTTGAATGTTTCGATCAAGTGAAAGAAAGAATGATGGGCGCATATAGTCAGGTTGGGCGTTTGAAAGTCGATGGGGCTTTCAAGCAATTTGTTGAGCAGCGCTTGCTGGATGGTTTGTCTTTGCAGGCGGATCAGCTCTGGCTTGGTCTGGATGCTTTGGCTCATGATCTGGTCGAGGAAAATCGGGCGCTTTTGGCCCGGCGTGATGCGTTGCAAAGCCAGTTGGATGACTGGCATCGCGCCAATCCTGGCCCGATTTCTGATATGGAGGCTTATCAGGACTTTTTGCGGGATATTGGCTATCTGGAGCCTGAGGTTGAGGGTTTTGGCATCACCACAGACAAGGTTGATGCAGAAATTGCCTCTGTTGCCGGAGCGCAGCTTGTGGTGCCAGTGATGAATGCACGCTATGCCTTGAATGCTGCCAATGCCCGTTGGGGCTCGCTTTATGATGCGCTCTATGGAACGGATGTTTTAAGCGAAGAAGATGGGGCGGAGCGTCTTGGGGCTTACAATCCGCTGCGTGGTGCCAAAGTGATTGCTTGGGGTCGGGATTTTCTGGATCAGGCCGTGCCTTTGAGCGAGGGCTCACATCATGATGTGACGGATTATTGCGTGCGAGATGGGTCTTTGGAGATTTATCTGGGTGAGACGCGCACCTCTTTGCAAGACAGAGCGGCTTTTGTCGGGTTTTGCGGCAATGAGATGAAGCCGGATAAGATTTTGCTGCGTCATAATGGCTTGCATATTGAATTGGTGCTGGATGAGGCCCATCCGGTTGGCAAGGATGATCAGGCGCGTCTTGCTGATATCGTGCTGGAATCGGCTCTTTCCACCATTATGGATTGTGAGGATTCGGTGGCTGCGGTTGACGCGCAGGACAAGATTCTCGCCTATTCCAACTGGCTTGGCTTAATGAAAGGGGATTTGTCTGAGCAGGTTTCCAAAGGTGATGGAGTCATTGAGCGGGTTTTGAACAAAGATCGGCTTTATGCCGGGGCAGATGGTGGTTCTGTGACTTTGCCGGGGCGGTCTTTGATGCTGGTGCGCAATGTCGGGCATTTGATGACCAATCCAACCATTTTGCTTTCTGATGGTTCTGAAATCCCGGAAGGCATTATGGATGCGGTCTTTACCGCGCTTGCCGCCATGCATGATTTGGCCAAAGAAGGGGTGAATGCCAACAGCCGGGCGGGGTCCGTCTATATTGTGAAACCCAAAATGCATGGCTCAAGCGAGGTGGCCTTTGCCTCGAAAGTCTTTGCACGGGTTGAGACCATGTTGGGCCTTGCACCCAATGTGCTGAAAATGGGCATTATGGATGAAGAGCGCCGCACGTCAGTTAATCTGAAAAATTGCATTCATGCGGCAAAAAACCGGGTGGTGTTTATCAATACCGGCTTTTTGGATCGCACAGGCGATGAAATGCATAGTGCGATGCAGGCCGGTGCCATGATCCCCAAAGGCGATATGAAGGCAACAAGCTGGATTGCCGCTTATGAAGCGCGCAATGTCGAGATTGGTCTGGCTTGTGGTTTGTCCGGCAAGGCGCAGATTGGCAAAGGCATGTGGGCCATGCCGGACAAGATGGCCGATATGCTGGAACAGAAAATCGGTCATCCCCAATCCGGGGCCAATACGGCATGGGTGCCAAGCCCGACAGCGGCGACCTTACATGCTACACATTATCATCAGGTGGATGTCTTTGCGGTTCAAAAGGAGATTGCCAATCGCCCGCCCGCCAGTTTGCAGGATTTGCTGACTATTCCGGTGGCGCGGGAGAGCAATTGGCCGGATGATCTGGTTCAGCGGGAGCTGGATAACAATGCGCAAGGCATTCTGGGTTATGTGGTGCGCTGGGTGGATCAGGGCGTTGGTTGTTCCAAAGTGCCGGATATCAACAATATCGGGTTGATGGAAGATCGGGCGACTTTGCGTATTTCTTCGCAACATATGGCCAATTGGCTGGCTCATGGCATTGTTGGCAAAGAGCAGGTTATGGAAACGTTGCAGCGCATGGCGTCTGTGGTGGATCAGCAAAATGCCGGTGATCCGCTCTATCGGCCCATGGCGGGGAATTTTGATGCATCCATTGCTTTTCAAGCGGCGTGCAATCTGGTCTTTGATGGTGTTGTGCAGCCATCGGGTTATACAGAGCCGATTTTGCATCGCCGCCGTTTGGAAATGAAAGCGAGCGCTTGATGAAAATGGAGTTTAATGAGTGTGAAAAGGGTACCAAATCGGTGCCCTTTTTTCTTTGTACATTCGCACATGCAGCATTCTTTTTCTTTGGTGCTGAAGATTTCTTGCGCTAGGTTGGCCGCAATGGAAGTATATATTTATCGAGGAGACGTTCCATGGATGTGAGGGCTGCTGTTGCCTATAAGGCCGGTGATCCATTGGTGATTGAAACCGTGCAACTGGATGGGCCACGCGATGGTGAGGTTCTGGTTGAGATTATGGCAACTGGTGTGTGCCATACAGATGCCTTTACCTTGTCCGGTGATGACCCGGAAGGTTTGTTCCCCGCCATTTTGGGCCATGAAGGTGCGGGCATTGTGCGGGCTGTTGGCAAAGGTGTGACATCTGTCAAAGAAGGCGATCATGTGATCCCGCTTTATACGCCAGAATGTCGCGAATGCGATTATTGCCTGCATCCGAAAACCAATTTGTGTCAGGCCATTCGTGAGACGCAAGGTCAGGGCCTGATGCCTGATGGCACCAGCCGTTTTTCCATCAATGGTGAGAAAATTCATCATTATATGGGCACGTCAACATTCTCCAATTTCACGGTTTTGCCAGAAATTGCGGTGGCCAAAATCCGTCAGGATGCACCGTTTGACAAGGTTTGCTACATCGGCTGTGGCGTGACCACGGGCATTGGTGCGGTTATTCATACCGCCGGTGTCGAGATTGGCTCCAATGTTGTGGTCTTTGGTCTGGGTGGCATTGGTTTGAATGTGATTCAGGGTGCGCGTTTGGCTGGTGCCAACAAGATTGTTGGGGTTGATATCAATCCAAGTAAGCGCGCTTTGGCCGAAGCTTATGGCATGACCCATTTTGTCAATCCAAAAGAGGTCGAGGGCGATTTGGTGCCCTATTTGGTGAGCCTGACTGATGGTGGGGCCGATTATTCCTTTGATGCGACCGGCAATGTGCATGTGATGCGTGATGCGCTGGAATGTTGTCATAAAGGCTGGGGCGAGAGCATCATCATTGGTGTGGCTGGCGCTGGTCAGGAAATTTCCACCCGTCCCTTCCAGTTGGTAACGGGCCGCAGCTGGCGCGGTACTGCCTTTGGTGGTGCGCGTGGTCGGACAGATGTGCCAAAAATTGTTGATTGGTATATGGAAGGCAAGATCGATATTGATCAGATGATCACTCATGTCATGCCATTGGATGAGATCAACACAGCCTTTGATTTGATGCATGAAGGCAAGTCTATTCGCTCGGTCATTACCTTTTGATCCGGCGATTGCTGTAACATGTTATGATGTTTGAAAGAGAGGGGAGTTTGCTTCCCTCTTTTTTTGTATTTGGGGATTGATCTTTGCGGCCAAGAGTCGGACACTTTGTTTATGGGGGAGTTTTATTTTGTGTTGTAAAATAAAGTGAGGGCTGGTGATGGTTTTTTTAGGTGCGGTGCGTCATTTTTTCTTTTGTCTATCTTTGTCTGTTCTTAAGGCCCTGTTCGGGTTTTTTGCTTTTGTGATGATTTTTGCCCATGGCGCTTTTGTGGATGAGGCAAAAGCGGCAGAAGATACGCCCTTTTTTACTGGCGTTTGGGAGCTGGATGATGGCAAAAAGTTGCGGCCTCTGGTGATGAGCGACTGGCTGATTTTTGATGGCAAGATGCCGCGTATCTGGCTTTATATGCGTCAAGGCTCTGTTCCCGGTTCCAGCTATCAGTTTTATGCGCGCAATGTGGGAGTAAACGGTCTTTCTCGCGCCCGTGTTGATGTTGCGCTGATTGATGAGAGCCATATGGCCTATCAATTGTCTGCGGATGGGGCCATTTTGGAAAAAGGCACCGCGCGGCGTCTCTCCATCCCCAATGCGGACGGATCCTGTCTGGCAGTGGATACGCAGATGAAGGATCTTTTGGGGCGTTGGCAAGTGGTTGGCTCTGAGAAAGACAAAGACAAAAACAAAGATATGGTGGTTGTTTCTGAGAGCGAATTGACCCTGAATAAGCAAAAGCAGGCCATTGAAACGCGGATGCTGCGCACCGGGCAGATGGCGATTATGGTCAATGGCGCGCCTTTTGCCATGTTAACGGATGCCGGAGGGGATTATGCGGTGTTGCAAATTGTGCAACCCGGCACAGCGGCTTTTTCTGGGGGGCCTATTGGGCATCTTGTGTCTTTTGCGCGCGAAATGGTGCTGCGCAAACCCAAAGGACGCTGTGATGCGGCCATTGCAAAACGTCTGAAATTTATGGGTAAGCCTATTAAAAGAAAAGCAAAACAGGCAAAAGCCAAAAACTGACATGGAATGGCAATCATTCTTCTGATAGAGAAAAGGGCGGTGCCGGATTGGCGTCGCCTTTTTGGTATGGTCTGCTTGCCAGTGATTGGAATAAGAGGCCTAATTTTGTTGGATTATTTGCAGGATCTGCCTTTGCAAGGATGGGCCGGATTCGAGGAGGGGCAATGGAACTGATTTCCAGCGTAAAATCATTTGGTGGAGAGCAGCGGGTTTATCGGCATCGCTCAAAAGTGACCAAGACAGATATGGATTTTGCGGTGTTTCTGCCGCGTGAAGCGCTGGATGGCTATGCCTGTTCCTCGCTGATTTATTTGTCTGGTCTGACCTGCACCTGGGAAAATGTCATGACCAAGGGCTGTCCCCAGCAACATGCAGCCCAGCATGGCATGATTTTTGTTGCGCCAGATACCAGTCCGCGCGGTGAGGCTGTTGCCAATGACGAGGCCTATGATATGGGGCAAGGGGCTGGCTTTTACTTAAATGCCACGCAAAAACCATGGGCAGAGCATTTCCGCATGGAAGACTATATTGCTGAGGAATTGCCCGATTTGCTGGTTGATAGCCTGCCAATTGATGAAGATGCCATTGGCGTGAGTGGCCATTCCATGGGTGGACATGGGGCTTTGACATTGGCGATGAAAAACCCGGATCTGTTCCAATCCGTTTCCGCCTTTGCGCCCATTGTCAATCCGATAGATTGTCCTTGGGGGCAGAAGGCGTTTGCTGCTTATTTGGGCGATGATGTGGCCGCTTATAAGGCTTATGATGCCTGTGCTCTGGTCGAAGCGGAAGGATGGGAGAAAGATATTCTCATTGATCAGGGTGTGGCCGATGGCTTTTTGGAAGAGCAGCTCAAGCCTTGGGCTTTTGAAGCGGCTTGTCGCAAGGCAGGCGTCGATCTGACCTTGCGCATGCAGGGCGGTTATGATCATTCCTATTATTTTATTTCCAGCTTTTTGGCCGATCATGTTGCATGGCATGCCGCGCGGCTGGATTAGACCACAGTCAAATAGGTTATTATCAAACTCTATCGGGGCGCGTTCGTTGAATGCGCCTTTTTTGCGTCTTCAAAGATTGCTTTATAATTTTGAAAAAAGACTTCCCCCTTTGGTCTAGAATCAGGCAGATAACAAACTCGATCCATATAAAAATCATAGATGACGGATCGGCCCTTTAGCCCTGATTGGATTGGCTGGCTGATCCAGTTGGGAGATATACAATGTCCGAAGATCGTTCTGCTACTTCCGGGGAGGCGGACTTTGGGGCTGACATGGGGGTCGGTCGCCAGATGTTGCTCGGGGCGCAAATGTTGTTTGTTGCCTTTGGAGCCTTGGTTCTTGTTCCTATTCTCACAGGTCTAGATCCTTCGGTGGCTTTGTTCACTGCCGGGGCTGGTACGCTGGTTTTCCAATTTGTGACCAAGCGTCAAGTGCCTGTTTTCCTTGCTTCTTCCTTTGCGTTCATTGCGCCGATTATTTTCGGGGTGAAGACATGGGGTGTGGCGGCGACCATGTCCGGCCTGTTTGCAGCGGGCCTTGTTTATGTGGCCTTGTCCTTTTTGGTGCGTATCAAAGGACAGGATATTATTGACCGTATTTTGCCACCGGTTGTGGTCGGGCCTGTGATTATGGTGATTGGCCTGTCCTTGGCTCCTGTTGCGGTGAATATGGCACAAGGTAAAACGGGCGATGGGGCTGCACAGCTGGTGCCGCTTGATCAGGCTGTGATTGTTGCCTTGGTCTCGATTGTGGCGACCATTCTTGTCTCACTGCTTGGCAAGGGCTTAACAAAGCTGCTGCCGATTTTTGTGGGCATTCTGGCCGGTTATGCTACGGCTTTTGCTTTTGGTATGGTCAATTTTGATTCCGTGGCCAGCGCGCCTGTTTTTGCTATGCCTGCCTTTACCTTCCCAGAATTTAATCTGGAAGCGATCTTGTTCATTTTGCCGGTTGCGATTGCGCCTGCGATTGAGCATATCGGCGATGTGGCAGCCATTTCCAATGTCACCAAAAAAGATTATCTGGACAAGCCGGGTCTTAAAAATACTTTGCTGGGCGATGGTTTGGCGACCAGTTTGGCGGCTTTCTTTGGCGGGCCACCCAACACCACCTATTCGGAAGTCACAGGGGCGGTTGCGCTGACCAAAGCCTTTAATCCGGCCATTATGACTTTTGCGGCCATCTGGGCTATTATTCTGGCTTTTTCCGGGACACTTGGCGCTATTCTTGGCTCTATTCCGGTGCCGGTTATGGGCGGTATTTTGGTGATTTTGTTTGGTGCGATTGCGGTGATTGGCGTCTCGACTTTGCTTAAAGTTGGTGATGCCCTGACCGAGCCACGCAATTTGATCATTGCTTCTGTTGTGCTGGTGGTTGGCATTGGCGGTATGGAAGTTGGCTATGGTGATTTCCATATCAAGGGCATTGGCCTGTCTGCCGTTGTGGCAATTTTGCTCAATGCGTTCTTGCCTTATCCAAAAGAGGATAAGGCCGAGTAGGCCTTGTTGCTTTTGGCAATGACATACAAACATAAAAGCCCGCTGATTTTGTCAGCGGGCTTTTGTTTTTTCTCTTACTGCAAGATCAGGAGATTTGCTGAAAGGCCTCTTCGGTTTTGGTGAGGACTTCTTGGGCCTGCTCTTTGGTGATGACAATGGGGGGTTTGATTTTCAACACATTGTCAAAAGGGCCGTCGGTTGACATGAGAACCGAATTTTCACGCAAAATATTGGTGATGCGGCCTGCTTCTTGGGTGGCTGGTTCCAGTGTTTCATGGTTGCGGACCAGCTCCACTCCGATGAAAAGGCCTCGGCCCCTGACATCACCAATTAAGGGATAGCGGGTTGCCATGTCGGAAAAACCATCGCGTAAATATTGGCCGATTTCCAGTGCATTTTGTTGCAGGCCTTCCTGCTCAATCACATCCAGCACCGCCATGCCAACCGCGCAAGAGACCGGATTGCCGCCAAAGGAGTTGAAATATTCCATGCCATTGGCAAAGGCGGCGGCAATGTCTGGCGTGGTAACCACAGCCGCCATAGGGTGACCATTGCCGATGGGTTTGCCCAAAACGGCGATATCTGGCACCACGCCCTGATGTTCAAAGGCCCACATATGCTCGCCATCGCGGCCAAAGCCGACTTGCACTTCGTCGGCAATGCATAAGCCGCCTGCGGCGCGCACAGAGCTGTAGGCGGCTTTAAGATAGCCATTTGGCATGACAATTTGTCCACCGCATCCCAGCATACTTTCGGCAATGAAGGCGGCAGGGCCAGCATGGCCTTTGGCTTGAATGGCCTTGATTTTGTCTGCGACAGATTTTGCATAAGCCTGACCAGTTTCAGCGCTATAGCCTTTGAAAGTACCACGATAGGGGTCTGGCATATGGGCAATCTGGGTGCTATCCGGGCATCCCGTGCCGCCTGCGCGGTTGAATTTATAGGGGCTGATGGCAATATTGGCGGCGCTATTGCCATGATAGGCCCAGTCAAGACAGATCATGTCTGTATTGCCTGTAACCGTGCGGGCAATGCGCATGGCCAATTCGTTGGCTTCTGAACCAGAGCAGGTGAAATAGCACACGGAAAGAGGATCGGGCAGCGTTGCGCTCAATCGTTCGGCATAATCGAGAATATTGTCATGCAGATAGCGGGTATTGGTATTGAGCCGCTTTGCTTGCTCTGAAATGGCCTTGACCACGTGGGGGTGGCAATGGCCGACATGGCAGATATTGTTGACAAGATCGAGATAATGTCGCCCTGTATGGTCAATCAGGAAGGGGCCTTTGCCGCCCACCATTTTGACCGGGTTCTTATAGGACAGGCTCAAAGACGGCCCGATCCTCTCTCTTCTGCGGGGAATAAGGTCTGCTGGTTGGCTTTGGATGAGATCAAAACTGCTTTCATGAAAGCCGAGAATAAGGTTGGGGTCTGGACAAATATCAGTCCACACTTCCATTAGGTGAGGTTCGCCCACGCCATAGAAATTGCCACTTTCACCCAGCAAATTTGTGATGATTTGGAAATGCAGATGCGGTGCCCAGCCGACATTGACATCCGGGTTGCCAAGATAGCCGATTAAAGCGCCTTGTTTGACTGTGTCACCGGGTTGGAACAGATCAAGGCTTTCCAGTGCCAGATGGCCATAGAGGGTATAGAAGCTCTCGCCTGTTTCTCCTGCCTGATGTTTTAAAATCAGGGTTGGGCCATAATCGAGATAGATATCATTATTGACCAGTGAGATGACTTCGCCATCAATTGGGGCATAGATGGGGGTGCCTGCGGGGCGGAAGATATCCAGCCCCAGATGGATAGAGCGGTGGCCGCTGCCTTCCAGTGCTTTAAAGGCATCTGTGCGATAACAAACCCGATCTTCTCCATAAAGGCCAATGGCAAAATCGGCGCCGTTTTCTTGCATTTCTTTTTCGATGAAGGCCCAATGTTTGTGACCATCTTTGAGCAACTCATTGCCTTTTGCACCGTCCGCCATAGATAGGATCATGCGCGGCTTGCGGTTCAGATCATCTTCAAAGAGAGAAGCAAAGTTTGTCTGATTGTCTTTGAGCCAATTGATCACAGTGGGGGCATTGGGGGTGGCTGGCTGGTTGGCCGCCTTGCGCCAGACTGTGCTAAGGAAATGTGGGTTCAACCGGTCAAGGCGCTTTAGCAGCTCAAAAGCGGGCTTTTGACTGATGGTCAGATAGTCATTGTCTGGGAAGTCTTTTGCGCGGTTGGAGCTGATGCAGACAGACATGACAAGGCGCATGGCAAGCTGGATTGGCAGGGCGGTCCATTCTTCGTCTGTCAGAGCAAAATGCTTGCAATAGGCTTTGACAATTTCTGCGCCCTCGACGATCAGATCCTCGCTTTGCATCAAGGCATAGGCCATGGTGACAGCCAATTCATTGATCTGGCGGGAATAGGCCATATCGCCAAAATCAATCAGGCCAATCTTATAACTATGAGTGCTTTGTGTATCTTCATTGACAATGAGATTGTAATCATTGGCATCATGATGGATGACTGCGCCGCGCAAATGGGGGAAGATGGGCCGCACAATAGTGTCATAGCGCTCAAAAAATCGCTCGACCATGGCCCGGTTGTCCTTATTGGCAATGTCTTTTAGAAAGGCGCGGCAGCCGTCAATATTGTCCAGATTCCAGAGAAAATCTGGTTGATGGGCGGCTGGATGGCCAAATCCTGACATGGCTTTTGAAAAGCGGCCCATGAAATCACCCAGAGCCTGACGCAGGGCTTTGCTTTTTGGCATATCGGCATAGAGAGTGCCGCTCAAATAGCTGACCAGTCGCACCATATGGGTGGGGTCTGTCTCGCTTTGGCCAATGTCTGTGCCTTGTGTGGTTTTTACCAGACGGGGCAAATCAAGATTGGGGGCACAGGTTTGCATATGAGACAGACAGGCGCATTGCAGCTCAATCAGGCTTTGCTCTTCATCGGCGTTGGAGAGCTTTAAAACATAAGCGCCTTTTTCGCTGTCCAGCCGCATATTCTGATCGCGTTCGCTGACCAGCTCTTTCCAAGTGCCTTCAAGACCATAGAGCTGGCGGGTCAGACTTTTGATCTGATCAAGGGACAAAGCGGGAGGCGGTGTTTCAAAAGCTGACATGAAAACAGTCCTTGCGAGGAGAGAGCATTTGAAGAGATGGAACGCTGTGTTATAGCTTGCTTTTCTGTTTATTGTATTTTGTATCCAATTATTTTTAGCTTTGCAAAAACTTTCTGTTTTTAGGTCTTGATAACCTGCCTCTCTGTTTTGAGGATCTGCAATAAAAAGTCCCACTTCGATTTTTTGCGAAGCGGGACTTTTACTTTTGCTGCTGGTTTGACGCTTATTCTGCGGCTGTTTGGCTGTCTTTGCCAATCACGCCCCGATCAATCTGATCCTGTTCAATGCTTTCAAACAGAGCGCGGAAATTGCCCTC
>JAOXSG010000882.1 GCA_025800105.1 Cohaesibacter sp. | reverse complement strand
ATTCCGACTTCTGGAATTTTCGACCCGATATTCCGACATCGGGAATTGAATATCGATTCGGAGAGATTCCGAGTGTCGAAATAGAATCGGACATCGAGAATGAAATTCCGGGTCCGGGAATCGGTGTTATTACCGAGGTCGATACAAGCGCTTCCAAATTTCGACCCCGCTATTGAAATTCCGACCGCGGTAATTGAATTTCCGGTATTGGTAATACCCCAGACCATTTTTGAACGGTATTTTAAGCCATAAACCGGTCTGTACTGCCCAGCCCAGCCTGTTCAACCTGCTGCGCCTGCTGTTCCACCAGCTCCACAGCCTCCACAACCTGTCCAGGCGGTGGAAGGCCCATAAGGGCAACTAAACGCGGTACCGTTTTTAAGTTTACGGCTATTTGTGTTCTCTTTCTTCGGGTCTCCTTTATCGGTTTTTAGTTTTTGTTCGCAGACGCCGTGTGTCGGCTTTGGTTAAAACGCTCTCTGGTATGTCGAGCACAATTTTGTAGACGCCGTGTGTCGGCTTTAGTTAAAACGTTCGCTCGGGCATCGAG
>JAOXSG010000358.1 GCA_025800105.1 Cohaesibacter sp. | reverse complement strand
TGACATGATTTGGAGAATGTGCATTTGAAGAATCAATCACTTTTTCTACAATAACAAAAGAATTAACCCATTCTGTAGGTTCTGTAACTTTCTCCAATACATCTATCTTTGCCAGTCGTTCAACCTCTTCATGGAAGGCATCTTGGAGATGTACAGGAACTTTTCTTGGTCTGTGCTTTGCTGGGACTGCATCTGGTTTCAATCTCAGCTTGTAGGGTTCACCTGGAAATTTACCAAGACCTTGGAATACGTCTGCATATGTAGATTCCACCATTTCCTGTGTGAGAGGTAAATCTGCAATGGAAAGTGAATGGTTATTTGAGCCTACAACACGAACTGAGGAGGAGTCTGGAGTTTTAGCCGTATCTGAGATGCTGGCACAATTCATTTGAGATCTCTCTTCCGTGGACGTAAGTGGAGCTGTTTCCGTGAGCGGAACTGAATGGCAAGATACACCTTCCGTGGACGCAAGTGGAGCTGCTTCCGTGGGCGGAACTGAATGGCAAGATGCACCTTCCGTGAGCGGAACTGGAGCTGCTTCCATGGGCGGAACTGAATGACCTGAAACTGACAGTGAGGAAATCTGATTATTTGGTTCATTTTGTGTTTTCTCAACAGATAGACATTTCTTTAGAAT
>JAOXSG010000851.1 GCA_025800105.1 Cohaesibacter sp. | reverse complement strand
CATTTTGGAAGATTAGGGATCAGGATTCTTGCTACTGTTTTTGTTGGGCGAAGGCCGCGCCATTGCAAAATGTGAGTCCATGATCGGGGGATCCATAGGTGGAGTTTTTTGGGCATGAGATTGAAATTACAGGAAATGGGTCGGATGAGGGAGGGGCCGTAAGATGTGGCTTGTTGGGCGAAGGCCGCGCCATTGCAAAATGTGAGTCCATGATCGGGGGATCCATACGTTGAGTTTTTTGGGCATGAGATTGAGATTACTGGAAATGGGTCGGATGAGGGAGGGGGTGCGGTCTGAAAAAGGTCCTCAGGTTCCTTCCAACCTTCATACCTCAGGATTGAGGTGGGGAAATCAATGGGTAATTGGTGGAGCTCCGGATTGAGGAGGTCGAGAGAAACTTGTTCTATACCGGGGCGAAAATGGAAGAAGTATTGAATGGCACCCCAGCCTCCACTGGGTTCACTGCGAAGGCTGAGGCCGTTTGGCGACATAATTAAGGGTGGAGGTACAGAAGGCCCTAAGGGTAGGGGTTTGAGAAACATCTGTAAGGGTGCTGAGGATGAGTAGGCGGTGAGTGATTGTTCTAATGTGAGGAACTTGGTAGGTGTTGGGGGGCAAGGCCCACCGATGCGATTAAGCCAGCAAGGCTGGGGAGGGTCTGTGTCGTCGGGGTCAGTGTAGGGGCTGAGGAGGAGGCCTTCTCCTGGGCTGACGAGCACCATATGGGGGTGAAGGGTAGCGATAACGGAAAGCAACGCTGATGGGGTAGGCAGCGAGTGGTCGTCCATATGACTGGTCAACAGAGAGAGGGTAGATAGTAAATGGGTCGAGAGTTGAAGAAGCTCAACTTGCAGTTCGAGAGGGTTAGTAGGGGAGTACCCGTAGTAGGGTGTACAGTAAAGCGGGAAGTGTGAGTCTTG
>JAOXSG010000847.1 GCA_025800105.1 Cohaesibacter sp. | reverse complement strand
TTGCGTTGCGTTCAACATTTGCATTTGTTAAATTTCAGTGAAGGCATTGTGTACATGTACTTGTTGATTCTAATGTGCTGTATTTGACGTGGTTCATGACAAAATGGTGCTGTTGACTCACGATGAGCAAAAACTTTCGCTGGATTCGATGTTGCTGATTTAAGGTCTCGCTGGATTCAAGAAATTCTTCCAATTAATTTGCTGAAGTCAACTTGCGGTGTTGTTGTTGTCCAAGTAGTAGAGTTCTACTTGTTTCACAACCGTGTGATGTATGTTTGCCGGCAGAGTTTGGCTGAAGATTACCTTGTACGTGAGTTGATTGACAGCTTGTTTTTGTTACAATGGAAGCTGCTTTTCATCGTTATCTCGGCAGCTGGATTGGGAGCCTTCATGGACTTGCGAAACTTAGCTGCAACGTCAGCATACTTAGCTGCTTGCATGCGTTTTTTCGAAGAAAAATCCTTTGAGGTAATGTGATGATGATGATCGCAAAAGGATCGCCTTGGAACAACCTTCATATGTAAGGTTGGCTCGTTATGGTCGCCGCAGTTGGTTGCCGCCTTTGCTTATTGGATTTCTCTTTTCCATCATCTCTGAGCTGTTGAGAATGTGGCGCCGGCGGAAACCAAGGCGACCATGCCTATCATAATTTTCATGCCTACAAGCAACAACTTTCATGGTGGCGTGATTTCATTTTCTGCAGGCCTGCAGCACCAGTTTCAATTGAGTCAAAGGAGATGAAGGAACCTGAAAGCAAGCCACAACGCTCAGGCCGGGTGTGGCAGGCTTGTCACGAGAAATGTGTCCAGCTTTGATGCAGCAATGCCCTGAGGCTTGGAGAAGGCAACTGGTAGGGCATCCAAGCGCAAGGCAAGAAAAATGATGGAAGTATGCAAGAAGCTTGGCATTTACATCATTTCTAAAACATGTCCAGCCTTGATCAAAGAATATGAACGAGACCAGCTAAGGAATTTCCAGAGAGGCTCCTGCAAGTTTGGAGATAAGTGCAAGTATCCGCATGATGTGCGCGGTATGTGAAAAATGAAGACACGAGCTCAAGAAGCTGATGCAGTTTGCAAATTCGGAAAACATGCTTTTTTTAGTTGATGTTGGGAATGTTTTTTAATAAAACGCTGGATGGTGTTTTGCTTTGTCTGCTGATGTCCGCGTACTAGAGTTCGACTTGCTACACAAAAGTGTGATGGATGTTTGCCGGCAGACTTTGGCTGAAGGTTAACTTGTACGTGAGTTGATTCAGACGTGTTTTTTTGCTCACAATGGAAGCTGCCTCTTTGCTTCTGCTCTCTATCGAGTCCAAAATACATCTCACAGTGTATGTCGGCATGATGGGCTCCAAGTATGCGACGCTGCAAGGAGGTGAGTCTGTGCAACCTATGGCCAACTGTAAGCGGTGGGGACTAACTCCTGTGGAGGCAGGGATATATCGTTGTTGTGGGGATGTAGTGATTTGAGTTATTTCATCTCTGTCAGGCATTGCAACGCGCTACGAAAACGGACATTTACGACAAGAGCTGGCAGAAAATTCCTGCTGCTGACAAGACGGATCTCGTGGTTGCTGCGGTGCATTTCACCGCCGCCGGCATCTTAACCTTGCAGGCGGAGTATGGGTTCTTTGTAGGCATTGCGCTCAGATGTCTGCTTTCCCTGTTGCGCGCAGGCTCATGGCATCCTCGAGATGTGGGGCGATATGATGCGCCTCCACGAACCATTGACGCCGGTGCGACGCAGTAGCGATGGAGAAGTTCTTTACACAGTGGACATTCGTGAGCCCGTGATGAGGCCTATGGAAGCAAGTGCCTGAGCGCGTGTTTCCTTCAATTCAGATCTCCGTGTCTGGGTTGAATTTCTTTTCTTCAGTTCAGATGTCCGTGTCTGGGTTGAATGTCTCTTCCATGCCGTTCTCTTCTTTGACCCGGCGGAGATGCCACGAGAGGACTTGCAATGCTCGGGTCAAAACGATCCCCTGACGCTGGATTCTGCTTTACAACTTGCAATTTTCGCTGGATTCAACTGTGCCGATTTGAACATTCGCTGGATTCAACTTGTCGTCGATGTATGACTTCGTTTTCACTTGCCCGGAGGTTGCCTTCGTCCTCTCACTGATCATCGGTGGAAGTGCAGGGCTCAACGAAACCAGTGGAGAATGTGTGATTTATGGCCGGATTGTTTTATTTAGACTTATACCTTTCGCTGGGTTCTGATTTTGGCATTCGCTGGATTCAACTTATGTGTGATTTATGGCTGGATTCTGTGTATCTAGACTTATACCTTTTGCTGGATTCAATGGTTCTGATTTCGGCATTCGCTGGATTCAACTTGTGTTGGTTTGTGATGTATTTCCCTGTTGGCTGTTGTGCGTCTACTTGTGGATTCGCAGGCGCCGTGGCTGCGTTGCCTCAGCTGAAGTTCTGTGGCAGAATGACGCGCGCCCTATTTGCCGAGAATGGAATAATAGAATTACTTTTGTATAGCATTGCATAGATTCGCCTTCGTGTCGGAACCGTGGCGGTCGAATCAAACTCGTTTTGGTCGGAAGTGTCTGCGCTCGAATTGCATTTTGTTTTTTTTTCATTTCGTTTGCGATCCCATGACGCTACCAGATGGACGGGCATTGGCAGCCTTGCAGAGACCGTCGTGGCCCCCGTTGCCAGAGCATCATCTGGCCATGCAACGCATTGCAGCGAGGGTATCGGAGTTGTATCACGACCCGGAATCTTGGACGGAGCTGGATCTTCGTCTGAAAGATGTTGAGTGGTCTACGAATGATATTGGGCATTGGCCTCTTGACGTCTGGTGCGTTTTCGCCTCTGCGCAAGATTTATGTTTGGTTGGAAATGTCAACACTGCGAGCCGTGTGGATGATGCTGGCAGAATCTATGGCCATCGAGTGACTGTGGTCGTCTCCATGCTGCATCCTTGCGAGATGAAGACTCGAGGGGCGCCATCAGATTGGGCGCAGCACTTCGCACAGCAGTCTGTGCGTCACATACAACGTCCGTTGGACGATCTGGTGGCTCGCACTGACGAGCAGCGAAACCAATTCGCTCAAAAGTGCATTTCCATGTGGTTGCTTGTGTGCAGAGACCTTTGGTGTCACAAATTGGCTTTGGGGCCCGGCCAAC
>JAOXSG010000836.1 GCA_025800105.1 Cohaesibacter sp. | reverse complement strand
CCCACGGGGACCTGAGCCGCATTATTATCACACATATTATGCGTGATATCGTAAATCTCGTTGCTAAATAACAATGACATTTAATTTTTTCCGTTGTGCGAAGTATTTGCTGGAAATTTAAAACACCCAACAATCGTTTATTACAGATCAGGTTGTTTCGCCCAAATTGGCATTGTCATGTTGTTGTTGTCGTTGTTAATTGCATTGTTTTCTTGCCAGGAAGTATTCATCCAGTAACGTTATTTACATGCTGTATGGCATCGCATGATACGAAATCGCTCAATCCAAGAAAATGGGTGAGTGAAGAACAAAAGTAGTTCTCACCTCCGTTAGGCTTTATTTAATACGAAAGGCAATTGGGAACGCTTTGCCAACACCTGTTCGTATACGAAGCTTCAGGTAAAGGTTAAATGGCGATTACAAGTCAAGATAAATCGCGATTTAGGGTATGACCGTAGAAGTATCTAAATCTAAATCACGATTTAAAATGAAGTCAACGAGGCTACAACGCG
>JAOXSG010000834.1 GCA_025800105.1 Cohaesibacter sp. | reverse complement strand
CAATTAACAAATAAATCAGCTCAGCGACAGCACCAACTGTCTCAGGCGCGGCGAATAATTTCTGCCCGCCAAATTCAGAAATTAGCTAAGGATGACAATCCTGTCTTCCTAGCTATAGTCCGATCAACGAATGAAGCTCCCTATGTGCGTGAGAAAAAGAGAAATAAAAGGTCTCCCGGCCATGTGGCGCAATTAGCTACTCATGGTTTGACCGAAGGCCAGAAGCGGTTAATGAACAGAAACACTGGCCCTAAAAAGGATATTATTACTGTCAAAGAAAGAGAACAACAAGCTCTCGACAGTGTCCCTCAAGTCTTCAGGAAAGATCTGGCAACACTCATCAAGGAGTACCATGATATCTTTCCTGAAAAACTACCAAAAGGGGTCCCTCCCGAAAGGGAGGTACAGCATCAAATTGAGATCGAACCCGGCAGTAAACCTCCCTATCGGCCACCATACCGATTGGGTCCTGCTGAGCAGGATGAGCTAAAGGAGCAGATCAAAGATCTCCTGGCTCAAGGTTTCATTCATCCATCTTGCAGTCCATACGGGGCACCAGTTCTTTTTGTGCCCAAGAAAGACGGCAGATGGCGAATGTGTATTGACTATAGGGCATTGAATAAACAAACGATCAAGGATCGCTATCCGTTGCCACGCATAGATCTACTCGTTGACCGATTGGGCCAGGCCAGAGTCTTC
>JAOXSG010000827.1 GCA_025800105.1 Cohaesibacter sp. | reverse complement strand
GAAGACTGATTCGAGCCACAAACCGTAATTGCAAAGTTTATGGGTTTACAAGTGAAACAGGCTGCGGTTAATAGCTTAAAATCAAGATTTAAGAAGTGCATTTCATTTGCATTGCCGCGGCGGGGCTCGGACAATACTAATACATCCTCTCTTGACTAATAACGAGACATAAAATATCTGGGCACATTATCTGTAAATATACGAAATAAACGGTGTATTTACATATTACATGACCAATCTCCACAATAATAGTGTTGTCAACCACGAGACGGTCAATCAAAATATCACAAATATAGTGCAAATGTAATCACGGAACATTTCGCTGCGGTTTATACATACATGTAGTCTGATAAATTTATTTGTACATTTCATAATATCAAAGGCTTCGAATCTTATTTTTGCTTAATATGTCGAAATAAATGTAATAATAAAATACTGTCAATTGCAATTAACTACTCGTCTGGGAATCGAAAACCCGTAAACAAAAAATCCTCTTTGGTGCCTGGATGAGGGAAGTGAGCCCGAATACAACATACCGTACTGCACAAGAGGGCAGTACAACCCAAACTTCTTTCCCCAAAATGCCCCAGCACCACCTTGCCAACTGCCTGTAGGCGATATCACGATTCTGTTTATGTTCTGGGCCCTCATAGGAATT
>JAOXSG010000791.1 GCA_025800105.1 Cohaesibacter sp. | reverse complement strand
AATCCCGATGGGGCGCCTTATTTGAAAGACCCAACCGGGGCGCGGCGTTTCTGGCCGGTCATGACCAACCGTGTTGAGCGCGACCGGATAGAGGCGGACCGGGACCAGATTTGGGCCGAGGCTGTGAGCATGTATCAGCTGGGCAATCCTTGGTGGATACAGCAAGAAGAGGAAGAGCTGGTGCAAAAAGAACAACAAGCCAGAACAGCAGGCGATATTTGGGAGGGGGTGATTGCAGCCAGTGTCAAGCAATATTATGCCAGCGAGATCTATCCGCTCAAAGAGGCCATCAATGCGCTGGGCCTGCCGATGGACCGCGCCACCAATCTGCATTTTGACCGGATCGCCAAAATCCTGAAAAAACTCGACTGGCATCTGGTCGCCGGATCGATGACAGACTTTGAACGTCATACCAACGGCATGAAATATTGATCCATAGGACCGGATTTTATGCCGTTGGTATAAGGCTGGATATGCGGCCTAAAAGTCTCATCAAGAGACTTTTAAATCGGGCACTGAGAGCATTTTGAATCAACACGTCGTTATTCAAAATGCTCTAGTCTTTGTTTCTAAGCATATTTTCCGAAAATCGCACGTACTTTTCGGAAAATATGCTCTAGAGCGTTGCGGATAGGATTTCGATATCCTGATGAATTTCAGCAAGGCTATTTTGCAAAGAATGATAGGCCTGTCTGGTTTGTGGGTCCTTATAAAGCGTTGGGAAATGCATTTCATTGAGATGTGCAAAGGCACAATCGAGATGAAAGGTGAGCGTGTATATTTGTTTGTTGGTGGACGGGGTGTGGTTGATTTCTTTCATGATCGGTGCTCCAAAAT
>JAOXSG010000790.1 GCA_025800105.1 Cohaesibacter sp. | reverse complement strand
TGTAGCCCTTGTTTATTATAATATCTGGGACACGATTAACATGGTGGTACCAGGGATCCATGGCAACGCAAAAGAGGAGAACACTGAAGGCTCTCCCCATGTCGACACCAGTGTTAATGGGAAGTGATGGCCGGAAGGTAGAGCCAATTTTGTGCAATACTTTGCGTCCGAAAAGAATGTGCCTACAATAACAAATGATCCAAAAAGCCACACCCCTGGCCGCAAGTACATGGATAATCCAGTGGGGGTTGACGCGTTCAAAGGCTTTAGCTAGGTCCGAAAGAAGGACGCAATGGGCCGAGGATTGGGTATCTAAAAATTGTTGAACGGCCAAATAGTTGCCTTGGGGTTCACGAAAAAGACAGAAGAGTGTGTAAGCCGCTCTGTCAATAATTCGATCACAGGTATTGGGCAGCCCAAGCGGCCGATAATTGTCAGCATATTCGCCTTGGTCTGCTTTAGGAATGAAGACCAGTGCCTGCGTAGGCGGAGAGACTTTACGGTGTAATATATTTTGAAAATGATGCGCTAGAGAAGTCGTTGATACAGAGGGACAGACCCTCCATGCTGCATATGGTATGCC
>JAOXSG010000779.1 GCA_025800105.1 Cohaesibacter sp. | reverse complement strand
GCCACTTATTTCTCTTTTTTCTCGTCGTGCAAGAGGAAAGAGGCCTGGGCACAATTTTGTTCTTCACAAAAGAACTGGTGACGAATTTTTGAGCGCGTGGTAACCTGGGGAAATTCTACTTGACGGCCATTTTGGACATTTTGACTGCCGCTCTAGCTCTCTCAAAATGGCAACAGAAGGTCACGAACCTCAGGCTTCTGCGGACACAACAGTAATTGTACCGGTTACCGGTGCAATTTACCACAACGGCAACGAAAAGCCCAGGGAGAGATGGTGCTTCGAGCTTGGTCTGATCAGTTGGAGATGGAGATTTCGCTTCAATTTTAAGTCACTTGCAGAAAGGATTTATTTATCCATTAAAAATTGAAATATGCTAGAAATTGTGGGGAACATTTAATAATATTTTGGGGGATCACGGGAACATGGAACATAATTTCAGGGAACAGGGGAACTAGGTAAAAATGCATTTCGGGGAACACCAGAATTTATTTTTGGGGAAAGAGGGAGAAATTGCAATTTTTTGTAGGGAACAACGGAACATGTACCCCCCACCCCGGAAGGCCCTCAAGAAGCAAGAAAAGATGCCATTATTTGATGACGCATATTAAAGTCTTA
>JAOXSG010000776.1 GCA_025800105.1 Cohaesibacter sp. | reverse complement strand
TGTAATAATGCAGTTTTGCTTACCTTCAAGCGTGTTGTTTGCTGCCTCCCACTTCGGTTAAATTCTTCGTTGTTATCCCGTGCGACATTTAAATTCATATTCGCAAGCAACAGAACTTTTGCAGTGCGCGAACAGAGCTGTTGTGACACGCGCGCGAATTGAACTGCGATTCCTCTACTCTCTTCGCGTGGGTTTTAATCACAGTAGCTTCAAACATTTTCTTGTTTCAAACTGGTCTATTGGAAGGAGGAGGGTGGGGTATTGCGATATTAAAGTTAAAACTCAAATGACTATGTGTCCATCGCAGTTGAATTGCAATTTAAGCAATTGCGAAGTAGCCTGAGAAAAATTTTTCCAGGGCTTCAATGGGATTTAAACCCGTGTTCTCTGCAAAGACCCCCGAAAAATGTTTTTGGGGGCTACTTCACAATTCCTTAAATTGCAATTCAACTGCGATAGATTCATTTCATTTGTTTTCCCTCAGTCCATAAAATTTCATGTGGTGAATATTTTTTCAGTCGTGCATATTATGTAATAAATTGCAATAACGACATAATTAAATTGCTGCCTTGTTGATACTGTTATGAACAATTCTACAGTCAAGCCTGCACTAAGTGG
>JAOXSG010000747.1 GCA_025800105.1 Cohaesibacter sp. | reverse complement strand
TTTTTGGCCAAAAACTGGGGTGGGGCAGACATCTCCAGAGTGGGTCCAGACTGATCCAGATGAGTCTAGCCATTACCAGTAGTGTTGTGTGACATCACAGACATCACAGAGGGTGCCAAAATGTGACATTTCCTGAACTACTGCTATGAACAGAATAACCAATGCAGATAGACTTAGGGGATCCATAGGACCCCAAATATGCGAACATTTACGTTCTATCCTCAATATTAAAAAAGTTACAAAAAAAATCTAATATCTGTGATAACATCTCTGATATTGAATGCTCATCTGTGAAATTTGATATTTAAGGAGTCTGGCGTCTTATCTACCTGTATGCAAAGTTTCAATTGTGTACATGCATTTTCAACCGTTTTACAGCTGATTCAATCAAGCATAGATTTTTAATTATTTTAATTTGCATGTAATTGCTAAATGACATCTAATTCATATATTTTTAACTGTTTTATTAAGCTCTGACATGTCTTGTTGTAGGTTGTGTGCTGGCTTGGA
>JAOXSG010000742.1 GCA_025800105.1 Cohaesibacter sp. | reverse complement strand
TAGGGCTAGTCAAGCCAGAAGAACACTGGATCCGGAGCAAGCACACAAATTGTCCTGCAGTGTAGATTGTGTCTCGCTACGCGCACATCGAGGATGTACACGACACGAGGCTTTTGCATGCACTTGCGTGTTCTTCTAACTTGACTTTCGTGTTCTTCTATATGTAACTTGACCATTCCTGAGTGCTGCTCCTAGGCTAGTATGTCTACAGAATAATGAATTGTTTATAGCAATTCTTGATACTTAGAGAGGAAGGCACACATCACTCAAGGCAGACTTTATGCAGGTGATATGTCCAGATCAAATCGGAATTTGGAGTTTTAAGTTGTGGAGATTGCAAAAACCAACAGAACCCAGATAAAAACTTAGAGCAAGGGGAGAACCAATTAACTTACATAATTATAACGCATCAGGTAATTCCAGGAGCGCCCATCACCAACCCCCACCCCCCCCCTACCTAACCCCTGGGCATTAGCTTTTTTTTGTTTTAGATGGCAATTAAATTTGTGGGGGTGGGGATGCAAAAAGAGGGCCGAAATGCGTGGGACATCATTGCATACGTTTTGAATGTGAAATACATAAACATGTCGACCTTTCCTGATCACGCTGTAAACAACAGTGATAGCTCAAGTTGTAGCTTGGTAAGCAATGAGAAAATGCTTAAATGGGTTATTCCAGAAAAAATCCCCCCCCCCCCCCCGACGGATGGCACGCTGGAAATTCTCGCGGAAGGGGGGGTTGAAGGCTCTGGAAATCCTGGCAGGAGGGGGGGTTTGGATCTAAAAATTCTTCTTCGGGGGTCATTTTCACCTTG
>JAOXSG010000735.1 GCA_025800105.1 Cohaesibacter sp. | reverse complement strand
TTCCCGATCACAGGCGGTGTGCGACAAGGCTGCGTTCTCAGTCCACGGTTATTTTGTGCTGTTTTGGAATTTGCCATGCGAAAATGGAGGCATGCCGTTGGACAGGCTGGCATCGATTTGATGGATGGTGGTCCAAATTTGTTTGCTTTTACGCTTCGAGGATGACACTTTGATTTTTGCCCGCTCACGTCATGAATTGGGACAATTGATTGATTCATTGATGATACATTTGGAGCAGGTAGGTTTGCTGTTGAATGCGGAAAAGACTGTGGTGCTAACGAATGAAGCACAACCGCCTCCATTTCTAGCAACGGACAGCGGACTGAAACTTACAATCTTGCAGCGGAATGTCGGTCAAAAGTGGTTGGGTTGCATGTTGACAGCCGCAGGGACACAATTACAACACATCGACTTGGAATATCATTTGCAGCAAGCTTCGAAATCTTTCTACGCAAACCGGTGGATTTTACTGGACCGAACTGTTTCCATTTCCAAACGCTTAAGATATTTCAATGCCGTGGTTTCATCTGTCGCATGTTTTGGCAGCGGGCACAGGGCAATCTACAACTCCCAGCTGGCAACTTTGGATGTTCACTTTCGAAAATTATGCAGATCAATCGTTGGACCGCCGGCAGATGTTGATTGGAATGCGGCTTGGAACGAGGTTCTTCATCTGTGGAATGAACGGGTCAGAAATTTTATTGCAAATGCACACACCAATACATGGTCTTATATCACATGCAAAAATTACTGGAATTTGGCCAGGCATGTTGCCACTTTACCTGCAGATCGGTGGGTTCAACGTTTGCTGTCGTGGCATCCTTTTGGTACTCGTCGCGTGGGCCGTCCACGACATACCTGGG
>JAOXSG010000726.1 GCA_025800105.1 Cohaesibacter sp. | reverse complement strand
ACACAACCGTTAATTTTAGCTTTTTAAAAAATATTAGTTTAATGATAATAATAATGATGATGATGATGATGATGATGATGATGATGATGATGATGATGGTGGTGATGGTGGTGGTGGTGGTGATGATGATGATGATGTAATCAGGAAGCTCCGATCACTAATGGTGGTTTTCAGGGAAGTCTTGACATGTAATACTAGAGACTTTAAGCAGCGGGAACGGGAACCGCAACAGGAACGCCAAAACCCGGGGAGAGAACGCCGTTTTGGCGAGAATTTATTTACGTTAAGCAACCCTGACTGAAACGTCGCCGCGCGTCTCACTATCTTTGAAGAAAAATAACACCCGCTCGCAATCTACACCTTTCGCGGATTGGAGGCTCTTTGTATTGTGCTAAAGAGAGAAAGCTTTCCTTCTCGATATTCCGACATGTCAGCTCGATTTGGTAAACCTGTTGCGTTAAACACAGCCATGTCGAGTTATTCTTAAACAAGCCAGGAAAATATTCGCTTTCAAAAGTGCCTTTGCATTGCGAATTTTATTTACGTAAATACATTTTTATATCCTTGCAAACAAAAATATCCTCGGTAGAGGTTTATCGGCTGGCGTGACAAACGGGCTGGTCGCCGGTAAAGGTCAAAGAAAACTAGATCTTGGACTTATCTTGAAAACAGCTACATAATTTTGAAAATTATAAGCTGTAATGTTGCCTCTCCTTCTTCTCTTC
>JAOXSG010000696.1 GCA_025800105.1 Cohaesibacter sp. | reverse complement strand
CCCTTGAAACTCGAACGACTTGATTCGATCCTCGATCTCCGAAACTCGAAAATTTCGAGTATCGAGCTTCGAGTTTCGAGTCTAGAACTTTGAGTTTCGAGTCCAGGACTTCGAGTTTCGAGACGAGAAACAAAGAGTTTTTCGCGCGATTAATTTTTCACGCAATTTATCAGACAAAGACTGAAGGGACTCCATCAACTTATCATGTATTGCGTGGAACGGCGATGGCTGTCATCTCGGTAGCATAAAAAACACGACAGAATCAGAAGGTTTTCGCGCTAATGAAGTCGCATCAGTGGCACTATTATTCTTTATTGGCTTCATCTCTTTCATATGGTTGCAAGACCAGTCCTTAAAGGCAAAGTTTGTGATCAAATTTGTTACGATGCGCCGAGTATTACCGAGCTATTTCTTTTGAAGCGAAAGATGAGAAAGTTTTGTGTTACACTGTAGCAGGCACTCGCCGACAAGCAAAAACAAAAACAACAGAATTCGCGAGCGCTAGTGTAAAGCGAGAAATATTGGCTCAACCTCAGTGTAAAAACCTCACGACTGACG
>JAOXSG010000659.1 GCA_025800105.1 Cohaesibacter sp. | reverse complement strand
CAAGAGAGGTGAAACGTGAAACGTGGAAGCTGCCTCAGACTCCTCTCAGTATCTCTTGGCTTGGCGAAGCGAAGAGAGCAGGCAAAGCGCTGAAGAATGCCAAAGCGAGGCCCAGCCAGGCGATGGCAAAAGCGCGAAAGCCCGAAGTGAAGACGTCAGCAGCTGCCAAGGTGCCCGGCGCGGGGGCATAACAGCGGCGGCGGCGGCAGCCCGGCGCGAGGGCGAAAGAGGGAAAATTTATTCCGAAAGGGATAAAGTGAAACGTAGATAATAAGGATTCCGTGTTGGAGTTAAAAGAAGAGTGATCTGCTTCCTTTTTTTTTCCCAGCTTCTGTGTGGGAAAGGAGAGAGTGATCTACGAGGGATGAAAGTTCGTAACTCAAAGAAACAAGGAATGGCGTAAAGTTGGTTCACGACGATCCAACTATATCCCCAGCAGGCGCATTAGCCCATAACCCTGCTGTCATACAACGTTGGGATTCCGTTGCGTTGGCCCCAAGGATAAACAAAGGAGGGATGGGGGATGAAGGGGGGGAGTCCTTAAATGGCAGATTTGGTGAGAAATGATTGCGGTATACAAAGTTAAGGTTGAGAGTGGGAGGTGGTAGCAAAGCAAGAGTAATGTAAGGTGAGAGGAGGTGATGGATAGGTGAGAGCAGCAGCAGCGGCGGTGGCGGCGGCAGCGGCTCAGCAGCGTTTGCACCGTGGCGCCAGGAAGGCTGCAGCAGCAGCGCTGGGCGGCAATGTAGGGCGCCATGGCATAGGAGACCACTTTGGGTCATCTAGCAAAGTACTTCCACGTTGGGAAGGGTCACATTGGACCAGCTGCGGTGCCCAT
>JAOXSG010000642.1 GCA_025800105.1 Cohaesibacter sp. | reverse complement strand
GGAGACAGAGTCGATGCCGTTCTCAATCGTCTCTCCAGAGCCTTGAACAGCAATGAACAATTTGAAATGGACGATTCCTTTCAATTGAGCATCACTCAAGTGTACCATGGAAGTGGGATTCAAAAACATTGGGCGTCATCGATGCGGTTACCTTGTCTGCCCCTCCTGCCAGGAGTACGTCAACGCCCAAACCCATCGGTGTTTCATTCAAAGAGCCCTCTCTCCTCAAGAAATCAAAGAGCAAAAACAGGAGCGCAAACGAAAACGTCAACAACAAGGGGGTCCTCCTGCCAAACGGGGTGCTGCCGCTGGTCTTGAAACCTTGCGGGCCAACGAGGGTGGTGATGACGACAGCGACGACGAGGATGATGAACCACCATCCTTGCACGTGTTTTTTGACATTGAAGCCATGCAGCCCCAAGAACAGCACGTGGCCAATCTCGTTGTGGGCGAAACCGGAGATGATCCTCGACCCGTCCTTTTCAAAGGAGAACATTGCCTGAGAGATTTTCTCGAATGGCTCGACACTCTGACCCAAGAGGACACGCGCCAAGTCAATGTCATTGCCCACAATTTTCAAGGGTGTGACGGGTACATTGTGGTAAACCAATATCATTCTCGTGTTAGTTACGGTGAGACCAGGCTAGTCTGCAAATTTGAGCTCAATGCGGAGAGCTTAGATTTTGGTCGATTTGACGTCAGCAAAAATCTGATTTTTAAGAACTCGTCCCGGAGACGTTAAGTGGTGCGTTTCGTTTTAGTTACGGT
>JAOXSG010000604.1 GCA_025800105.1 Cohaesibacter sp. | reverse complement strand
AACAACTTTACGGCAATAAGCACAGTGAGATGCGGGATTTCAACCAGTTATATAAGAGGCTGATTGCTTTCCTGAAGATATAAATTGGCCACCAGTGTAACCATCTGTGTGAAATTGGTACCACGTCCAGTGCCAAGGGTCTTTGCATCACCCCAATCTTTGGTGACGCAACATGAAGCTTTCGCTTCAGACAGCACGTGCCGCAGTCGCACCAGTGGATCGTGCGGATCCAGGGGCACAAGAATCATCCCCCTGGTTCAAACAGTGAACAACGGGCGCGAGGTTAATTTTGGATGTTTTTTTTGATTTTTTTTCGTTTTTTGGGTTTCCCATGTGTTTTCCTTCTTTGTTTTGTATTTTCCTTTCATTTTGCTAGATTTTCCTGTGAATTCTGACGTTTTCTTCACCTTTGTCCTCTTTTTCCTTGCAGTTCCATGTGTTTCCTATTTTTTTGGTTTTTGTTCCTTTCATTTTGCTACAGTCTTTGTCACTACCAATGTTTGTGTTCTGTTTTAGTTGTTTTTTGGTTATTTTCCTTCATTCTCGTGTTTTCTCGTCATTTCAAACGTGTTCCTTGCCTTTTCTTGGCCGTCCATATGTCTAATTTCTATGTGTTTTCCATTTTTGGCATTTATACCTCTCATTTTGCTAGGTCT
>JAOXSG010000575.1 GCA_025800105.1 Cohaesibacter sp. | reverse complement strand
CAATTTCACGCTAGAAAGACACAGAACCAAATCAGCTGGCCAGAGCCTATCCCAAAAGGGGCATGTCTGTGGCACTTTATAAATAGGACCGTGCAAGACAGCCATGTCAAAGAGCAACATTTCCTTGCCACATCATCGCTCGATCCAGCTGGGATCTTTGCCTGCTTTGCTGACCCCTTCAGCACGCCTCAACCCACCTGATCGCAGAACCTTAAATATGCGATGGCTGATTGGCACAATCCTGACCGGCTGCACATCCATCTTTCTAATGGGGGGAGCTTTGGTCGCGGGCATTCAAAGCCAGGACCAAATGTCAGAAATGGCCCGCTATCAGGGACAAGTCCAAAAACCCAGCAACCTGCCCCCCGGCACCTTGATAAGCGCAGGCAGCAAAAGCGATCGCCTGTCCCGAACCATTCGCCCGGTCTCGCACAGAAAGACAATCAAGGTCAGCACCATTTCGGCTCTTGGCAATGAAAATCTGATTTCCAGCCGTCCTTATATGCTGATTTCAGCCTCCTTGGACACAAAAAGAAACAGCGACATCTCACTGCCGAAATTCGATGCAGTACGCATTTTTGCCAGTGCGTCTCAAAATTCCATTCAAGACCGCAGCTCCATCGATGAGGACAGCATCTATTCCGCCGATATTGAAGGAGAGATGCGCATTCGCTCCGAACCTTTGAATCTGCAATCAGCCTATCGATCAGAAGCAGGTGGTCCCAATGATTTTATGGTCCAGAAAATTGTCGCCCGCTCGTCTCTCTTTTTAGCCGACGAACAAAGCAGCTCGTCCAACCCCTTTGATCTGATCGACCCGTCCCGTTTTGAATTTCCCGGCGCATCGCTTGGCTCAGTCTCTGATGCCTATATCCGCGTGATCCCGGAAAATATGGCATCCATCACCAAAACGGCCATTGAAGGCAACAGCACAGATACAGAGGAAAAAATTGTCATTGCCGTGCAAGGCGATACGGTGCGCGATCTATTGCTGGAAAATGAGGCCACCGAAGCAGAAGCAGAAGAATTGGCCGCCCTCTTCACAGCAGAAGCAGGCATCACAGATTTGAGCAACAATCAGCGCATGCGGATCATTTATCAATTGATTGGTGACGGCATTCGCGAGCGTGCCCCTTTGCGCATCAGCCTTTATGACGGCGAAGAACATCAGCTAACCTTGGCACAATCGGATCTGGGCAGCTTTCAGGTAGCCGATGAACCACAACAAGGCTTTGCCACCCTGCCCGATAATCTCAACGCTCTTGAAAGCTTACGCGCAGGTCCGCGTCTTAATATCTATAACTCACTATATCAAACGGCGCTTAAAAATGGCATTGATGCCGAGATGATTGATAAAATGGTGCAGATCTTGTCGTTCGACATCGATTTCAAGACCAAAATCAAACCCGGCGATTCCCTGCAAGTCTTCCATTCAATCCCCGAAGATGGCTCAACAGACCGAGCCGAAATCCTGTTTCTGGAAATTCAAATCAGCGGCAAAACCAAACGCTATTATCGCTACAGAACACATGACGACAATTATGTCGATTATTATGATGAAAATGGCCGCAGCGCCAAAAAATTCTTGATGCGCAAACCAATGCAGGGCGGTAAATTCCGCTCTCCCTTTGGCTGGCGTCGCCATCCAATCCTGAAAATCTCCCGCTTGCATAAAGGCGTTGACTGGTCCGCCCCAAGAGGCACCCCCATTATGGCCTCTGGCAATGGACGCATTGTCAAACGCAAATGGTCCAGCGGCTATGGCAAATATATCCAGATCCAGCATACCAACGGCTATGCAACCGGATATGCCCATATGAGCGCCTTTTCCAATGCCTTTAAAACCGGAGATTATGTCAGACAGGGCCAGATCATCGGCTATGTCGGCTCAACAGGCCTGTCAACCGGAGCCCATTTGCATTATGAAGTGACCGTCAATGGCCGTCATGTGGATCCAATGCGCATTCGCCTGCCCCGCGGCAGAACATTAAAAGGCGATATGCTGGCAAAATTTCAGGACAACCGAACCCGCATTGACGAATTGCTGGGCAAACCAAAGACAACGCAAATCGCCCAAAACCGCCAATAACGAATAGGGCCACAAAATTCAGCCATTTAAACGCCCGCAGGATAGGGCTAATTTAAAAGACCTGAAAAATACCAACAAAGAAACTGATTGTGCCCAATAACACAAAAACATGCCAAATCGCATAGCGATAGGGCATGGATTTGATCGCGTAAAAAGGAACCCCTGCCAAATAAAAACCGGCACCCAGAAAAATGGCAATGGCCGTAGATGTGGGCAGATCCGTAAAATTGAAAAGCAGGCCAACACCTCCAAACACACCCAATCCGATATAAGACAAGGTTGAGCCTTTGCCTTTAACGCGGGAGCCAAAAATCTTCCAAAGCATGGCACCAAAGGCCAACAGCCAAACAAAAGCGGCAAAGATATAGAGAAAGAGCGGATCCATATCGCTCAACACAGCGGTGATGGTCGCCGCAATCAAAAGATAAATGGCAGCATGGTCAATCCGCCGCAAAGCCAGCCTGACATGGGACCATGGCCCAAAATGATATATGCCCGATGCAATCGTCGAACCCAGCAAACAAATCATGTAAAGAATGCTGAACACTGTCTTGGGCAAGCCAATGCCATCAGCAATTTTCATACAGACCAGCCCACAAATGACCCCAACTGTAAACAGCGACAAAACATGCACAATGGCATCGGCCAGTCTGTGATGAAACAGCGCACTGGGATAAGGGGCAAATCCATTCATATCAGATCCAACAGTCTAAAGGTCCTTTAAAGTCTTTGGGCACATTACATGATTTCATCAAACTTGAAAATATCACCATCAAAAAGACCCATAGATCAAAGAAACAAAATTCAACCATAAATTGCGTCAGCATGACTTACTTTTTAATGGTTTATTTTTGATGTAACCTTGCCCTTCGGTTCAATCAAAAAAAGGGCAAAAGAAAGACCATATTCATTTAAATATTTTGCTTCTTCGCTTAAATATTTGCGGGCGGATTGAATTGAAAAGACCATTATATTTCATATTATTAGGACCAAAATCAATGAGCATATCTTCATCCAGTCGCGCACTGTCAAACCTGACCAGATCCAAACAATATAAAGGCCCCTTTGGTCGTCTCTTTCGTGAACTGTCTCCTTGGCGTTCGCCCCATTCTGATAGGGACATGGCCATAAAAGCGTTACAAACCTTTGCAGATAAAAAAATGAGCGAAACAGTCGACGGAGCCCCACTGGACAATGACAATCTGCCCAGCGGCTATACCTATTTCGGCCAATTTGTCGATCATGACATAACCTTTGACCCCACCCCACTTTCCATGCGCCAGCAAGACCCGGACAAGCTGGAAAATTTCCGCACGCCCCGCCTTGATCTCGATTGCCTCTATGGAGAAGGCCCCGACGATGAGCCTTTCCTATATGACAATGAAATCAAAATGCATGGGAAAGAACGCAAAGGCTTTTTCCTGATTGGCACAGTCAAAAAAGATTGGATGGGCAAAGTCATTGAAAATTCCAAAGAACCAGACTTGCCGCGCAATCAACAAGGCACAGCCTTGATTGGCGACAAACGCAATGATGAAAATGTTATTGTTTCTCAATTCCAGCTCGCCATGCTCAAGCTGCATAACAGGCTGATGGAACATTTGATCAATGAGAATGAAACAGCCACAAACAAACGCAGCGATGGTGAATTGTTTAAAGAAGCACAAAGAAAGGTGCGCTGGTTCTATCAATATGTCGTCTGGAATGACTTTATAAAGCGTCTGGTTAATCAGGATATCTGGGAAAGAGTGCTGGATAAAACAAAGGGCCACAGCTTCAATGGCACCATCTATGATTGGAAAGACCAGCCTTTCATGCCGGTCGAATTTTCAGTCGCGGCCTATCGCTTTGGTCATTCTTTAATCAGACCGGGATACCGTGTCAATGTAAACAAAGATGTCGGGCTGGGTGCAGAATTGAAAGACGAACTCCCAATTTTCCATCCCGACGGACCAAAGGATGACGCGAACAAGATACGCCATGATTTGCGCGGCTTTCGCCATTTCCCACATCGTCATACAGTCCAATGGGATTGGTTTTTCGACATAAAATCAGGAGGCGACTTCCCGCAACCTGCCAGACGCATTGATCCCAAACTCTCATCCGCCGTTTTCAAACTTGAAGAAGGCCCAAGGAAAGAAAACGAATTCAATATGTTGGCCTTTCTCAATCTTTTACGCTCCATGCTGCTAGAATTGCCAAAAGGATCGGATGTTGCACGTTTAATGGGCTTTGAGCCTCATCCGATCAACGACCCCCATGAAGACATTCTCTGGCATTATATCCTCAAAGAAAGTGAATTGCTGAAAGGGGATAAATCAGGTCGCGAGCTTGGCAAGGTAGGCAGTACAATCATTGCAGAAGTCTTTGGTGGCCTTTTGGCAGGCGATCCAACATCCTATGTCCGTCTATGGCCAAATTGGACCCCAGCCGATGATCCCGACATTCTTGCTCTCTTCAAAGAAGGCGAACAAAATCCCGTCAACGAAGGAGACTGGGAAGTCGGTGATCTGCTGCGCGCATCCGGCGCTCCCATCAATAACGGTGATGTGCAACATACAATCGAGCATGGCCGCAACAGCGCATAAGCAAACGCAAAAACAGGATAAGATATAACTAAAGACAGGGCCAACCGGCCCTGTCTTTAGTACCTGATTTAACAGGCGCCTACACATATAAGACAAAATAAATTATTGATCATTCAGCCTCTTTCTAAGCCAATTTGAAAAAATCTGCCCCCCTTTGCTCAAGGCACGCATCTCATTTTCCCTGATCACATAATTAGCAGGGGATGGCACCTCAATTCCCCCCACCTGCAGCAAGACACCACTCTCCAGAGCATCGCGCACCAAGATCGAGCGCCCCATGGCAATGCCTTGCCCAAGTTCAGCCAGCAACAAACTCATATTGGATTGCGGATAACGACATATCCCATTGGGAGTGGGAGCAAGGCCTGTTCCCTTCAGCCACTCCAGCCAAATATCATCCGCATGAGAAAAGCTATCCCCCAACAATGGCAAAGACATCAGCATTTGCGGCAGCTCCTCATTCGGGCAAACATCCAGATGATGCGCCTTGATAAAATCAGCAGAGGCAACAGGAAACAAACGATCTTGCGTCAACCAGTCTTGCTTGTGGGATTTGGTATAAAGAATGGTCAAATCAGCATCACCAGATGCCTCTGGCCCATCCCCGGGCAATGTCAGAATATTCAGATTCACCTCTGGGTGAGCTGCAAAAAACAAAGACAGGCGCGGCAAAAGCCAGCGCACGGAAAAACCGGGAAACACCTCAACCGAGACATCAAGGCTTTCCTTTTGCTTACGCTCATCCAAAATCACTTCACGAATGCCACCAAAAGCACGCTTTTGAGCATCCAGCAATTTTTTGCCCGTCGGCGTCAGGACAATCTGCCGCCCTTGCCTGAAAAATAAAGTAAGACCAAGCGTCTCTTCCAGCATTTTCATTTGCTGACTCACCGCGCTTTGCGTCACCCCCAAGGCATGAGCCGCCGCCGTAAAGCTTTGATAGCTTGCACACATTTCAAACACTCGAAACACTTTTTCCGATGGCAGCGACCAAATAGACATTAGAAAAACCTAATGATTAAATTAATAACTTTGTATTTTTCTAACCAATAAACACTGCTAAGTCTACGGGTTATTACCACTAGCCGGGGAGGACGAACGTGGAAAATAACAAAACAAGCCCATCCTTTGCGCAATCTGCGCTGACCTTTGGTCTAATCGTTGCGACCATCGGAATTGGACTTTTCATTCTCAAAATCAGCCTGCATAGCCTGATGCTGGTTTGCCTAGCCATTGGTGCGATCAGCGCATGGCGTTTGACATCGGGCGATTTCACCGCCATCCGCAATGCCATGAATGATGGCATTTCTCGCGCCTTTGGCGCCATTTATATCTTCATTCTCATCGGCGTGCTGGTTGCTGCCTTCATTCAGTCCGGCACCGTTGCCACCCTGATCTATTATGGCCTTGAATTTATCTCTCCAGCGGTCTTCTTGCCTGCCGGACTGGTTCTATGTGCCTTTATGTCTGTGGCCACTGGCACCAGCTGGGGAACTGTCGGCACAGCCGGTGTTGTGCTCATCGGCATGGGCGGTGCCATGGATATTCCATTGGCCATTGTCGCCGGTGTTGTCGTGTCCGGCGCCTGCTTTGGTGACAAAATGTCACCCGTTTCCGACACGACCAATCTGGCCGCCATGTCCTCACAAGTGGATCTCTACAAACATATCCGCTCTATGGCCTATACCACAGGCCCAACTTTCTTGATTGTCTTTGTCATCTATGCCGTGATCGGTCTGCAATTTGCTGACAATGCTATGTCCGTTGATCGCGTCAATGCCATGATCGAAGCGCTCGACGCTACATATTCCATCAATCTTCTATGCCTGTTGCCCTTCATTGTCATGATCGCCCTGACCGCGGCAAAAGTCTCCGCAGAGCCTGCCATGATCGCCGCAGCCGCAACCGCAGTTCTGCTCGCCATTGTCATGCAAGGGGCAGATCCAATCGCGGTAATGAATGCCCTCTATGGCGGTGGCGGCAAAGGCTCTACTGGCATTGAAGCACTGGATAGCCTGCTAGGCCGTGGCGGCATTTCTTCCATAATGTGGACACTCTCCCTTGCCCTGATGGCACTGGCCCTAGGCGGCATTCTTTATGGCTTTGGCTTCCTGCAAACGCTGATTTCCGTTGTGCTGCTTCGGGTTAAATCTGCTTTCAGTCTGGTAACCTCAACCATCATGGCCTGCCTTCTTGGCAACATGACCATGGGGGAAGCCTATATGTCCATCATTCTGGGTGGCCAGCTCTTTGGCACAGCTTATGATGAAAAAGGCATTGATCGCTCTGTTATGTCCCGCTGTCTGGAAGAGGGGGCAACCCTGACCACAGTCATGATTCCATGGACCACAGGAGGCGCTTTCTTTGCCGCTACGCTGGGCGTGAGTGTGCTGGATTATGCCCCTTGGGCCTTGCTCAACTGGATGAACCCGATCATCGCCATCCTGTTTGCGCTCTTTGGTGTCTTCATTTTCAAAGCCAAACCAAAGCAAGAAGCGACAAAAACAGGCGAACCAACGCCGGTCTCCGCTGGCTAATGTCGAAAACCGGGCCGTATCACAAAAAGCGGCCCGGCTTAAACCTCTTGATAATCAGGAAAATTCCATGTCGACAAAACCGTCTTTGGCCCTCACCTATGACGCTTTACAATTCACTCGCGCCATGCCCCAAGACCTGATTGACAGCATTCCGGTTCTGATGGTCAATCGTCTTGGCAGCACAGAAACGTCCTATATGCGCACCGAAAATTTCATCGGTCACTGCGAACCCGACAAAGTTTATCAGGTCAGCCATGAGAACGGATTTGTGGCCAGCAATGGCGAGCCGATCAAACTGGCAGATCCTGTTCAGCCACCGCATTTGGTACTGAACGGGGAGTGGGAAACAAAAATTGACTATACCAATGATGAGTCCAACATCTTGGGTGGCAATGGTCGCTATATTCTTCCCAATGGGGACACTCACATCACCATTCCAGTGGCAGAGACCACGCCGGAACATCTGGCCTATTATGGCAGCTATCTGGTAAAATCCGGTGATCTGGTGCGCTTTGACAGCACAGGCAACCTGCCCGTCACAATCACCTCAGTGGGCGAGGATTATCCAGACAATTATCTGCTCAAGGAAGATCTGGGCGGCGGAGCCTATCTGGAAGTTCACGACCGCCCCCATTTCCATATGCCACTGGATGCAAATTGCGGCGGATATTTGATTGTCGGCAAACGCGGCGATGATGACATCAAGCGCGTTTCCGCCTTCAAGATCCCATTTGGATATGCCATTCACATGGGCCCATGGGCAATCCACTGCGATGCTTACATCACTGGCCGACATCTGGTCATCTATTCTGCCACACCGGAATTTTCCACCGTCATCCTGCGCAACAAAGACAATGCTCTAGCATCGATCCAGTTTGCAAAAGAGCTGTGACAAGGTAAGGCTGAGAACGAAATTCAAACCCGAAGCCTCAGCGCTTTGGGTTGGCGGGCGGCAAAGCGCAGGTAAAAATGGCGGAGCGTCGTCAACTTTGTTCGAACGAACTGTTCGACGAGTTGCACCGCTGGGATGAGGTTCTAAAACATCATAAAAACGATATGCGGGGGCCGCGACCATGACCTCGCATAGTAATCCCAAGATTCCCCGCATTGCGCCGTTTTCACTTCGTCTTTCAAAAGAGGAACGCCACCAGCTTGAAAGCCAAGCTGGAGCAATGCCGTTGGCCTCATACATAAAATCGGTCGTATTCTCCGATGATGCACCCAAATATCGTAAACGGCGCAAAGCAGTCGATGCTGATCAGCAGCTTTTGGCTGAAATACTGGCGCGTCTTGGATCGAGCCGAAGTGCCAGTAATCTCAACCAAATCGCCAAACATCTGAACCAAGGGACATTGATTGTTGATCCTGATCGGGAAGAGGATTTGCACAAGGCTATTGCTGAAGTTGCTTGGATACGTGCGACATTAGTGCGAGCTTTGAGGATCACAACGTGCCGGTGCATCCGCTCTTGCCGATCATCTTATGAATGAGCGTGACAATGATCATATTACGTTGCTAGAGTTGCGCGGATTCGTTTCTGACAACCTAGGCAATGCTTTATTGGAAACTCATGCCATTTCCAAGGCAACGCAGTGTAAGCAATATATGTTTTCTTTGAGTCTGAATCCGCCCAAGGATCATATTGCGACCGAGGATGATTTCATCGAGGCCGCTGATCGCGCAGAAAAAACGCTGGGGTTGGATAATCAGCCCCGCGCTATTGTTGTTCATGAAAAAGAAGGTCGCCGTCACGCGCATGTGGTGTGGTCGCGCATTGATGGACAAGAGTTAAGGGCAATCAATCTCCCTCACTATAAGAACAAGCTGCGTGATTTATCGCGTGATCTGTTTTTGGATCATGGTTGGGATTTGCCCAATGGGTTGAAGACTTATGGTGGCAAAAGTCCTCTCAATTTCACATTGGAAGAATGGCAGCAAGCCAAACGACAAAATATTGACCCTCGTGAAATCAAACAGGCGTTTCGACAAGCATGGGAGCGATCTGACAGTTTGGTTGGTCTGACAAACGCTTTAGAGGATCGCGGATATTTTCTGGCTCGCGGTGATCGCCGTGGCTTTGTTGCTTTGGATGTCGATGGGAATGTCTATGCGCTTTCGAAGTGGTCGGGCATTCGCGCCAGCGATGTAAAATCCAAACTCGGCTCCCCTGATCAATTGCCCTCTGTTGATGAGACAAAGGCCGCTATTAGATCCAAGGTATCTGATCAAATGCGAGATTATATCTCGCAAGTTAAAGACCGTCAGCAACGCGACTTTGACCCATTGAGAGAGACACACAGAGCCATGAGGCAGGCTCAACGCGAAGAACGGCAAAAGCTTCACGATGGTCAGACTAAACGTTGGTCGGAAGAAACAAGAATACGGTCTGGCAGGCTCAATAAGGGTCTGCGCGGCTTATTTGATCGTCTGACAGGTAAAGCAAAAACCATTCAATCACAAAATGAGCTGGAAGCCCGCCATTGTGCGACACGAGATCAGAAGCAGCGTGATTTTATGGTCGAAGAGCAGATGAAAGAACGAAGGCGCTTCCAGAGTGAAGTCACAAAGCTTCGACAAAAACACAAACAAGAGCGCCGCATATTGGCGCAAAATGTCAAACATTCAATGCGCTCAGACAGCTCTCATGAATCGAATAGGTCGCTTATCCGTGACTTGTCATTGTCCCTTTAGCTCCAAATATTGGAGAATATGATGATTTGGAAGAATTATAAATTTACTGCTCTTATCGGCATCTTGGCGATTGCCCTTTTTGCTGACGGTGCTATTGCGCAGTCAGCTGGTGGTTACGCGAATTATGGTGCGCGATCGATGATGTTCTTGGCGTTATCACGTGCACTGATTATTCTTGTTGCTGTTGGAGGAGGCCTTTCTATTGGTTGGATTTTATCACCCAACAGTAAGAAGTTCCGTAAAGTCGGTATTTTTATTCTCTTAAGTGCTGTCATCCTGATTGCTAGTTTCAATAATGGCTTGATCGGTTGGTGGGTCACAATTGGAGCTGCGATCATTGGTTTCTTCTTTGGGATTGGCTATTGGTTACGCTCTTCTGGATCACAATCCAATGATAGTCTCGACACGTTTGGGTCAAGCCGTTGGGCAACGCCAAGGGATTTACACCAATATGATGTTTATGGCGCAGAAGGCATTCGGCTGGGAGAAGCTTTTAATGACAGAGGCCTAGCAGAGGTGATTTCCTATAAAGGAGATCGGCATTTATTGACGGTTGCACCGACGCGATCTGGCAAAGGCACAACACAGATCATCCCGAACCTATTGACCTATGAAGGTTCAATGTTTGTCATTGACCCCAAGGGCGAGAATGCCATGATTACGGCAAAGCGGCGCAATGATATGGGGCAAGATGTCCATATCGTTGATCCTTGGGGCATTGTTCAGATTGAAGGCATAGAAACTTCCAGTTTCAATCCACTTGATTGGTTACAAATCACTGACATTGATATCACTGAAAACGCAATGCTGCTTGCTGACGCACTGGTCGTTGGTGAAAATCATTCTGATAGCTTTTGGAATGAAGAGGCCAAAGCACTCTTACAAGGGTTTATCCTTTATGTAGCAACAGCCCGAGAAGAGGATGGAAAGCGCACGCTGAGCCGTGTTCGCGAGTTGCTATTATTAGATAGTAATGACCTCGAAGTGCTGTTCAATAAGATGGCAGGATCAGGCCATCCAATTGTTAAAAGTACGGGAAACCGTAGTTTGCAAAAAGAAAAGAAGCTACTCTCTAATGTTCTTGCATCAGCGCAAGCTCAAACACATTTCTTGGACAGTGATCGGCTTCGCGATAATCTGAAAACGTCGAGCTTCAAGTTCGAAGACTTAAAGACAAAATCAATGACGGTCTATTTGGTATTGCCAGCAGACCGATTGGATGCGTTTGGTCGTTGGTTGCGGTTGCTGGTACAGCAAGCCATTACGGTGAACGCTCGGGACATAGAAACCAAGCCAGAAAAACCTGTATTGTTTGTCTTGGATGAGTTTGCGGCTCTCGGTCGCCTGAGCATGATTGAACAGGCTTACGGATTGATGGCTGGTTTTGGGATGCAGCTATGGGGCATCGTTCAAGACTTCAATCAGTTGGAACGCATTTATGGTGATGGGTGGCAATCCTTTGTCGCGAACGCAGGCATGATCAATTATTTCGGGTCAAGTGATCAAAAAACGGCAGAATACTTCTCCTCTCTTTGTGGTGAGACCACGGTCTGGTCGTTCTCTTCTGCTGTTGCCAGTACATTCGGTTCAAGTTCTGGCTCTAGTGGAAATACATCTTCATCAGGCTCTAGTGACACGGACACGCACTCTGCGGCTCAACGTAAGCTGGCGTATCCTGATGAATTGATGCGCATGAATGACAGCATGCAGATCGCATTTATCGACAAGATGCATCCTCTTCAAGCCGACAAGGTGAAATGGTTCGATGATCCCGATCTCAAAGACCTCGGCGTCAATCTCTACCAAGACAAGTAAATCCTATGGGCGGAGTAATCCGCCCATTCCTCAATTGGTCAATCAAGGATTACAAACTAATGTCTGATGACGAGAGAAACAGACTATCAGAACAGTTTAACAAGCCTTCTTCAGGAAAAAATCAAGAGCAAAAGGAAGACCATCGTGTTGTCGCAGAAAAGGACAGCACACGAAAATCTATTACACCTCCAAAATTCGCACCTGGTTCGGGCCCTCGGAACGCTCCTATGGGAAGCGTTGCCATTGCTACAGATGAACAGGTTCTAGATATCGAGCTCATTCCATATGATCCAACAGAGCATCCAATCAATTTAGGAACGGAAGATTTAACCCTAGATTGGGAGGAACATGGTTATCGTGTAATGGTTAAACAGGAGGAGCAACCGCATGCTCAAGGTATAAATGGGGGACGTATTTCACGTCTGGCCTTGGTAAAAGAGGAAGACGCTGAAATTGTTGCAGACGTATATTTTGATTATGGAGAGTGGATCAACCCGCCGCTAACTCCTTTGCAACGTCAGATGGTTGACGACATTAAAATTGACCTTAATGCGACCCCAGACAAAGACTTTACGCGTGTTGACGATCCTGAAAACGACCATGATCATGAGATTTAGTTCCTATGGAAGTGTTTTGTTTGTATCTGCTATAATTGGTGTATGAGAAATCACTTAATTCCTATGACCGAAGGTACAGAACGGATCGGGCGTGTCGTTGAAAATGCATTTGGTGTTGGGGAAACGGTTAATCTTCCTAAAGTGCTGTGGGATTATTTCGATTGGTGTGTCGAAGAAGCAAATCTTGATATGATCGAATGGGTCAGAAACGTTGATATACTGAGACAGAGCGATCAGAATTTTAGTGACTATCTATGGGGATCACTTTGGGAACATCAATGTATCCGCTATTTTCATGGATATAAGTCACCGCCATATGCTCCCCCACAAGGCTATGCTGATTATCTGGAATACATCGATAAAAGAGAACAATGCCCTGAGCGTCATAAATGGGAAAAGCGCCACTTGGATTTTTCCGATGGGGTAAAAGAAACCGTACAGATGCAGGTCAAATACTGGCAGTTCTACGATTATCTCGTCGAAATCGGTGGAACAATGAGCAAATGGCTTCAGAGTGCCTATAAAGCGCATGTTGAGACTGGTGAAGATCTTAGTGATCTAATGATGAAAAGCCTCATTGCGAATGAGCGTAAATACTATATCGAGCATGGCAAATACCCGCTATTCATATCGATAAAAGGGTATCCACGCCCCTTGAATGTGAAGCTTCCCCCTCGCAAGAACTAATTCCCCCTTTTACGCCATGCGATAAACGTAAGAGTCACCAGCAATACTGGTTTCGACATAGTCATGAGCCAGATCACGGGTGATGGCACCATAATCGATGTAATTGGATAGATGCTCTGGGATGTCTCCGAACATGCCTTCATCAACAAAGATGTAAGCCAGATCCTTGAGGCTCATATCGGTATAAAGATCAATATCCAGATCGTCTGGATCACCACTTTCAAAATCAAAGCTGAGCCCGCATTCACCAACGGCAATAATAACCTTTAGTTTTTGCTCTTCATTCCATGTTTCCATGGCGTCCATCATAGGCAAGATATTGCACTGGTTTGGCTCAATGGCTCTTGCCAGTTTGCTGTTCAGCACTGTTCCGTCAATGAATTGCAGTTCGAATTCTTCGACTGGATCACCATAGCGATTGGTGATCTTGCCAATGGTTTCTTTGTAGGTTTCTGCATCGCTAAAATAGAAGCCTGTCGCATCAATATCGTAGGGCTGGGCGTAAAAAGTCACTGTCATTTGTCTTCTCCTTTTAGACTTGGGTTGCGCTTACAACCCTTGCCCTCTGGCGAAGACGGAGATGGGAGGGGCAAAGGACAATCAATGCGACATGGCGCGGGCGCAACAAAGTGAGCCACGGGTCGTGTTTACTTGTCCTTGTGGGGAGAGAAGAGGAAGCACCTCTCGGCCTCCCCTTAACAAAATGAATAGTCTCAGCGGTATTTACTGCTGAGATCAAGATCATAGAAGGAGCGTAGTAACTCGGGTGGTTCATACCCGCCGGCAATCATACCGCAGCTTCCTAAAGCAGCGATCACACCCATCATCGCGGCAATTTGAACATTGCGTTCCAAACTATGGTTGCCTTGCGGATGATCGAAAATCGTTGCCACTTGCATCACCATCCACCCCGCGCCCCAAGCGACTGCCATGGTGATGGGTAGACAAAAACCACTCAGCATTAGGGAGAGACCAAACTGCGTGTTTTCGTGTTTGAAGCCCCATTCTATAAGGCGCGGCCACAAAGTTGCACCGATGAAGAAGGACAGGCCATAGCCTGCCCATTGAATTGCCCGTGCGATAAAAATTGATGGATTGGCGGAACCTAGAGTGAGGCGAAAGGCATATCGAGAAATTTTCTTCATGCCGCCGCCTTTTGGGCACAATTCTCAAAGGCATCTTCGACCTCGGATATCGTAGATACACTAATCGGCACTCGTGTGGAGAAAAGAGAGAGCATGAGAAAGGGTTCCCTTTCTCAGTATAGCAAATTTGTACTCCTCCTGTTCTTGAATTTGGCAGAAATCTCTGATTCAATATCACTCACACCTACTCTCAAACCCTCTCCTACA
>JAOXSG010000568.1 GCA_025800105.1 Cohaesibacter sp. | reverse complement strand
AATTGTTGGCAATTCTTGCGTGATCTTGCGCTAAATCTGCATCTTTTTCAGCCATGGTCAATCGCATATCCAGACTTGTTTGGTTTTTGCGGATCGCTGATAATGCACTCTCAATATCCATGATCAAATCATTATGGCGCTTGGAAAGTATCGCAAGGCGCTGGTTGGTTGTCGAGCGAACCAAAAATTGCATGAAAGGTTCAAACACTCTGCCGATGCCGGACAATCCAGCCAGACGATCGAGAATAGAGGCTGGCAATAAACCGGCAATTTTAATGCCGCGTTCCTGTCCCTCTGCTGATCGGCTCAAAGCACTGAGAACTCGAACTCGGCTCATACGCCCCTTTTGAAGAGCTGGTAAATAATGGCCGCTTCCTTCAGCATCAACCTCTCGCCCCAACAAAATGCGATAGGCATTGCTCAAAAAGTCGCCATCATCCAGCGCAGAAAATTCTTCAATGCTATAAACAGCCTTGTTAAGGGGCAGAGCATCCCCATCGTCAGGTTGCTGGGGAACAGGTATTATACTCAGATTTTGTAATCGTCTGTTCTTTCCTAACTGATCTGCTTCAGGCGCTTGGGCCTTCGCCTCAACGCGCACAGCCTCTAAAATTTCTTCAATGGAAAGAGCTTGCTGATCACCTGTCATGAAGGAAATCCCCGATAGTAAAGAGCTAAGAAAGCGATAAAGAGAGAATTTACGAGAAGTTAGGCTGTTTTATCACGCATTTATATAACGGCATAAGAGCCTGATTTAAAAGTCCTGAGCCAGCCCTCTCCCCCTCCCAGACCGCCCATGAGGGTACCATGACGGGGCGGCTTGGGAGGGGGAGAGAGGCAGATATGCAACCTAAAAGTCTCACTCAGAGACTTGTAAATCGGGCCCTAGAGCATTTTTCCGAAAAGTGTGTGCGGTTTTCGGAAAAAAATATGCTCTAAAAGAAAGGCCCACCAAATGGCGGGCCTTCCGATATTTCTAACAATCAGCTGATGATTAGATCAAGAAGTTACCATCTTTCAGATCAGCAATATTAGAGACACCAGTTACCTTGATCAAGGTATCGCCAGCACTAAAATCGCCACTAGAATTGGTATCGCCGAAGATATAGGTATCACCTTTATAGGTAAATACGGCAGATTTATCTTGACCAGCAAAGGTGGCAGCCAAGCTTACAGCCGCATGTAGATCGGCTGCGCCTGCAATCTGACCTTTTTGGTTGTTATCCAAAGTGGTACGCGCATCAAGAGCTTTTACATCGATAACATCTTCGGCTTTATTAAAGTCAGAGATAGTAACCAAAGACTTTTCGAAGTCCGCTTTTGCAGCAGATT
>JAOXSG010000549.1 GCA_025800105.1 Cohaesibacter sp. | reverse complement strand
CACAAAGTGTCCCAACGACTTTTGACGGAGATTGTAGTAGTCCAAAAAGCAGGTCCAATGGGGGGGGGGGGAACAGAGGGGCGGGAGCCCGGGAGTAATGGGGGCGGGAGGTCTACGGGAGGCGGGAGAAGAGGGGGCGGGAGGCGGGATATCTAAAAGGGGCGGGAGCCGGGAGAAATGAGAAATATTTCGCAACATTGGCACAATATTTCGCAATAGGAAAAGTACGCGGGGGCGGGAGCCGTTATGGAAGGGGGGCGGGAACCGGGAGTGCAGGCTGCGGGAGGCGGGATGTTCAGACCCCCCTGTCCCCCCCTACTCCAATGCCACTGGAAGGTGCATGTGCTCGAGTCGACATGGGGGTTTGAGAGGTGTTCCCGTCAAACTGTAATTCCAAAACACTTTAGTCTGAGCATTACAATTAATATTATTTTGTTAAAAATAACCAGTGGTATTTTAGTGTATAAACATCTTTAGTACAACTTTTACAAGTTCGGGAATAATCGCTGGTTCCAAACAATTTTATAGCCCGGGGAAATCGACCGTACTTCACTCGGTACACCCCTACCCGTCTCTTACAATATTGAGGCAAAGCCTTTCAGTGCACTAAAAATTACATTACAATCATCACCGTCCTTATCAGAATGACAACGTTAAAAGAAGTTAGAAAATGCAATTGCAGTCAACTCTTTCAAGCTAGACGGACACCTGTATCATATGCGGACAGGATTTGTTGATCCCAACCAGGCTGGATTTCACATGTTTGTCAATCTGTAACTAGACTTTCTTTAAGACGGATACCTCTCTAAGACAGACAGCTCGAGATGGCCCTAAGGGTCAGTGCGTCTTAAAGAAAGTTCACTGTACTTGATATTGACTATAGGAGGAAAGCAAGATCCCCCACCTCGCCCCTC
>JAOXSG010000546.1 GCA_025800105.1 Cohaesibacter sp. | reverse complement strand
TTTTTGTACCCATATTTCTGATCCTTGATTCCTAAAGCGTAACAAGTTTTGCTCCTTGATCCCACCAAAATGATACAGCCTGATCCAGGGATCCCTGATCCTTGGGGAAAAAATGCTGATGCGGATCCCATGGCCATTGCTTGTGATCCCTGGTCCCGTGACTGTGATCCTAGATCCCACCCCTCTGATCCAACGGCTGAACTCACTCCTTTGATGCCTGCCCTCAATCCTCTATGCCAGGTTAGCTTGAAGCACCCTCCACATACAGAATCATTCGAGACCCTTTCAACATTGCTTGAGGATAAGAAAGGCCAAGCGAAGGCCGAATAATATAACAACGGTAACAGTCTCAGTTTGAACACCAAGGGCACTACACTGTATTTGCGAACTTTTAATTTACGCGCAGTTGGGTGTCACAATAACGTTGTTCTTGATATATGGCTTATTGGCCGAGATTGCCCGTTCGGTCAAGGTGGCGAGATAATGGCCAAGTTCTTTTTCATTTGTGTACTCGGTCCATAAACATGCACAAAGAAGAACGCGGCCAATATCCCGCCACTCGCTTGATCGAATGAGCTAGGCCAATAAAGGATCCATTATATGGATTTACTGTGAATAATGGCGCGCAGGTAACGGGCAATCCCGAGCGGGCAAGAGAGCTCCATCTTGGCCGCGCGGGGAGCCAATCACGGCGCTGGATTTGCTTCATCTTACCCGC
>JAOXSG010000523.1 GCA_025800105.1 Cohaesibacter sp. | reverse complement strand
AACACTTGCAGATGGATGAATCAGCTGTTGTGTGCACCTGTTCATTTCGAGATATTTTGCTTACAGAAAGCAAGCATCCCTCTCCGCGTTTAGCACCGGATGCGCGTTTTCCCGCGCGTTCCACTGCCTAAATGCTTTCCCGCGCTTTTCACTGTATGTCTGTTTTCCAGCGCTTGGCCCAAATTGAAAGTTTTACCGCGCTTTGCATTGCACCGGTTGCATGTTTTCCCGCGCTTTCCACTGTTTGCATGTCAGTTTCCCTCGCTTTCCATTGGCTACATGTTTTCCCGATCCTTGCGGCACCGGTGTGCGTTGGTATGTTTTCTAGCACTTGGCTCGGATTGAATGTTTTCCCGCGCTTAAAAACCTCATTATTTTCCCATGTTTTGCAGCTTTCATGGTATTTTCTAGCGTTTAATTTGGCGCTGGTGGTTATTTTTTCCTTCACGTTCCTCGAGCTCTCAATAACGACAATGCGTTTCATTTAACAGCACAAGCAAGTTTATTAATATAGCACACTACAAAAA
>JAOXSG010000514.1 GCA_025800105.1 Cohaesibacter sp. | reverse complement strand
GGTAGGAGAAGTAGTGACCCCAAACTATATACAAGCCCAAGTGTTGGCTGTAGAAGGGGAAGGGGCCACTGACATGGCAGTGGGAAATACAAATAATGATGCAAACCCTGTGGGTGATCAAGGAGCACCACCTACCGGAATGTATAATCCAAATGTTTGTTGGAGGTGTGGTCAAGTAGGACACTTTGCAAGAGATTGCCCTACACAGGATCCTCAGCCGACCAAAGCTTTAGGTAGGCTGCATCATACATTAGAGGCAGAAACCCCCATAGGGAGGTCTCTTCTGAATGAATTCTTCAACAAATTAATGCGGTCAGAAAGAAAACAGGAGATCGCGAAAGCTAAGTTGAAGAAGGCCAGACAACAATTAAATGTCCAAGCCAACCCACAGCAAATGCAGGCAGGGGGAGGTGCCATAGCAACCCCTCCTGCTCAACCAATGGTTGCACCAGCAGGACCCCCTGCAGTCACACCACCACAAGCCACTGTACCGCGAAAAGCACAAGTGG
>JAOXSG010000510.1 GCA_025800105.1 Cohaesibacter sp. | reverse complement strand
TGATAGGTTGCTATCAGCCCCAAGAAGCATAATTTTTTGTCCCCCTGAAGTCAGCGTTTTCATTTTTTGCAGCAATGCCCTAAGAGAGAGCGCTTTTGACACAAGTCTTATTTAATTATATCGCACATTTGCCTGTAAAAAGCTTAGCAGTTCTCATCAATGCTGCATCTTCTCACGGACGCAGTCAGCGTTTTCATTTTTTGCAGCAGTGCCCTAAGAGAGAGCGCTTTTGACACAAGTGTTATTAATTATATCGCACGTCTGCCTGTAAAAGGTTAGCAATTCTCATCAATGCTACATCTTCAAAAGCTTAGCAATTCTCATCAATGTTACATCTTCTCACGGACGCACTGATAGGATGCAAAGCATCACAAGACCTAACACCCTTTCCCCCTAGAATCCTTCAGTGGTCACTTAATGTTTTTTCAGGCGGTCAAATTTCTGGCTGCGAGACTGTTAAAATGTTATTAATTTAAAACAGCGTGCAATCTGACCGTTCCGCACCGGCCACGTAAAATGAGCTTCCGCGTTTTCATTTTTTGCAGCAGTACCCTAAGAGAGAGCGATTTTGACACAAATCTTATTTAATTATATCGCACGTCTGCCTGTCAAAGGTTAGCAATTCTCATCAATGCTACATCTTCAAAAGCTTAGCAATTCTCATCAATGCTACATC
>JAOXSG010000322.1 GCA_025800105.1 Cohaesibacter sp. | reverse complement strand
CACGAAATCGAATGTAATCAGGTCACCGAACTTGGACAGCTTTCTTTTGAATGCATTTCTCCGTGTTTTGAAATGTCTCATCTTAGCTCTAGTACATGAATCGCAGTAAGGGTTACTGTACCGATGAGTCATTAGGTGATCCAGAGTTTTGGCTTCTCTTTTCAGTGAACCAGGTTTAGCATATCTTGGCGCTCCGTGATCAACATCTACCTCGATCAATCCATCGTGATCCCCATCAGGTCTGGCTTCCGGCTCTGGTGGCCTTTCACCTTCGCCAACTTCGGGCTCGGCATCACGCCTTTCCACTTCTTCCTCAGAAGGTTCGGGTAGATCGTCATCCGGTTCTTCTCCGGCGGCTGCAACGGGCTTATTTTCACTTTCTTCTAACTCCTTGGTCTTCAGTTTGCTAATCAAGGATTCTAGGTGATTAATGATCTTCGTGCGATTTTCCTTCAGTTCATCATCCTTTGGGATATCCCCGGGAATCAGGTATGGGATGTCTCCATCAACCTCTAGGAAAGTGCAAATGCCATCATCATTAATCATAGCGGGTTTCATTTCTTCACCTTTGGGCCATATGAAGGAATATCCTTCTTTGCTACATCTGCTTCCAATCGATAATACTGCTGGTGTTTGGTTCAGTACATGCAGCTTACATTGTCCTAGCCCCTCATGGTTCATGATTGTGATCTCATTGGAATCAGTTAGGCCATTCGCCGTCATGAACGTCATACCATCATTGTCAAGGAATGTTTCCAATCCTAGTTCTTTGACTTTCCTTTGGGATATCAAATCATGACCACATCCAGTGTCCATAATGAACCGCACTGATTTGTTTGATGATTCAGCAGAAGCGCATGATTGGTTCTTGTTCTTTCTATTACTCGATTTCACCATTTCTTCCAACGCGTCATCGTTCTTCCATCGTACTTTGACATAAATGCCTTTTCCTATGACTACCTTGATTTCCGGCTTCCTCCCCATGATATCATCA
>JAOXSG010000480.1 GCA_025800105.1 Cohaesibacter sp. | reverse complement strand
ACCGTCAAAAAAGCCCCGATTGAAAACTGGATCCAGCTTGCCATGGATCGCCAGCGCCTTACCGGCTCTGAAGCTATCTTCTGGCTTGATGAAAACCGCGCCCATGATGCAGAACTGATCAAATATGTAACACCAGCTTTGGAAGCCGCTGGAGTTGCTGACAAATTCCAGATCATGGCACCGCGCGCTGCCACCCGTCAATCACTGATCACCATCACCGCAGGCAAGGACAGCATCGCCATTACCGGCAATGTGCTGCGTGATTATTTGACCGATCTCTTCCCCATTCTGGAACTGGGCACCTCGGCCAAAATGCTCTCCATTGTCAAACTCATGAATGGCGGCGGCCTGTTCGAGACCGGCGCTGGCGGCTCTGCTCCAAAACATGTGCAGCAATTGGTGGGAGAAAATCACCTGCGTTGGGATTCCATGGGCGAGTTCTGCGCCCTTGGCGAAAGCCTGAATTTCCTTGCCGATAGCAAAGGCAATAGCAAAGCAGGCATACTGGGCGCAGCCGCTGAGGTGGCAACCCAAGGCATTCTTGACAACAACAAATCCCCATCGCGCAAAGTCGGTGAGCCGGACAATCGTGACAGCCATTACTGGTTTGCCCGTTATTGGGCACAAGCACTGGCCGAACAATCCGATGATGCCGCACTGGCCGCGCATTTTGCCCCAATCGCCAAAGCCTTGACAGAAGGGGAAGACACAATCCTTGCAGAATTGGCCGCAGCTCAAGGCGCTACCGCAGATCTGGGTGGCTATTACCACACTGATCCAGCCAAAACCGCAAAAGTGATGCGCCCGAGTGCTACACTGAATGCAATTTTTAGCTAACTTCTCAGGTTAACCTGCATGACAAAACAAAGGCCGCTCTCCTAGGACGTAGGCTCATAATACCAACGGCCTGAAAGATTGACCCATAGGATGCTTTGAAATGGTTTACTGAGAAGGTATCTTTCGACGGACAATGCCGGGGTATTTTCTTTATTTGATGCGAACCTTTTGCATTGAATTGTCAAGACAATTCAATGAGGCGCGCCCTAGAAAGACAACGCAGCTCAGTGAGCCATTTCAAGGCACCGAAGGCCGGTTTTATTGGCTTTGTGGACTGCGTCGCTCTTGCTTTGTGGTCAACCAGACCATGGCAGCAAAAGCTTCTTACCAGAAAGCCAATAAAATCCGGTCATATGGGTTAATCTTTCGTGCCGTTGGTATCAGATATCGAATTTTACGCCTTGGGCCAATGGCAACTCGGCAGAATAATTGACCGTGTTGGTGGCGCGGCGCATATAGCCTTTCCAGGCGTCTGAACCGGATTCACGACC
>JAOXSG010000479.1 GCA_025800105.1 Cohaesibacter sp. | reverse complement strand
TGCCCTGCGTACCTGGCATCGTGGCACTCACGTAGTACCACATTCCTCAAAGTACCCTCTGGAACATACAACTGCTGTCTACCTAACCCAGTATGATACAGTTTTCCCTGTGATATAGTGAACCCTGGAAATGCCTCAATTCTCGCAAACATTTCTTTCGTTCTTTTATCATTTTTATAGTCTTTTGTCAGATTTTTCCAGACCCTATCCACATGCTGCACAGATGATGTCCCCTCACTCTCCAGTGCATTCAACCTAGACAAAGCATCTGCAACAACATTGGATTTCCCCGGTGTATGCACAATATCAAAATCAAATTCAGAAATGAAATCAAGCCAGCGTGATTGACGTTTTGACAAATGAGGCTGTGTCCTCAGATACTGCAGTGAGTAATGATCAGTTACCACAGTAAACTTCCGTCCAGCGAGGTAATGTCTCCAAGTCCTCAGTGCATGGATCACCGCCAGCAGCTCCCTCTCATGAGTCGGATAGTTCTGCTCTGCACTGTTCATCTTCCTCGACTCATATGCCACCGGATGCTCACCGTCTTCATGCTTCTGGCTCAGCACTGCCCCCACTGCGAAATCACTCGCATCGCAGGTCACAGTGTACTCCCTCTCTGCATCCGCTAACTGGAGTACTGGGGCGCTGAGCAGTGCATCCTTCAATGCGTTGAAGGCCTCCCCCTC
>JAOXSG010000469.1 GCA_025800105.1 Cohaesibacter sp. | reverse complement strand
CAGAATCATCAAACAAATCAGTGCGGTTCATTATGGACACTGGATGTGGTCATGATTTGATATCCCAAAGGAAGGTCAAAGAACTAGGATTGGAAACATTCCTTGATAATGATGGTATGACATTCATGACGGCGAATGGCCTAACTGATTCCAATGAGATAACAATCATGAATCATGAGGGGCTAGGACAATGTAAGCTACATGTACTGAACCAGACACCAGCAGTACTATCGATCGGAAGCAGATGTAGCAAAGAAGGATATTCCTTCATATGGCCCAAAGGTGAAGAAATGAAACCCGCTATGATCAATGATGATGGCATTTGCACTTTTCTAGAGGTTGATGGAGACATCCCATACCTGATTCCCGGGGATATCCCAAAGGATGATGAACTGAAGGAAAATCGCACGAAGATCATCAATCACCTAGAATCCTTGATTAGCAAACTGAAAACCAAGGAATTAGAAGAAAGTGAAAACAAACCCGTTGCAGCCGCCGGAGAAGAACCGGACGACGATCTACCCGAACCTTCATCCGAGGAAGAAGCGGAAAAGCATGATACCGAACCTGAAATCGGCGAAGGTGAACGGCCACCAGAGCCGGAAGCCAGACCTGATGGGGATCACGATGGACTGATCGAGGTAGATCTTGATCACGGAGCACCGAGATATGCCAAACCTGGTTCACTGAAAAGAGAAGCGAAAACTCTGGATCACCTAATGACTCATCGGTACAGTAACCCTTATTGCGATTCATGTACCAGAGCTAAGATGAGACATTTCAAAACACGGAAGAATGCATTCAAAAGGAAGCTATCCAAGTTCGGTGATCTGATTACATTCGACTTCGTGGACATGGGAAAAGCATTGGAAATAGGCTGGAGGGAA
>JAOXSG010000317.1 GCA_025800105.1 Cohaesibacter sp. | reverse complement strand
GCTGAAGGACATTCCCAAAAGAAATGACCATACCCGCTGCAATTGTAGCATTGGGCATTCTTCTTTCCACCTCTGGCGTTCATTGGGGCGTTTTGGGCATTCATTGTCTGATTTTGCACTTGAGGTGCATTCTGAACGGGATTGAAGCCTGGGCTGCTCTGTACTGCATTGAAACGACCTCTGCCCCTTTGGAATCTTCCTCTGCCACGAAACTGGTTTGTATTCTTTTGCAGTGTTTGACCACCTGCTGCCAAATTTCTGGCCATTTCCACCTCTTCCGCCTTCCGAATGGCTTGCGCCAAATCGGATGGACTGGATATGGTTACCAGTTCCGCGACTCTCGTATGCAATCCCCAGATAAACTGGGTTTTTGCCCAATCCTGATCCCATGAGGGGAGCTTGCCCAGCAATCCTTCAAACCGAGTGGAATATGCTCTGACATCTTCTGCTTGCCCTTGCCGAATGTCTCTTAAGGCGGCCCTGGCTCGATCCACTCGTGTTGAACTTCCAAAACGTTTTTCCAGCCGAACAGCGAACTCCTGGAAATCTGCGGGCCTTTCTCCATAATTTTCGCGCAGCAAAGTTACCCACCAGTCTGCAGCGGCCTCCTGCAGGAGGGTAGCCGCGTAGGCAACTTGCTGGCGTTCCGTGGCTCCTGTCAGATAAAAGAAATCCGAGACCTTGGAGATCCACGTTGAAACATCTTCTGCTGCCCGTCCATAGAATATGGGAGGATCCTTTGGTTTGATTTCCAGTTTGAATAATGCATCATCCGTTTGTATCGCTGTTCTCCTTTCCACCAGTGGTGCACTCCATTCATTCCAATTACCGTCATTTTGTTGTCCTCCATTATTTTGTCCTCCTCCATCCTGTCCTGATGATACATCAAAGACAGATCCAAAAGACACCCGTCGAGTGCTCTGTGGTCCAGTAGGGTTTTGCTCATTTTCCTGTATTTCACCAATACTAGGTAATGGACCTTGAGGACTTGGTACATTGCTTCTTTGGGGTCTTGGCACTTGTGACTGCTTTGTCACCTGCGATTGTGGCACTGTACTACTGCTAGCTGCAGGATGCGGTTGTGACTTCATTTGGAGATTACATGCAGTCTGCCAACTTGCAACTTCTGATGCAAGCTGTTGGTTCTCCAGTAACAAATCACGACTCTGTCTTTCCGCAAACCCAATTTTGTCCTGCGCCGACGATAACTATGATTCCATCCGAATGCGATTCTTCCTTTCGTCAATGACCAACTGTTGTAATTG
>JAOXSG010000456.1 GCA_025800105.1 Cohaesibacter sp. | reverse complement strand
TATCGCAGCAGGCACAAGGCCACCACGGGTGATACAAACAATGGCTTTCCAGTCTGAAATCCCCTTCAGACGAAAGGCCAGAGCACGGCAGTCACGATGAAATTGCTCCCAATAAACGGGAAAGGCATTGGCTGGAGTTTCACTCATAGCTTTCAAATCCTTGATCTGTCTTTGCTTGCGAAAGGAGCAAGCTTATAGCTGTGTTTGCTGCTGACCTTTCAAATCAGCCAGCATTGTTTTCACATCATCGCAAGCCGCAACAAGTTTGCCTTGCTCACGGCTGCGCAAAACCAGTTTTGTGGCAAAGGTGCCATCGCGCAAATAGGGGTAAGAGCCCATAACAACATCGGGATGGCGAGCTTGCGCCAGCCGTAAAGGCTCTGCAACCAGCCCTTCCCCAATCCCGGTATCAATGGTTTCGCTCAAAAGAGCAGCATTGCTAGCAAGGCTGGGCGCAAGAGCATCCATCATGGCCTGCATAACCGAAGGCACTCCCGCCATGACATGAACATTGCCAAGGCGAAAGCCCGGCGCTTTGGACACCTTGTTTTCAATCAGATCCGCCCCGAACGGAATGCGCGCCATCCGCAAGCGCGCTTCATTCAGCTCGCCCTCTTTATAATGATCTTTGAGAAGAGCAACCGCGCGCGGATCATGATCAATGCCAACCCCAAAAGCAACGGCCACGCTATCAGCTGTGATATCATCATGGGTTGGCCCAATACCGCCAGTGGTAAAAAGATAGCTCCAGCGCGCCCGCATGGCATTCACGGCCTCGACAATCGCCTCCCTGTCATCAGAGACGATCCGAACTTCTTTTAAATCGATGCCAAGCTGTGTCAGGTAATCAGCAAGAAAACCGATATTCTTGTCTTTGGTGCGGCCAGAGAGAATTTCATCCCCAATCACCAAAACACCAGCTGTTACCAAATCTGCACCCATTGCCATGCTCTCTTGCTTCATCCACTATAGCGTTAAACCATGCGGCGTGAAATCGGATGCACTTCGCTTTAGCCCATGGCCGCATCCATCACAAGCCAACAATATGAGATCACACCGCACTAATATTAAGAACAATAAACCATTCAGAGCCAAATGAAACTGCCAACACCCCTTATCCCCGCCCGCCTGATCAAACGTTACAAACGCTTTTTAGCCGATATGCAGCTGGAAAATGGCGATATCATCACCGCCCATTGCGCCAATCCCGGCTCTATGCTGGGCCTAAAAGAAGAAGGCAGCCTGTGCTGGCTCTCCAAATCCGACAATCCAAAACGCAAACTGGCCTATAGCTGGGAATTAATGGAGGTGGATGGCGCCTTGGTCGGCATCAATACAACCCATCCCAATCGCATTGTTGAAGAGGCCATCAAGATAGGGGCCATTACCGAATTAAGCGGATATGACGAGGTACTACGCGAGGTAAAATACGGAGAAAATAGCCGCATTGATTTGCTGTTACGCGCAGATGACAAGCCCGATTGTTATGTTGAAGTCAAAAATGTCCATCTTTTGCGACAAACCGGCCTTGCAGAATTTCCCGATTCGGTCACCAAACGCGGCGCCAAACATCTAAAAGAACTCTCAAACATGGTTGCACAAGGCCACCGTGCCGTCATGCTCTATCTGATCCAGCGCACAGATGCCCAAAGCTTTGCCCTTGCCCGCGACATCGACCCCGCCTATGGCACAGCCTTTGATGAGGCAAGACAACAGGGTGTTGAAGCTTATGGTTATAGCTGCACAATCACTACAAACGAGATCACCCTCAACAGCGCCATTCCACTGCAAGAGCAATAAAATCAAGAGAAAATCACAGATAGAAAGCCAAGAGGGTTTGCAACGGCCCGTCTTCGGATATATCCATAAGATATTACAAAGATACACGATCCTGACAGTCTGGACTTAAAAGCATGATCAATTACATCCCGGCACCCACTGGCCCCATGCGCAACACAGGCGATATCCATCTCTATGATGAAGAAGCATTTGCCGGGATGCGCGCAGCAGGCCAGCTGACCGCAACCGCGCTGGATAAAGTGGCCGATTTGATCAAACCCGGCGTCACAACCCAGGAAATTGATGACTTTGTGCGCGCCTTTGGCCAAGAGCATAACGCCCTGCCCGCAACCTTAAACTATCGTGGCTATTCAAAATTCAGCTGCACCTCCATCAATCATGTGGTCTGTCATGGCATCCCCAACGACAAGCCTTTGAAGGAAGGCGACATCGTCAATGTCGATATCACCTATATTCTCAATGGCTGGCATGGCGATTCCTCGCGCATGTATCCAGTGGGCAAAATCAAACGCGCCGCAGAACGTCTGATTGATGTCACCTATGAATCTTTAATGATCGGCATCGACATGGCCAAACCGGGCAAGACAACAGGCGACATCGGCGCGGCCATTCAGGATTATGCCGAAAAGCAGCGCTGCGGCGTGGTCCGCGATTTCTGCGGTCATGGTCTGGGCCGCCTTTTCCATGACGCCCCCAACATCCTGCATTATGGCCGCAAGGGCGAAGGGGTGGAACTGAAACCGGGTATGATTTTCACCATCGAGCCCATGATCAATCTGGGCAAACCCCATGTCAAAGTCTTATCCGATGGCTGGACAGCCGTCACCCGTGACCGTTCTCTGTCTGCTCAATTCGAACATTCTCTGGGCATCACACAAGAGGGATGCGAAATTTTCACCACCTCTCCCAAAGGTTTGCATAAACCACCCTATGCAACGACAGAAAGCTGATAGACAGCCATGGCAGGATTTGAGGATGCATCAGCAAAACCCCATTATATGGGGCATCGGGAAAGGCTAAGGCATAAATTCCGCACATCCGGGCCACAAGCCCTGCATGATTATGAATTGCTGGAGCTGGTGCTGTTCCGCGCCATACCACGGCGCGACATCAAACCCTTGGCCAAACAATTGCTGGAACGCTTTGGCAGTTTTGCCGAGGTCATCTCCGCGCCCGATCATTTGCTGGAAGAATTTCCCGGCATTGGGCCTTCTGTCATAACAGAGCTGAAAATCATTCAGGCCGCCGCCGCCCATTTTGCCCATGGCAAGGTCAAGAACCGGCCCGTCCTGTCTTCCTGGAAAGCCGTGCTCGATCATTGCCGAACCGCCATGGCTTTTAACACCATCGAGCAATTCCGCGTCCTTTTTCTGGATAAGAAAAACGCCCTCATCACCGATGAAGTGCAACAGGAAGGCACCATCGACCATACACCGGTTTATACAAGAGAAGTCATCAAACGGGCGCTGGAGCTCTCGGCAACCGCCATCATTTTGGTGCATAATCACCCAAGCGGCGACCCAACGCCTTCACAGGCAGACATCGATATGACCAAAATCCTCGCCAGCGCTGCCGAACCATTGGGAATCTCTATTCACGATCACATCATTGTCGCAAAAAACGGCCACACCTCTTTCCGGGGCTTGGGCTTGTTATAAAGACTTATCAAGGTCAGGAATCTTTGGAATCGGCACAAACCAAACCATCCAAAATGGCGCAATCGGCCTTTTCATTGCCCTGACAGGCCGCCACCATCGGCAATAACAAAGACCGCAAGGCTTCAAGCTCGGCAATTTTGCGATCAATCTCAGCCAAATGCTCAATCGCCAGCTCTTTCACATCCGCACTGGCCCGCCCCTGATCATCATAAAGACAGAGCAACCGGCGACAGGCCTCAATGCCAAATCCCAAATTGCGGGCACGCGCCACAAGCTGCAATCGCTCAACATCAAAAGCAGTAAAAAGTCGATAGCCATTTCCAGAACGCCCGGGCACCACCAATCCGATATCTTCATAATACCGAATGGTCTTGACCGGCAAATCCACCTTGATGCTAACCTCGCCAATATTCATCACACCACCATCTTCCAACAACGTGATCCCTTATTCACATCAAAATTTCGAATAGGCACCCATAACCGGATATTTTGCGCTTTTTACAGGATCAAAACAGCAAAATCGAACAAATAGCGGCCTTTTGCAGCCGAAATAATTGTTTCACTATCGACTTCTTGCTAAGAAGAAGAAAGGAATGCTAAATTTCTCAATATCCAAAAAAACACCTCTCCATCGAAATAAGTGGTAAAAAGCCACAAGGAGAAGGGGAATAGCGAGTCAAATGGAATATTTTATACAACAGTTGATCAATGGCATCACGTTGGGGTCGATTTACGGCCTGATCGCCATTGGTTACACCATGGTTTATGGCATCATCGGCATGATCAACTTTGCCCATGGTGACATCTTCATGGTTGGTGCTTTCATTGCGCTGATCGCCTTGCTTGCCATCACCGCTCTTGGCGTAACCTTCCTGCCGATCGTGCTGCTGATCGTGCTCATCGCCTCCATGCTGCTGACATCTGTCTGGGGCTGGTCGGTGGAACGCATAGCCTATCGCCCTTTGCGTGGTTCCTTCCGGCTTGCGCCCCTGATCACGGCCATTGGCATGTCCATCGTGCTGCAAAATTTTGTACAGATCGTACAGGGCGCACGCGTCAAGCCTCTGCCACCACAAATTTCCGGCGGCTTTCAATTGATGGAAAATGACGGATTTGTCGTGCAGCTCTCCTATATGCAGATCCTGATCATCGTCACCACAGTTTGTCTGATGGCAGGCTTTACCTTGCTGATCAACAAAACCTCCCTTGGCCGCGCCCAGCGCGCCTGCGAGCAGGACCAGAAAATGGCCGCTCTTTTGGGTGTCAATGTTGACCGCACCATCTCGCTAACCTTTGTCATGGGCGCAGCCCTTGCCTCAGTCGCCGGTGTCATGTTCTTGCTTTATTATGGCGTGATTGACTTCTTCATCGGCTTCCTTGCCGGGGTGAAAGCCTTTACCGCTGCTGTTCTTGGTGGCATTGGCTCCTTGCCCGGTGCCATGTTGGGGGGCTTGCTGATTGGCCTGATTGAGACGTTCTGGTCCGGCTATTTCTCGGTCGAATATAAAGATGTTGCCGCATTCTCCATTCTGGCCATCGTGCTGATTTTCCTGCCATCCGGCCTGCTCGGCAAGCCAGAAGTGGAGAAAGTCTAAGATGTCCGCCCAATCCCAAAGCAGACTGGGCACTGCATTAAAAGATGCAGGCCTTGCTGCTCTGGTCGCCATTGCGCTGTTTAGCGTTCTGGTCGGCCTGAAAACAAAAACCGCCACTGGTGGTCTGGAAATTGTTGGCCAATGGTCTTTGGTTCTCTGGCTGGTTATTGCCACTTTCATTGGCCGTTTCCTGATGGGCATGTTCATCTGGCAGGGCGAAAATGCTCTGGCTGATGCAGCCAAATCCTTGACACCCAATCAGGCAACCTTGAGCAAAATGGGCTCCTTCATCGGCCCTGCCTTGCTAGTTTTCGCCATCACCCTGCCCTTCATGCCCTATGGCGATCGCTATCTGATCGACCTTGGCATTCTGGTCCTGACCTATATCATGCTCGGTTGGGGTTTGAATATCGTGGTAGGCCTCGCCGGTCTTCTCGATCTGGGTTATGTGGCATTCTATGCTGTGGGGGCTTATTCCTATGCCCTGCTGGCCCATTATTTCGATCTCTCCTTCTGGGTCTGTTTGCCACTAGCCGGTATTCTGGCGGCATTCTGGGGCGTTATTCTTGGCTTCCCCGTTCTGCGTCTGCGCGGCGATTATCTGGCCATTGTGACCCTTGCCTTTGGCGAAATCATTCGTGTCGTCTTGCTCAACTGGTATGAATTTACCGGTGGCCCGGACGGCATCTCCCGCATTCCTCGCCCCTCATTCTTTGGGCTGGAATTCAAACGCCGCGATGGCTTTGCCGAATTTTTCGGGCTGGATTATTCCTCCCTTCACAAGGTGATATTCCTCTTC
>JAOXSG010000316.1 GCA_025800105.1 Cohaesibacter sp. | reverse complement strand
GACGGAAAGAAGTCCAAGGTGGTGCTGTCCATGTTCCGAGATTCAAAGAAGGAAGGGGCGCTGGAGTATGCCAACTGGAGAGCCGAAGTAGAGGAGTATATCAAGAAGGGTTATGAGGATAACAAGATCAAGGACACAATGCTGTTCTCCTTGGAGGGAAAGGCCCGCCGGAATTTCCGGCATTGTGATGAACATGGTGACTTGTCGCCTGCTGAGATCCTTAAATGGATGGACATGTCCTATAATGCCTCCGTGGACTTCCGAGACCTCAATGCCCGGCTGTGCGGCCTGAAGCAGGGTGCCTTTGAGTCCCCCAAGGATTATTATGACTGCATGGTGGACATCGGTGTGGCACTACGGGAGTACCATCAAGATCGTTTTCAACCCGGAGAATTGAGCCGTATCGAGAAAGAGTGCTTCTTTGCCGGGCTACAAGACCAGTCGAAGTACTTGGTATCTCATATGACGGATAAGAGGGGGTACAGCCCGGTGGAACTGAGCATATGGTATCTAGGGGAACTGAGGG
>JAOXSG010000446.1 GCA_025800105.1 Cohaesibacter sp. | reverse complement strand
CAGGGGGGACTTGAAAGATATGGAGTCAATCCTATCCCATATCATTCATATGTATAGACCCTTCCTGTTGGTTGCTAATTTGATGCTTTACTTATCATTTGGCTCAAGATTAAAAGAGCACTTGTCATTGTGTTTTGGCTTGATTGACCCAAACTAGTGGTTATCAGCCGTAACCGCTCTCGTATTTACAACAATCGCTTCTTGAACGCGGGATCTTAAACGGGTTTTTCGGATCTTGAAGTGTTTTACAACAACAGTTACAACAACAATCGTATCTTGAACGTTGGGTCTTTAACCGGATTTTCGTATCTTGAGCGGTTGGTATTTACAGTGCAGTTGGTCGGGGAAACGGAACTTGCAATTTTTCTTGTGTGGTTCTTGTCATCAACCTCGACATCTGCGTATGAGCGGTCGATCCCCGGATTCCCCGGACCCCAGACGTGAGTTTGAAGGGCAGTGGGGAACGAGGGGTACCCGGGGAATCCGGGGAGGGGCTGCAGCAAAAAGGAAGAGAGAGGCGTGGATTCGCTTTCAGAGTGAACAG
>JAOXSG010000441.1 GCA_025800105.1 Cohaesibacter sp. | reverse complement strand
CGGTCTATCTTCGCTAAAGTCTAACTCATCCTCGAATTCTTCAGACAAATTAACAAAGAAGTCAGAATGCGGCTGTTTCTCATGCTCTAATAATTGATTATACCTGTGCATATACTCTGCTCTTAGTGTGCCAAGTCCAGCTCCACTTTGCTTAGCAGAAGCTGCACGCCTGGCATATTCTTCTGACCAGTCCTCTGCCATTCTATCTCGCTCCTCTCTGAGCTTCATAATCTGGTCTCTAGCCAGAGCTGCCAATTTCTTTCTATGTTTCTTGTCAGCTTCCAACAATTGTTGTCTAGGGGTAGGATACCTCTGCTCAGTGGGACTCTCATCCTGTCTTTGGATGCCCCGAGGAGCTATCCCCCCTTCCCCTGTTTCTGCCCTTGGTGGCCTGTGTGGATCGGAGGGCCGGGGCAATGCCCATTCAGATTCCCTTCCCTCACGATCACCTCGAGCCTCTCCAACAGTCGCTCCCTCGCCTTGTGTAGAAATTGTAGGTTCACCCGCTGGGTCAGGTCTCATTCTCCCATGTTCACTGGCAGCAGGTAGGGGTTTCTCCCCGTGA
>JAOXSG010000439.1 GCA_025800105.1 Cohaesibacter sp. | reverse complement strand
CCACAGTATTGAGCACATACTCAACATTTGGTCCGGCCTTGCCATGGCCCTGACGCACATAGCGCATCTGTTGATCCAGCGCCAAATGCCCCGCATATTGCTTATGCTGGCTGTCAGCAATATAGGTCACCGCCTCAACCTGTTCGCCCGTTTCCCTGCCAGAACCATCCAACAAGAACAAAGGACCATAATGTTCCAGATAGACCGAGGTCACCTGCTCGCGCTCACGTAAATAATCAATCACTTTATCACGCTGATCTGCGGCCACCTCAAAGGCAATTCCCATAGCCGAGCCGCCACTGGAAAGGCCCAAGACCAGACCGGGCTGCTCAGGCGTGCCACGATAGACATGGGAATAAATACAAAGCGAGCGATGATAGCCTTCAAGTCGTGCAGGCATGGACCGTAAAAACTCAAAGCCCGGATTCCACATCAAAGACCCATAGCCAAAAACCCAAAGATTGCTCATAAAATCACCTTGATCATTATCCAACATCCTGTGCTATCAAGAGCCTTATCAATTTGCAACCGATCAAGAGCCGCACCTTCATGTCTGAGCAACAAATGACACCAAAGTCTTCCTCACCACAAACGGATAAATCTTCTGCCACACGCTATATCATTTTGCTCGGCCTTGTTCTGCTTGTGCTGGCTGGCTGGTCCGGCTTTTGGCTGGTTAGCAAAAACAAAACCCAAGACCTGATTGATAAAGTGCTGGCCAAACAAATCAACGGCCAGCCTGTTGCTATCTGTCACGATCAGACATTGGGTGGCTTTCCCTTTCGCCTGACCCTTAACTGCTCCTCTTA
>JAOXSG010000310.1 GCA_025800105.1 Cohaesibacter sp. | reverse complement strand
AGCTGAACAGGCTTTTGATCCTTTTTCAGTAGAAAAGCGTGAGGGGATGACCCTGAAACGCCAACCATTGAATCTGGACACACAATCCTCGACAGCCCAGTCGCAAGATAAGACACAAGACCCCTTGCACCCCAAACCACGGCCTTTTAATGACCCTCGCAAAGTTGATACAAAGGCGCTGTCGCCTGTGAGCAAGGTGGTGCAGACACCGGCGCAAATTCGCCCAACCAGCCGCACCAGTTTTGCGCTTAATCTCGGCCAATTCATTTCTTTGCCAGAATTGCGCTCTGCATGGCAGGAGATCAGCGCCAGCCAGAACCAGCTGGTTGGCGATTTGCGCCCTGCGACCTCAATTGTTGAGGCGGCGCAAAACCGTATTCAACTTCAGCTTTTGCTAGGGCCTATACAAAATGCAGCAGAGGCGGCGACGCTTTGTGTGCGCTTAAAAAATCGTGGCTATGATTGCTCGGTTTCGCCATTCCAAGGGCAAGCTCTGGTCTTTAATCGATAGCTTTTTCTTCGTCTTGTTGCGTAATAATAGGGTTGCCCCTTCATACTGGCGCGTTTAGAAGCAATTTGCGGCGGATTTTTCCGATTTTGAAGCTTTATCTTTTTTGTGAGCGTTGCCTTGTCATCCAGACTGCTTGCCTATTGGCTTTTGTTGTTCAGCCCGGTTTTCTTTTCATCCAATTTGATCATTGGCAGCCTTGCAGTCAAAAGCATTGAGCCCTTCACCTTGTCTTTGTTTCGCTGGTCCATCGCTTTTTGTCTGATCGTGCCATTTGCTTGGGCCGGGATTTGGAAACAGCGCGCTGTGCTGCGCGATCAATGGTGCCTGATTGCGTTTAATGGCTTTTTGAGCGTTGGTATTTGCGGTGCGGGGGTTTATTTTGCTTTGAAATATACCAGCGCGACCAATGGTACGCTGATTTATACCTCATCTCCTGTTCTGATTTTGCTGATGGAGCGTATATTCCGTGGCCGTCCTATTGCATGGCGAGAGGTGATTGGCATTCTTTTGGCAATTGCCGGTATTCTTTACATCATCGCAAAAGGGCGTTTGGCGCATTTTCTGGAACTGAATTTTAATGCCGGTGATTTGCTCTTCGTTATGGCCGCATTGGGCTGGGCGATTTATTCTGTTTTATCCAAAAAGCGAGTGTTGCAGCCGGTTTCGACCATTAGCATGTTTGCAGTGGTCGCTTTTACCGGTGCCTTGATGATGGTGCCTTTCGCGGTATATGAAGCCTCTTATGCTGATTTTTGGCCCAGACGTGTGGAACAATGGTATTCTCTCTTGGGTTTGGGATTTGTGTCCAGTGTTCTGGCTTTCATTTGCTATCAATATGGCATCAAAATTCTGGGCCCGGCAACGGCTGGCATTTTTATGTATTTGCTTCCCCCTGTCGGGGTTTTGTTAGCCGTTGGCTTTTTGGGAGAAAAGTTTCTGAGCTTTCATATGGTTGGGCTGGTTTTGGTCATGTCTGGTGTTATACTTGCGACCCTACCCTATGAGCGTTTTATACGCCCCAAAAGCTGATAGTTAAAAGGGGCCATGATCGGCCTCTTCTGCTCACCCAATATTGTTCAGTGCGGGCAGCATTTCCTGAAGCCAGAAAGCGGCATTTTGGATTTGCCCTGTAATGAACAGAATGCCGGTTAAGACCAACATGCCCCCCATGACTTTTTCAATCATTCCCATATGGCGCTTGAATTTGTTCATAACACCAACTGCTTGCCCTGCAAAAGCGGCGGTCAACAGGAACGGCACCCCAAGGCCAAGGCTATAAGCGGTGAGCAAAATCATGCCTTGTTGGACACTTTCTTCAATGCCTGCAACCAGCAAAATTGTCCCCAGAACCGGGCCGATGCATGGGGTCCAGCCAAAGGCGAAGGCAAGGCCAATCAAATAGGCACCAACAAGGCCCGCCGGTTTTTTCTGAACATTGACGCGCGCTTCACGATAGAGAAGGTTGATTCGGAAAATACCCAAAAAATGCAGACCCATGAGCATGATAATGCCCCCGGCGACATAATTTAAAAGACCGGAATTGAGCTTCAACCATTGCCCGATTACCGAAGCCCCTGCCCCCAGCAAGACAAAAATGGTGCTAAAGCCAAGAACAAAGGCAATTGCGGAAAATAGGATCCGGTTTGCGGCTTTTCTATCATCCTGAGTGCCAGTCAATTGATCCATCGATACCCCGGCCATATAGCACAAATAGGGCGGCACCAGCGGCAAAACGCAAGGAGAGACAAAGGATAAAAGGCCTGCAATAAAAGCGCCTGTGATTGAGACATCAATTTCCATGAATGCTATTGCACTCCTCTTCTCTTTCTCTTGCCACTGGTTACAAGGTCACTATTAGAGGGACCAAAGCACATTACGGGCACACATATATAACGAGAGCGATGCACACGCCATTCACTTGCCTGTGAAATAGTGGCGCAAGGGGATAATCCATCTATTCCATAGAGCGGTAAGCCGTCTTTTTCCTTGATCAAGTTCAAATCCGGCAAAGACGGTAATTTTGCCCTCCATGCCAAAGGCCAAATGCGTCATGGCTTTGTCTTTTGTTTGTTATGGGGACTTTTCAAGAAAAAGATGCGAAAAATTTTACTCATCGGTTGACTGGATCGAAAAATCATTTAAAAGGGCGCTCACCAGTCTTTTGGCATGTGCCCGTAGCTCAGCTGGTAGAGCATCCGACTTTTAATCGGACGGTCGAAGGTTCGAATCCTTCCGGGCACACCATTTCTCTCATAAAATATATTGATAGACTTGTGTAAGCAGTCGTTTTCGCTGCGTCTGCATCTTTATAAGTTGTGCAAATTCAGCCCTCTTGGATATTGTCAAGACAAGAGAATCACAGATCGATATTCTCGTGCTCAGTCGCATTCATCTTGATCAAACCCTCTCTATTGCCTAGCGCTCAGGAACGATTAAACACGTATAAAAAGGATCCAAGATCCTATGAATGCTTAAAATTGGCAAAATAGTCCATAAAATAAAATCCTTATATTTCAATGATCATTTGATTTTGATTGCTGAATAATTTTTCACGCTTCACCACAGAACCAACGAAACACTTGCAGAACACAGAGAGAACAGATATAGTTTGTTCGTGATTTGTGCCAGCTGAGTCTCTTTGTTTTCTCTTTTAAAGCGATGGAAAGCTGTAGGGAACGGGGATGTATATAATTTCTATCATCTCTGAAGGTGTTTTGGCATTGGCTTGATAGTTTAGGGATTAAAGATCAAGGAGAGGGAAATGTTGACGAGAAAACAACATGAATTGCTCATGTTCATTCATGAACGGATCAAGGAAACCGGTGTCCCTCCTTCTTTTGATGAAATGAAGGATGCTCTGGATTTGCGTTCCAAGTCGGGCATTCATCGTTTGATTACAGCCTTGGAAGAGCGTGGTTTCATCAGACGATTGCCAAATCGTGCCCGTGCTCTGGAAATTTTGAAACTACCGGAAGCCAACTCCCCCAGTCTTGCCAGCTCTGGCAAAGGCTTTTCACCCAGTGTGGTTGAGGGTGGTCTTGGCAAAAAACGCGACATTCCTTCCCCCTCGCCTTCTTCTCATGAATCTGAAGAGACCTCTGGCATTGCTGTTCCTGTGATGGGGCGCATTGCAGCAGGAGTTCCGATCTCCGCAATCCAAAATCAGTCACATACAATATCCGTCCCCGTTGAAATGTTGCGCGGTGGGGAACATTTCGCCTTGGAAGTGCGGGGCGATTCGATGATTGAGGCGGGTATTCTGGATGGGGATACCGTTGTCATCAAAAAATCCGATGATGCCTCCTCGGGCGATATTGTTGTGGCTTTGGTTGATGATGAAGAGGCAACGCTGAAACGATTGCGCAAGAAAGGCGCTTCAATCGCTCTGGAAGCAGCCAATCCGGCTTATGAAACACGCATTTTTGGCCCAGACCGGGTGCGGGTTCAGGGTAGACTGGTGGGTTTGATGCGCCAGTATTAGCGCGTCGCTTTATAAGAGAAGATCGGTCTTCTCTTATAAGATCAATTGAAAAAGAGAGATCTGACAGCATATCTGTGGCCCGCTCATGACTTTGGCTAGTGTTGCCACATTCTGTCCGAATGCGGGTGTGCGCTTTTGATCTTCGAAATTCCAATCGCCTTGATCTCTTTTGGATGTCTTATATTGCGATCATTGTGATCCTGCCAATCAAGCCAGCCCGTAACAGGATCCAGAGCAGAAGAATAGAGAGCCAGCCCCAAGCGGCAATCGGTCTCAAGCTCTTTATCCGATGGACATGATGCTATATCCGGCACCAACTCTATTGCCTTGTGAGAGCTGGCATTGGTGACGGACAGAGATAATGATCTTGTCTTGCTCTTCTCAACTGGATCAGCTTCTAACCAGATAAAATGGCTGCCTTGTTGTTTTAGAAAAAGACGGTCCGCAACAAAGCGGGGCCCAAGACAAGAGGACGGCTTGACAAGTGAGGAGACCAAAATATCAGCACGGGCACAAGCCTTGGCAAAGGCGCTGACTTTTTTGACCAATATAATAGAAAAGCCATGGCGCTTCGCATTAACATCATTGCCCTTCTGGCTCTTTGAGAAAAGCGTAGCGGAACAGGCATCTTGATCGCAGTGAATGGCTTCTTTTTGATAGGTGTCGTGACGCGAGGACGGTTTTAAAGTGGCATTAATCGCCATATTAGGCAAAGCGCGTTGATCTGCTTCTCGTTTTAATAAGCTTTGGGCAAGAAAACGGTTTTCTTTTATACCTGCAAAGACCCAACGCCCGTCTTGGTCTCTTACTGCAAAAGCGCGTCCATTTTCAGCAATCCAGATAGTGGCCGGGGTTTGGAAAAAGGAAAAGAGGCCATAGCCAATAGCAAGCACAGACAACGCACAGAAGGCCAATCTATTGGGATGAAATGCAAGGAAAGCCAATCCAAGCGCGCACACAAAGGCAAAGCCCACAGGTGCAGATGCCAATAGGGCATCTTGAGGCGAGAGTTCAACGCCCCAATTGGCTATCTGAATGATCTGATTAAGCCCCCATTCCATGACAAGGAATGGCCATTGCTGCAAGCCAAAGGGGATAAGCAGAATTGCCGCAAGGGCGAATGGCATAACCACAAGGCTAAGAACAGGCATCGCCACCATATTGACGAGCAATCCCATGGGGGCCATTTGGTTGAAAAAAGCAATGGAAAAAGGCAATGTCGCCAATCCGGCCAAGAGAGCTGTCAGCCCAATCCCCAAAAACCAGCGAAACACGGATGCTGCCATCACTCTGGCACTTTTAAAGACTTTGCTCCCGCCCCACCCTGTCGGTGATCGCTCATGCCCTGTTTCATATGTCTTTCCCATAAAATCATGCCACGCGGCACTTTTGTCTAAAGATCGATAGCCAGCAATCAAAATGATTGTCGCTGCAAAAGACATTTGCAACCCCGGTTCAACAACTGAGAATGGCTGAATGATGACCAATAAGATCAGAGCCAAGGCAACATTATGCAGGCTTAAAGCCGGACGCCCTGCCAAAATAGCGCCCAAAAAGATTGCCATCATCACAAAGGCTCTGATGGTCGCCACCCCAAACCCGGAAACAAACAAATAGCAAGTCGCAACCAAAAGAGCCGCAGCTGCCGCTATTTTTTTAATATCAAAATGCAAAGCCAGACGTTCAAAAAAACTGGCCACGAATCTGACACCGCCAAAAATAGTCAGCGTTACCAACGCCATATGAAGCCCGGAAATGGCGAGGATATGCGCAAGGCCGGACAACCGCAAAGCATCCTTTGTGGCATTGCTTAAATGGTCGCGTTTGCCAACCATCAAGGCCGCGGCAAGTGCTCCGGCTTCCCTGTCCATATGATCGAGAAGATAAGAGGCGCTTTCCAGTCGGATCGTCTCAATCTTTGCCCAGCCCTGCCGCCAAAGCGAAGACAGCCCCTCTTGCTCTCGCTTAGGCAATGTTTGGATATTTTTGCCCAAATAACCCTGACCGCCTATTTGCCGTGCCCACAGATAACGCGCATAGTCAAACGCACCGGGAAAGGCCTGCCTTTGCATAGGAATAAGTCGCGCCCATGCTTCAATCCGATCCCCAATGTCAAAGCGCGCGCCTTTGGCTCGGCGAATAAGCAACAGCTTTTTAGGTGTTGCTTGCTGGCTCAGACCCTCAATTGTCTCCACAGCAATGGTCCATCTTTGATCTTTGGGACGATATTCAATCGCCTCCAAATAGCCGACCACCTTGGCAGAGCGTTCACTCTTTAGAAGCGGTGTTCCCGCAAATTGACCATGCAAACTGGCAATATTTACGCCACAAAAGAAACAAAAGAGAAAAAGCAGAGACGAAAAATGTCCGCCTCTTTGCGCTTTTCGAAAACTTGCTGCGCCAAGCAAAAATGTGACAGAGAGCAACAGCCACCAAACCGGCTCATCAGGAATTATGCTGTAAGCCGCCGCCCCCAAAGCCAATAAAAAGGCAGACCAGAGCAAGAGAGCGCTGTTAAATTCACAATCATGGCGCCATTGATCCTGGCCATGATGCCATTGCCGCTCTAACCAGAACTGACAGCGCCGCAAGAGGCCGGGTTTAAAGTCATGCGCATGGCCAGCATAAAGCGCTTCTTTGTCCCTCCCTGACAGAGCAGAAAAATTTTCTGTCGCTTTTTCACCTTTTTCCGCTGCTTGATCGGGCATGAGGCCTTTCACCTGCCTATGAAGCTGTGCTAGATGCTTTATCAAATCACAGCAATGGTGCCTGACAGACACGCATCTGCCAGAGAAATATCGCCACTGCCTACCCTATCCCATAAAGACAGGTTTCTGATAGCATTATGTGCGCACAGGTTGTTACACGCTTTGCCCCCTCCCCAACTGGCTTTCTGCATATTGGTGGAGCCCGGACCGCTTTGTTTAACTGGCTTTATGCCAAAGCCAATGGCGGCAAGATGGTTTTGCGGATTGAAGATACAGACCGCGAACGCTCAACCGATGCCGCCATTGATGCAATCTTGGCTGGCATGACATGGATGGGGCTGGATTATGATGGCGAGGCGGTTTCTCAATATTCCCGCGTTGAACGCCACCGCGAAGTGGTTGAACAATTGCTGAAGCAAGGCAAGGCTTATCGCTGCTATTGTACGCCAGAAGAGCTGACCGAGATGCGCGAAACCGCCCGCGCCAACAAACTGCCCCCGCGCTATGATGGACGCTGGCGCGAGCGCGATCCGTCAGAGGCCCCGGACGGCATCCAGCCCGCCATCCGCATCAAGGCCCCTCTGGATGGAGAGACCACAATCCATGATCAGGTGCAGGGCAAGGTCGTGATTCCGAACAAGGATCTGGACGATATGATCATCATGCGCTCAGACGGCAACCCAACCTATAATCTGGCGGTTGTTGTCGATGACCATGATATGGGCATCACCCATATTGTGCGTGGGGATGATCATCTGACCAACGCAGCTCGCCAAACACTGGTCTATCAGGCAATGGGCTGGGATGTGCCTGTCATGGCGCATATTCCCCTCATTCACGGGCCTGACGGTGCAAAATTGTCCAAACGGCATGGCGCTCTTGGGGTGGAAGCTTATCGTGACATGGGCTATTTGCCAGAAGCCATGCGCAATTATCTGGTTCGCCTTGGCTGGAGCCATGGGGATGATGAATTTTTCTCTACCGAGCAAATGATCGAATGGTTTGATCTGTCCGGCATTGGCAAGGCAGCCGCCCGTTTTGATTTTAAAAAGCTGGAAAATCTCAATGGTCAGCATATGCGCGCGACAGATGATGAAGCGCTCTATTCAGCGCTAGTCGATCTTCTGCCGCATCTGGAAGATGGCCCGGACATGTTGGCGCAGATTGATGACGGCAAAAAAGACCAGATCATGCTGGCCATGCCAGGGGTCAAGGAGCGCGCCAAAACCCTTCTGGATTTAAAAGCTGGTCTTGCTTTCGTCTTTGATACCCGACCCCTTGCGCTGGAAGAAAAAGCCGCCAAGCTTCTGACAGACGAGGCCCGCACTCTTTTGGCCGACATCATTCCTGTTTTTGAAGGCTTGGATGAGTGGACGATGGAAAGCACCGATGCGGCGGTTCGTGCCTTTGCTGAAGACAAAGAGCTGAAACTGGGCAAAGTTGCGCAGCCTCTGCGCGCCGCTCTGACTGGTCGTGCTACCTCACCCGGCATTTTTGATGTGCTGATTGTTTTGGGCAAGGCAGAAAGCATTGCCCGGCTCAAAGACCAATGCGCATGAGAGACGGATTTTTTATAAGTTTATGTCCTAAAAGGCCCGGCTCATGCCGGGCCTTTTTGCATCTGCACAATATACAGGCAGTCGCAGTCGTGCGTGAAAATCAAACGGCCTCTCATAATCAGCTCATCTGATCGATAAAATCTGCATATTTCGAACAATCCTGCCGATAAGCAGAGAATCACTTCCCCAACGGCACTCTCTCACTGGGTATAGAAGGACTGATTTGAATAAAAATCCGTCATACTTTTGTAGGGGCGAAATTCGATTTTCACTTCAAAAACATAGCCTTCTTTTAATCTTGAAAGATGGAAGAGGTTGCAGTGCAGCGAAAAATCAGATACCCAAGGCGCAGTCCAAAATTCTGCGCTGGCATAACTGGTGAATCATACCGGTTTTCAAACAGGGTCCAATCGAGATCCGGCCACGCAGTCGTATGTTTTCATGATATGGGAGTTGGCCGAATGAGCGATCAGAATGCAACCTTGACACTCGGAGACAAGAAATGGGATTTCCCCGTCAAAAACGGAACCATTGGTCCTGATGTCATCGACATCGCGCCACTCTATAAAAATACTGGCGCTTTCACTTACGACCCCGGTTTCACCTCCACTGCATCTTGCGAATCCAAAATCACCTATATTGATGGTGATGAAGGCACCCTGCTCTATCGTGGTTATCCCATTGAGCAACTGGCAGAGCATGGGGATTTTCTGGAAACCTGCTATTTGCTGCTTTATGGTGAGCTGCCATCAACAGCCCAAAAGACAGACTTTGACACACGCGTCACACGTCACACTATGCTGCATGAGCAAATGACGCGCTTCTTCTCCGGCTTCCGCCGTGATGCTCATCCTATGGCCATTATGGTCGGTGTCGTTGGGGCTTTGGCCGCTTTCTATCATGACAGCACAGATATTGCCGATCCGCACCAGCGCATGGTTGCGTCTTTGCGTATGATTGCAAAAATGCCAACCATCGCTGCCATGGCTTATAAATATTCCATCGGTCAGCCATTTGTTTATCCGAAAAACTCACTGGATTATTCCGCCAATTTCCTGAATATGTGCTTCTCTGTTCCTGCAGAAGAATATGAAGTCAATCCGGTTTTGGCCCGTGCCATGGATCGTATTTTCATTCTCCATGCTGATCACGAGCAAAATGCCTCTACCTCTACTGTGCGTCTGGCTGGCTCTTCTGGTGCCAACCCATTTGCCTGTATTGCCGCTGGTATTGCTTGCCTTTGGGGCCCTGCTCATGGGGGGGCCAATGAAGCGGCTCTCAATATGTTGCATGAAATTGGCAATCTCGACAGTGTCGATAAATATGTTGCCAAAGCCAAAGACAAGAATGATCCTTTCCGCCTAATGGGCTTTGGCCATCGTGTTTACAAAAATTACGATCCGCGCGCCCGCATCATGCAGACCACCTGTCATGAAGTGCTGAACGAGCTGGGCATCAAGGACGATCCTGCACTGGATGTTGCGATTGAATTGGAAAAAATTGCTCTCTCTGACGAATATTTCGTTGAGAAGAAGCTGTATCCAAATATCGATTTCTATTCTGGTATCACCTTGCGTGCTCTTGGCTTCCCGGCTGAAATGTTCACCGTGCTGTTTGCTCTGGCCCGTACCGTTGGCTGGATTGCGCAGTGGAAAGAGATGGTGGAAGATCCATCCCAGCGCATTGGTCGCCCGCGTCAGCTTTATACCGGCGCAACCCAGCGCGATTATATCGATATCGCCAAGCGCTAAACGATGCTCACTTCATAGAAAAGGCTCCCAACTGGGAGCCTTTTTTGTTGGCCTATCAACAATTCAGTTATTCAGAAGGCAAGTAGCGCAGACAAATGCTCGCCGCTTTCTCGCTTGGCATGCCTTTGGGCAAATGCATCATCGCATCGAGATTGCGAAATGCCTCAACTTGTTTTTGGCGTTTATCGCTCTCTTCCAGCAAAGGCTCTAACGCCTGCCACAGCTGATCGGCATTGGCGTCTTCATTGATAAATTCGGGGATGGCATTGCGCCCCAAAATCAGATTTGTCAAAACAATGGATGGCACCTTGATCAAGAATCGCAATTGCGTTGAAAGCCAGTCGACTTTATAGGCCACAACCATTGGAACTCCGGCCAACCCCAATTCCAAGGTCACGGTTCCAGATGCTGCCAAAGCCGCATGGGCCTGACGAAAAGCGGCAAATTTCGCCTCTTCCCCTTCAACGATGTCAGGCTGTATCGACCAGTTTTGCAAGGCTTCTTCAATCAAAGGCCTCAAGTGAGAGACCGCAGGCAAGACCACCCGCAAAGTCGGATGCTTTTCTTTTGCTTTGGCCACAACAGCGCCAAATTCTGCCATCAAGCGGCTTACCTCGCTGCGGCGACTTCCCGGCAAAACCAGCAAAACCAGCTCATCAATTGATGCCTTTTCCCCGTCAGCGGGTCGTAAAATATCCAAACGTTCAATCAGCGGATGGCCGACATATGTACAATCCGGCCCCTGTAATTCCTTATGCGCCCGCGGCTCGAACGGCAACAAGGCCAGAACATGATCCACATAGCGTGCCATCTTTTTGGCCCGCCCGGGACGCCATGCCCAAACAGAGGGGGAAACATAATTGACAACGCGAAGGTCAGGTCTTTGTTTGCGCACCCGCTTTGCTACAGCATGGGTAAATTCCGGGCTATCAATGATCACCAGAAGATCCGGCTTTCTCTCCAGAACATCGGCAACGACTTCCAGGCCCCGGCGACGCAAAAAAGGATAATGGCGAATGATGTTGACGATGCCCATCACTGCAATATCCTGCAAGGGAAAGAGGCTGGACAGGCCAAGAGCCTGCATCCGCTCTCCTGCCAATCCGCAAAACTCGACCTTGCCATCAAGAACCTTATCAATCGCTTGAACAAGGCGCGCGCCAAGCTGATCACCGGATTCTTCGCCAATCACAATATAAATCAGCGGCTTGGGCTTGTTCTCGCTCATCTTTTTCCTTCCAAAGATTGCGCCAGCGATTTGGCAATGACAAACAGCCCCTCGCGCTCTGCAATCTCTTGCACTTTTTCATGCTCGGCACACAACACTTCACCTTGGGCACAAACCAGCCCGGCCAAGCCTGCTGCCTTTACGCCTTGCAGGGTTTTTGGGCCAATGGTTGGCATATCAAAGCGCAAATCTTGACCGGGGCGCGCGCGTTTCAATAGCACCCCTTGCGTGCCAAAGGCCCAGCGCGCGCGCTTTTGCGCGCGGATCTCACAAATGCGTGCCAACATTTGATCAGTTCCTTCCGGGCCTTCCAAGGCAAGAATGCGCCCGGCGGCCACAACAGCGCCTTGTCCGGCATCCAATTGCCCCACCATAAGCGCAGCTTTTGCGGCAAGATCAATATCATTAGCCAATTTGTCAGCCAGTGATGGATTGAGAGAAAATTGATCCCCAATCACCAGTTCGGGGGTCACCTCTGGTACACTGAGCAATGTGATGCCGCGTTTTTCCATGAAAGAGGCAACGCCACCCAGCACCCCTTCGTCTCCGCCGCTGGACATGATGCGCAAAATTTCAGGAAGAGCTTTGAGGGCTCCCAGATCAAGACGAATGGATTTGAAGTCAGGGCGTTTGGTGACAGAGCCGATGCACAAAAGATGGCGAATGCCATGCTGTTCGAACAGTTTGAACATACGGCCTATTTCGCCCCATTTCAGCCAATAATGGGGGTGGGCTTCAATCGCCCTGTCTGCCTCACCAACCAGACCGAATAAAACATAGTCCCTGTCTTGGTGACGCAGTTTTTGCGCAATTTCCAAAGGCAAGGATTGCCCACCGGCGATGATGCCCACAGGCCCATCCAGACGAGCAATCATAGCTTTAGGCTCAGAACTCATTCATTTCGCCTATTCTGTTTGTCTTGAAGGGCGAGGCATTTTTGCGCAATGGACTGCGTCGAAAAATCTTGAAAATGAACCACATTGTCGCGATTTTCCTCCTTGTCCTTGCGCAAAACTGCTCTCGCAGAATGGGCAAAATGAACGGGTCCTGAGCCTAGTCCTTATTGCTGCGCGGTGTGCATAGCGCTTTTTTGGTATCTGCCCGTATGAAATTGACGATTTTCATCACATTCTCATCATCGGCAAACATATCGGCGACATCATCCACGCGTTCGGCCATTGTGCCTTCATCGGAAAAGAGCATCCGGTAAGCACGACGAAGATTGTGGATTTGATCCCTGCTGAAGCCACGGCGCTTGAGGCCAACAATATTCAGCCCGCCCAGATGGGCGCGATTGCCAAGGGCTGAGCCAAATGGGATGACATCATTTTCAATGCCGGACATACCGCCAACAAAGGCATGTTCGCCAACACGGGCAAATTGGATAACAGCCGACATACCGGCAATGATGGCATGTTCGCCAATCACGCAATGCCCCGCCAATGTAGCATGATTGACCAGAATCACATGATCGCCAACCACACAATCATGGGCAATATGCGCACCAACCATCATATGAACATGATTGCCAATACGGGTGATAGAGCCGCCGCCCTTGGTGCCGGGATTGATGGTGACATATTCGCGAATGTTGCAATTGTCGCCAATCTCGGTTCCGACATCTTCTCCGTCAAATTTCAGATCCTGCGGCACCAAACCGACAGCCGCAAAAGGGAAAATCTCGACATTCTTGCCAATACGGGTATTACCATCAACCACGACATGCGAATGGATCTTTCCCCCTTCAGCAATAGAGACATTTGCACCGATAATGGAATAAGGCCCAATTTCGACATCATCCGCCAATTGAGCCCCATCTGCTACAATAGCTGTGGGATGAATGATCGCCATTATTCCTGATCTTCCCCAATCAACATGGCGCTGACTTCAGCCTCTGCCACTTTCGCGCCATCCACTTTTGCTTCACAGGCAAATTTCCAGATATTGGCGCGGTTTTTGACTTTCTTGACGTGAATATGCACCACATCGCCAGGCACAACAGGTTTGCGGAATTTTGCGCGATCAATGGTCATGAAATACACCACTTTTGGCTGCCCCAGCTCTTTGCGGCTATTGACGCACAAAGCACCTGCTGTCTGGGCCATTGCCTCGATGATCAGCACACCGGGCATGACAGGCTGCTGTGGGAAATGGCCGGTAAAATGTGGTTCATTGATGGTGACATTTTTAATGCCGATGCATGATTCATCTCCATCCATTTCGATGATCCTGTCAATCATCAACAATGGGTAGCGGTGGGGCAAAAGCTCCATCACTCGCATGATGTCAGCACTATCAAGGCTCGCCTTTTCGCTCATACTTCTTTACCTTGTTGTTGGCCAAATCAAATTGGCAAATCCCTATCAGTCTTTTTCGGTCAGCTTTTTCAGCGCTGCCATTTCCCGGAACCATTGGCGCACCGGCTTGGCAGGCACCCCACCATAACGGCCACCGGCTGGCAAATCATCCTTGGCAACAGACACCGCTGCAATCTGCGCGCCCATGCCAATGCGAATATGCCCTGCAACACCGGACTGGCCACCAATGGCCACAAAATCTTCCAACACAGACGAGCCGGAAATCCCAACCTGAGAAACAATCACGCAGTGGCGGCCAATTTCTACATTGTGGCCAATCTGTACCTGATTATCAATCTTGGTTCCTTCCCCAATCACAGTATCCTTATTGGCCCCACGATCAATGGTGGTGTTGGCACCAATTTCGACATGATCCTGAATGATTACCCGGCCAATTTGTGGAACCTTGCTATGTCCCATCGGGCTCATGGCAAATCCAAACCCGTCTTGCCCAGAACAGACACCGGGATGCAGGATCACATGATCACCAACCAGACTGTGCTGCAAGACGACATTGGCCCCAATATGGCAAGAACGACCAACCCGCACGCCCTGCCCAATCACGGCATTGACGCCAATGATACTGCCCGATCCAATTTCAGCGCCTGCCCCGATGCTGGCGCCGGGCTCAATGGTGACACCCTCTTCAATGCGCGCGGTTGGATGGATATGGGCGGCCTGCGAAATGCCTCCCTCGTCCCCAAAGAAGGGAAGCGGTGCCATGGCTTGCGGATAGAAGAGGCTGGAGAGCTGGGCGAAAGCCTGATAGGGGTTTTTCACTTCCAAAGCAATCACACCCTCTGGCACCTTGGCGACATAGCGCTTGGAGCACAAAACAGCCGTTGCACCAGTTTGAGCCAGATCCGCCACATATTTCGGATTGTCCAAAAATGTGATCTGTCCGCTTTGGGCCTCTGAGATTGGCGCAATGTCCGAAATCATCTGGTCATTGACAGCGCCTTCTGCACAATGGGCACCCAGTGTTTCAACAATTTCAGACAATAAAATCGGCGCGGTTTTTTCGAAGAAATGAGGCTCTGTCATGGCATCCTTCATAAAAAAAGCCGCCGCCCGAATGAGCAGCGGCTCTGAATTTTTGGTTCAAGCAAAGATTAGAATTGAGATGCAGCACCAAAGCGGAATGCTTGGGTTTTATCATTCTCGTCTTTGCTAAGAGCATAAGCATAGTCGGCACGGATCAGACCAAACGGGCTGCTCCAGATCACACCAGCCCCAACAGAAGAGCGGACTTTCTTGGAATTATGGAATGTTCCTTTGACCGCATCTGAATCGAACAGAGTACCGGCATCTGCAAAGACCGCGCCTTTAAAGCCCAATTCATCCAAGCCAGGAATAGGGAATTGTGCTTCGGCAGTGACATTGAAGAAGGTCTTGCCGCCCAAAGAATCGCCTGATGTCTTATCGCGTGGACCATAGCCACCGGAATCAAAGCCACGAATGGTCTCGCCGCCTTTAAAGAAGGAGTCCAGCAAGCGAACATTATCGCCAGAGAAGCCCTGAATATGACCGGCACCAACTTTCAGGATACCAACCAAGCCCCAAGCAGGATAAATCTCACGATAATAGCGTGCATCCAAGCTGGACTTGATGAATTTCACATCGCCACCAAGACCTGCAAATTCCTGACCGAATTTGACGAAAAAGCCATCACTTGGGTCACTCATATTGTCAATGGTGTTATAGACAAGAGTGTAGCCAACAGATGATTTCAGAGTTTTGCCTTCATCGACAGCCTGTGTAATCGCCTGTGAGGCATTGGATTTGCCGTAAAGCTCATAATTGGAAATCTGTTTCTGCTCAACAGCATAAAACGGATTAAAGCTCAGATCATTGGTGATCGGCAGACCAAACCGGATTTTACCGCCAAAGCTACGGGAATCATATTCACGGCTGCTGTCATTGTCCTTGAGGTCTTTCTTATAGACATCAAAGCCGGCAGACATGCGACGACCAAGGAAATATGGCTCGGTGAAAGAAAATTCATAGGAGCGTTTGCTGCTACCCGCAGCACCGGCAATCTTGAGATATTGCCCACGGCCCATAAAGTTGCTTTCTGTCAGCGAGATATCGGCAATGAAGCCATCTGTGGTCGAATAACCGCCACCAACAGCAACAGCGCCTGTGCCTTTTTCTTCCACTTCAACATTGAGCACAACACGATCCGGGGTTGAGCCGGGCTGCGTGGTAATATTGACGGTTTTGAAGAAACCTAGGGCATTCAAACGACGCTTGGCGCGATCCATCAGAACACGGTTGAAAGCATCACCTTCGGCCATATCAAATTCACGACGGATCACATAGTCACGGGTCCGGTCATTGCCGCGAATATTGATGCGCTCAATATAAGCCCGTGCGCCTTCATCAACCTGAAATACCAGATTGATGGTCTTGTTTTCATAATCACGATCACCACGAGGAGAAACACGCGCAAAGGCATAACCGGATTTTGCAATCTCGATTGTGATGTCCTCAAGGCTCTTTTCCACCTCTTCGGCGCTGTAAACATCGCCACTATCGAGACGGACAAGCGCGCGCAGAGCTTCCGCATCCACATCTGGGATAGCGCTGTCAACCTCAACTTCGCCAACATTGTAGCGTTCGCCTTCATCCACTGTGATGGTGACGAAGAATACATTGCGCTCGCGGTCCAGATCGGCCACAGCAGAGACAACGCGGAAATCGGCATAGCCTTCGTTGAGATAGAATTTGCGCAGGCGCTCTTCATCCGCGGCAAGACGATCAGAATCATAAACGTCTTTGGAAGACAGGAAGCTCAACCAGCCGGTTTCCTTGGTTGTCATAACCTTGCGCAACCGGCCATCGCTGAATTTCTGGTTTCCAATGATAGAAATACGCGATACAGCGGTTTTGCCGCCTTCGCTAATCTCAAAGACAAGATCAGCACGATTGCGGCCCAGATCGATAATTTTGGGCTCCACCACGGCACCAAAACGACCAACACGACGATAGGCTTCCAGAACGCGCTGAATATCTGTCTGAACACGGCTCTCAGAAAGAATGCCACGGCTTTTTGATGTTACAATATTTTGCAGCATCTCATCCTTAAGGCGTTTATTTCCTTCAAAGGCAATGCGATTGATCACAGCATTCTCGACGACTTCCACCACAAGGCTGGAGCCGGAGCGCTTGATCGACACATCTTTGAAGAGGCCCGTCTGATAAAGATTTTTCAGCGATTCATCAATTGCGAAAGCAGAAGCCCGCTGGCCGGGCTTCACAGCAACATAAGATTCGATGGTATCGGCGGCTACTCGCTCATTTCCGCGAACCACGATGCGGTTCACTGTTTGAGCAAATGCCGGGTTGGCCGCTAAAATATCAACTGGAGCCAAGGGCATAACAGCAGTCATGACAGTGGCAACAGCGGCTCCCCAAGCGATGGTCTTTAAATTTTTCATCAGCCCGAACACTCTTTTTGGTGGTATAAATCCGATCAGAACACAAAGATCCTGCGAATATAGATTCTTTTTCTCTACAAGGGTTTTACCGGGAAATGAAAATGGTTCAACCCCTTATGACGATTATGGGCAGGTTTCTGGCCCTTTAGTGGCTATTAGGACACAAATAGACACCAATTTCCTCTATCAAGTCACAATCCTCACCCGCTGAAAAAGACATAGGAAATGTCATTAAAGGTGGCAAAGACCATCAGACTGAGCACCAGAGCCAGACCGATTTTAAAGCCCAATTCCTGATTTTTCTCTGACAAGGGCTTGCCGCGAATTGCCTCAATGGCAAAGAACATCAAATGCCCCCCATCCAGCATCGGCACCGGAAACAGATTGATCAATCCGATACTGACAGACAGCATACCGGCCAGATTGACCAAAGCTGCCAAGCCCAAAGTTGCCACCTGTCCTGAGACTTGTGCCACACGAATAGGCCCACCCAATTGATCGGCATCTTCCTTGCCAATGAAGATGCGCCCGATATAACCGAGCGTTCGCTCAATGATGAAATAGGTCTCGCTCACCCCACCGGCCAGTGCATCAACCGGCCCATAGGTCACCCGGCGGACATCTTCTGGCCGCGCTTCATGGCGGATTCCCAAAACACCAATTTTCTGTTTGTTTCCAAACTGATCCGTAATTTCCTGACGGCGTGGTGTGGTGGCCAATGTAACCAGCTCACCTGCCCGCTCAACGGTAATATTCAGAGTGCTTTCAGAGCTTAACGCCACAACGCGCTGAATATCGGAGAAGGAGACGATGGGGCTGCCATCAATCTCAATCATGATATCGCCCACTTCAAAACCGGCTGCTTCTGCTGCGCTATTGGGCACAACACTGTCCACACGAGCAGGCGTAACGGCCTTGCCATAGACCATCAAAAGCCCGGCAAAAATAACGATTGAGAGCAAGAAATTGGCCATTGGACCAGCTGCAACAATAGCTGCGCGCGCCCATAACGGCTTGGTATGCAAAGCCCCGGCGCGGTCTTCATCGCTCATTTGGGCAATGGCATTTTGATCCGGCACGCTTGCGGCATTTTCATCGCCCAGAAACTTGACATAGCCCCCAAGCGGAATGGCGCTAAACTTCCAGCGCGTGCCATGTTTGTCATAAAAACCAAACAGTTCCGGCCCAAAACCGACAGAGAAAGCCTTGATGGTGACACCGCACCAGCGCCCTACCAAAAAGTGGCCCAGCTCATGAAAAAAGACAACGATTGTCAAAACAAACAAAGCCGGGATGAGATAGCCAAACAAACCACCCCCCGCAGAAAACAGGCCTTGTAGAAATTCCATTCCCAAACTCCATAATTGGGCATACTCTAGCGCACAGTCTATAAAGAAGGTGTAAATTGGGTGAAAATAAGAAATTCAACCGTCAAATCATGACGATCACAGACTTGTCAGACCCCAATTTCCCGGTTCAGTGACGCAAATGGGGCAAATGATCGCGCGCATAGCCCCGTGCCTCTTTATCAACTTCCAAAACCAGATCCAGATCAGAAACAGGCAAACGCCCCTGCTCTGCCATCTTGTCCATGACCGCTTCCACCAGCCGGGCTATCCCGCCAAATGTGATGTTACCAGCCAGAAAAGCAGCAACGGCCACCTCATTGGCAGCATTCATAATGTTGGGTAGATTGCCGCCATGCTTCATAGCCTCCAAAGCAAGGCGTAAGCATGGGAAGCGGACCAAATCCGGCGCTTCGAATGTCATCTGCCCCAATGTCACCAAATCCAGCTTTTTGGTGGGTGCACTGGCGCGCTCTGGCCAGGCAAGACAATGCGCAATCGGTATGCGCATATCAGGCGCGCCCATATGGGCCAAAAGGGATCCGTCGCTATAGCGGACCAATCCATGAATGGCAGACTGAGGATGTACCACCACACTGAATTTGTCTTGAGAGATATTATAGAGGTGGTGCGCTTCAATCACCTCAAGGCCCTTATTCATCATAGAGGCGGAATCGATGGTAATCTTTGCACCCATATCCCAATTGGGATGTTTCAAAGCCTGTTCAGCCGTTGCCTTTTCAATCGCATCTTGTGACCATTGACGGAAAGGCCCGCCAGAGGCGGTGATGATGACCTCATCAATCTCATCAATGTTGGCTTCCTCAAAAATCTGAAAAATGGCGTTATGCTCAGAATCCACTGGCAGAATCCGCAAATCCTGCCGCTTTGCTTCTGCCATGATCACATCGCCTGCACAAACAAGGGCTTCCTTATTAGCCAAGGCAACCTGATTGCCAGCTTGCAAGGCAGCCATTGTAGGGCGAATGCCCGCAGCGCCCACGATGGCACCAATCACAATATCTGTTTGCCGAGACGCAGCCTCCAGCAAGCCTTGCTCTCCGGCGGCCAGTTCAATCGCATGGCCGGATAAGAGGTCTTTCAATTGGGTATAGAGGGCTTCATCACCAATAGCGACAAATTTTGCGTCATGGGCAAGCGCTGCTTGTGCCAAAGCCTTGACATTGCTATGGGCTGTCAAAGCATGTATCTGATAACGCTCTGGGGCTGACGCAATAATATCCAGACTGGATTGCCCAACCGACCCTGTTGCCCCCAAAATGGATACCATCTTGGGATCTGTCTTAGCAGACTGCATGAAAGAATAGTCCTTCTTTGAAACGCTCAGACACTACCAGATCAAAAATCCACTGGCCAAAGCGTTCCCTTCTCCAAATGCCAGACCAAAAAGTGCGGCAAAAACAACGGCAACCAACAGGCCATCCACCCGATCCATTACCCCGCCATGACCGGGTATCAGATTGCTGGAATCCTTCACATCAAACAAACGTTTCATATGCGATTCCGCCAAATCACCCAATTGGGACAAAATGGACAAGGCAGCCAATAACAGGGTCAGCTTCGCACTCACCTCTATGCCAAAAATAGAAGCCGCACCCAAAGCCAGCGCCGTGCCGACAACAAGCCCGCCAACAGATCCTGACCATGTTTTCTTGGGCGAAACACGCGGCCATAATTTTGGTCCGCCAATCAGGCGACCACTGAAATAGGCCGCGACATCTGTTCCCCAGACAAGAGCGAACAGCAAAATGATTGCTGCAAAACCATAAGCCTCATCCGCTCTTAGCGACAAGATCGCCAGTCCAAAAGCGCTGGCATATAAAAGTCCCCAGCCGCACCAGCGCGCCCGCGCATGAGAACAGCTCGCCAGCCATAAAAAGCCACTTCCAATCAGAGGGATAATCAGCGCTGCCTGCCAAAAGCCAAAAAACAGAGCAAGAAGACTGGCAAGGATGCATCCATGACCAATCAGGGCAGGAAGGCCCGTTCGGCTCTCTCCGACCATCAGAACCCATTCATGATAAACAAGAAGCGCAACAAGACCAAAAAACAGCGCAAAAGCCACGCCGCCCCAATGGGTAACAGCGAAAGCGGCTATCGCCAAGACCAAAGCAGATATAAAGCGCGGGGCCAAATCAGACCACAGGGACTTTTTAGCCGTGCCTTCCAGCTTTTCTTGCCCGCTCATCCTGCGCTCCCTACTGCATTTGTTTTTGACACCACGCCCCCAAACCGGCGATCCCGACCGGCAAATTCCATCAAGGCCTCTTCCAGATCCTGCCGTCCGAAATCTGGCCAATAGCAATCAACAAACACAAATTCGGAATAAGCGGCCTGCCATAGCAAGAAATTGCTGAGGCGTTGCTCTCCAGAGGTGCGCAAAATCAGATCAGGGTCTGGAATGGTGCGTGAATAAAGCGCATTGGCAATGGCCGCTTCATCAATTGCCTCAGGCGACAATTTGCCTTGCGCTACACGCTCAGCCAGTGAGCGAACCGCTTGGGTAATTTCCTGACGCGCGCCGTAATTAAAGGCAATGACAAGCTTCAAGCCATTATTATCAATGGTTTTTTCTTCTGCCTCGCATAAAAGCTGGGCGATATCTGGTGTCAATGTCTTGCGGCAGCCAATCACGACCACCTTGACATTTTGCTTTTTCAACTTGGCCAAATCATTGCGAATGAACAATTTGAGCAAGCCCATCAAATCGCGCACCTCGCTTTCGGGGCGCGACCAGTTTTCAGAACTGAAACTGAAAAGGGTTAGATATTCAATGCCAAGGTCAGCAGCATTTTTAACGATCTCGCGAACCGCAGACACACCCTGACGATGCCCTTGTGTGCGTGATAGCCCGCGGGCCTTGGCCCAGCGGCCATTTCCATCCATGATGACAGCAAGATGACGAGGAATGGCCATCCTTTCCACTGATTGTGGAAGATCTGCGATTTTGCCCTGACCATTCATCTATAGGAAAACCCCTCGCATTCCATCGCATGAAACAAGAAAAGCGGGTGCCAGAACACCCGCTGGTACAGGATTAGACCTGCATAATATCCTGCTCTTTTGCTGCCAGCATCTCATCAACATCCTTCACCGCCTTATCGGTCAGCTCCTGGATTTCATCATGATAGATGCGTGCTTCATCTTCGCTCATGCCGTCTTTTTCGGCCTTTTTGCACATATCCATGCCATCACGGCGCACATGACGAATAGCCACCTTGGCGCCTTCTGCATAAGAATGGGCAACCTTGACCATTTCTTGACGACGCTCCTGATTCATTTCAGGAATAGGCAAACGCAACAATTGTCCATCAACAACCGGATTGATGCCAAGATTGGATTCGCGAATGGATTTTTCAACCGCGCTGACCATGCCCTTGTCCCAAACCTGAATGGAGAGCATCCGCGGCTCTGGAACAGATACGGTGCCGACCTGATTGAGCGGCATAGACTGACCATAAGCTTCCACCGTGATTGGCTCAACCAAGGCAATAGAGGCCCGTCCAGTTCTCAGGCCGGACAACTCGGTTTTCAACACAGACAGCGCACCGTTCATACGGCGTTGCAGATCATCAAGGTCCAATTCTTCGGCAGACATGGTAAGCCTCTTTCTGATTTTTCAATATGTTGCAGGTCTGAAACCCCGCCTTAATCCGACACAATGGTCGCACGGCCATTGCCTTGCAGCACATCGACAAGTGCGTCAGATTCGTGAATTGAGAATACAATTATCGGAATATTGCCTTCCTGAGCAAGAGCAATCGCTGCCGCATCCATAACCTTAAGGCCTTTTGCCAGAACTTCTGTATGAGAAATCTGCTCAAAACGCACGGCATCAGGATCTTTTTTCGGATCGGCGGAATAGACTCCATCAACCTGTGTGCCTTTTAAAAGAGCATCACAGCCCATTTCAGCAGCCCGCAAAGCGGCCCCGGAATCTGTTGTAAAATATGGATTTCCCGTGCCTGCGGCAAACAGGACCACGCGGCCTTCGGCCAGATGAGCCTTTGCGCCGCGCTGGGTAAAGCTCTCGCAAATTTCATCCATAGCAATGGCAGACATGGGCACAGCCGGTACGCCCAATTCTTCCAGCGCGTTGGTCATGGCAAGGCAATTCATCACGGTTGCCAACATGCCCATATGATCGCCACGCACCCGGTCGCCGCCTTTGGCCGCAACAGAAACACCGCGAAAAATATTGCCGCCGCCAATCACGACGCAAATTTCTGCACCCATGGCCCGTGCATCGCGAAGTTCGCCAGCAACCCGATTAACCACCGTCTGATCAATGCCAAAGTCCTGATTGCCCATCAGGGCCTCGCCGGAAACCTTAACCAGAACACGCTTATATTTCAGTTGCCCCATTTCGCAATCCTTGCCGATCTTGAGAATGCCTAAAGGATGAAGAGTTGCTCTTGCATACACGAAGGGCGTCGGTTCGTCATCCCCAACGCCCTTGGTTTTTTCAAGATTTCAACCCCATATCAAAGGGGTGAGCAGACAAGCCTTAAGCCTGACCACTGGCAGCTGCAACTTCAGCTGCAAAATCTTCTTCTTTTTTCTCGATACCTTCACCCAGCGCAAAGCGGGCAAAACTAACACGTTTGATTGGTGCGCCAACAGAGCCTTCAGCATTTTTGATGGCCTGCTCAACGGTATTTTCACCATCGATCACAAAAGTCTGTTTCAGAAGCACAACTTCTTCGTAGAATTTGCGCAAACGACCTTCAACCATCTTTTCGATGATGTTGTCAGGCTTGCCAGATTCGCGTGCTTGCTCGGAGAAAACAGCTTTTTCGCGCTCAACGGTCGCTGCATCAATCTCGTCAACAGTTGCTGCCAGTGGGTTGGTTGCTGCAACATGCATGGCAATTTGTTTGCCCAATGCATCAAGCGCTGCGGCATCGCCTTCAGATTCCAGAGCAACCAGAACACCAAGACGGCCAAGACCAGCAGCAGTTGCGTTATGAACGTAAGAGGCAACAGCCCCTTTTTCTACGCTCAGCACAACACCACGACGCAAATTCATATTCTCGCCGATGGTTGCAACAGCATTGGTGATGGTCTCTGCAACAGATGAACCGCCAGGATAGTCAGCAGCCAGAATAGCATCGACTTCAGAACCGGCAGAAATAGCAACGCCAGCAATGTTGCGTGCCAGATCCTGGAATTGTTCGTTACGGGAAACGAAGTCGGTTTCTGCATTGACTTCTACCATGGCCGCTTTGTTACCAGCGCCAGACAGAGCAATCAGACCTTCAGCAGCAACGCGGTCAGACTTTTTAGCAGCCTTGGACAGACCTTTGGTGCGCAACCAATCGATTGCCGCTTCCATGTTGCCATCATTTTCAGCAAGAGCCTTCTTGCAGTCCATCATACCTGCGCCAGAAGTTTCACGCAGTTCTTTTACCATTGATGCTGTAATCGCCATTGCAGCCTCACGTCCTTTTCAAACAAGCCAGAAGCCGCCCGACACAATTGCAGGGCGGCCATTGTCATAACAGGGCGAAATTTCACCCTTCTTTGTCTTATTCAGCAGAAGCTTCTTCAGCAGCAGCTTCTTCGCCTTCACCGGCATCATCCAGTGCAGGCTCCAGCAAACCTTCTTCAGATTCGCCAAGATCAACACCAGCATCACCCTCTGCGCGAGAGATGCCATCGATGGCAGCGCCAACGATCAGATCGCAATAGAGAGACAGAGCGCGAGACGCATCGTCGTTGCCAGGAACAGGGAAATCAATACCATCCGGGTCACTGTTGGTATCAACAATCGCAGCCACAGGAATGTTCAGGCGGCGCGCTTCATTGATCGCGATGGTTTCTTTGTTGGTATCGATGACAAAAATCAGATCAGGCACACCGCCCATATCCTTGATACCACCAAGAGCACGCTCAAGCTTATCACGCTCACGGGTCAGGGTCAGGGTTTCTTTTTTGGTGAAACCTTTGCCTTCATTTTCAAGAATTTCGTCCAGTTTACGCAGACGCTGGATGGACTGTGTGATGGTTTTCCAGTTGGTGAGCATACCGCCCAACCAGCGGGAATTCACATAATATTGCGCACAAGATTTTGCAGCTTCCGCAACAGGAGCAGACGCCTGACGCTTGGTACCAACGATCAGAACGCGGCCACCACGAGCAACCGTATCAGAGACAGCTTTCAGCGCTTCGTTCATCAAAGGAACAGTCTGGGACAGATCAATGATATGAATGTTGTTGCGAGCACCGAAGATATATTTACCCATTTTCGGGTTCCAACGGTGGGTCTGGTGACCAAAATGCACACCTGCTTCAAGCAGGGAACGCATGGAAACTTCAGGAAGAGCCATGTCTTTTATCCTTTTACCGGTTTAACCTCTGCGGGAAGTGGCCAAATTGGGCACCGGATGGATAGAGGCCATTTCTCCAGCAACTACCCGATCCCGCATGTGGATTCGAGGCGCTTTATACCAGCTTTCCATCGCAATGCAAGCCCGAATGGAACAGCGAACAAACAACAAGAGCCTTGCTCACCGGTTTGCTCGACATTCACACAGAAAATCAGAGAGAATCCTAAAAACTCCCCACCTGAACATCGACAATACCGGGAATGGCTTTCAAAGCACGTCCCACTTCATTAGAGACATAGAAGGTGCCTTTGAGGCGCATTTCCACTTCGCATTCTCCTTCATCAATCATCACGATGACTGAAACATCCCCATCGCCCCGCTCATCCAATTGCTTGCGCAAGGATGCGAGAGGTTGTGCGTCGCGCACAAAAACGCGCATATTCTTTTGCAAGCCCCCGCCATCAAGCGGCCTTACATTGTTGATGCGCACAGAAACGCCTTCCGGTCTTTCATCGGCGCCCACTTCCAAAATAACGGTTTTTCCCGGCTCCAGCATATCCCTGAAACGATGCAACGCTTCAGAGAATAAAACCGCCTCATATTGACCAGTTGGATCTGAGATATTGATAATCCCCATGCGATTGCCCGTTTTGGTCTTGCGCTCTTGACGGCCTGTGATGGTGCCCGCCAAGCGGCCTGCGCTGGCCCCTTGCTTGACCGCATTTTCAAATGGTTGCCAAAGCTGAATGCGCTTCTCTTCCAGAACGGAGATATAATCATCTAGTGGGTGCGCTGACAGATAAAAGCCAACGGCGCTATATTCGCGCTGCAATTTCTCCTCATTGGTCCAGGGGCGCATATCGGGGAGAATCAGAGGGGCAACTTCAATATCGGCGGTGCCGAAAATATCGCCCTGCCCTGAAGACGCGTTTTGACTGGCGCGCGAGGCTTCGCCCATAATCACATCAATGGAGGCCACCACCTGCGCCCGGTTAGGGTTGAGGCAATCGAATGTACCAGCCGCCGCCAGATTTTCGATGGTGCGCTTATTCAGGACACGCGGGCTGATCCGCTTGGCAAAATCAGCTAAATCCTTGAAAGGCTTATCGCCACGTACCTCCATAACATGCTCGGCAGCCGGTTGCCCAACACCTTTGATAGCCGCCATGGAATAAATGATGGCCCCATCCTTGACCACAAATTCGACGCCGGATTCATTGATGGATGGTGGGCGCACCTCAATCCCCAGACGGATGGCATCGCGACGAAATTCTGACAATTTATCCGTATTGTTCATATCCAGCGTCATAATCGCGGCCAGAAATTCCACCGGATAATTGGCTTTCATATAAGCCGTCTGATAAGCCACAAGCGCATAGGCTGCCGCGTGGGATTTGTTAAATCCATAATCGGCAAATTTGGCCACAAGGTCATAAATTTCTGAGGCCTGTTCCCGGCTCACGCCCCGCTCTTCTGCCCCATCACAAAAGCGCACCCTTTGTTTTTCCATCTCCTCGCGGATTTTTTTACCCATGGCACGACGTAGCATATCCGCTTCGCCCAGCGAATAACCAGACAGGATCTGGGCAATCTGCATCACCTGTTCCTGATAGATGATAATGCCGTAGGTTTCTTTCAAAACCGGCTCCAGCAAATCATGCATATAGTCGGATTTTTCGTCCCCACGCTTTCGGGCGCAATAAACCGGGATATTGGCCATTGGCCCCGGACGATAGAGGGCCACAATCGCGATGATATCCTCAAACTGATCGGGCTTCATATCCAGAAGCGCCTTGCGCATCCCCATGGATTCCAACTGGAAGACCCCTACCGTCTCGCCTTTGGCCAAAATCTCATAAGAGGGCTTGTCGTCAATCGGGATTTCAGCAAGATTGATATCGATATCACGCTGTTTGACAAAGCGAACCGCTGTATCCAGCACGGTCAGGGTTTTCAGACCCAAAAAGTCGAATTTCACCAATCCTGCCTGCTCAACCCATTTCATATTATATTGGGTCACCGGCATATCGGAGCGTGGATCGCGATACATGGGAACGAGCTTGTCGAGGGAGCGATCCCCAATCACAATACCGGCAGCATGGGTTGAAGCGTGGCGATATAGCCCTTCCAGCTTCAAGGACATATTGATGAGGCGATCGACAATTTCCTCTTCTTTGCGCGCATCCGTCAAACGCGGCTCTTGCTCCAGCGCTTCTGGCAGGGAAACAGAAACCGCCCCTTTCATGGGCACCATTTTGCAGAGTTTATCCACCTGACCAAATGGCATTTGCAAAACGCGGCCAACATCGCGCAGTACAGCGCGGGCTTGCAAGGTTCCATAGGTGATGATCTGTCCAACATTATCGCGGCCATATTTTTGCTGAACATATAGGATGACTTCTTCGCGGCGATCCTGACAAAAATCAATATCGAAATCCGGCATAGAAACGCGCTCAGGGTTCAAAAAGCGCTCAAACAGCAGAGCAAAGCGCAAGGGATCCAAATCTGTAATGGTCAGGGAATAAGCCACCAGCGACCCGGCACCAGAACCACGGCCCGGCCCAACCGGAATATTCTGGTCTTTGGCCCATTTGATAAAGTCGGCAACGATGAGAAAATAGCCGGGGAATTTCATATTCTCGATGATATCGAGCTCAAACTTCAATCGATCCCAATAATCCTGTTCCACCATATCTGGTGCTATGCCATGAATGTCTATGCGGTGTCTTAACCCCTCTTCCGCCTGTCTGCGCAATTCTGCCGCCTCATGACGCTCGGCTTCTTGCGGGTCTGCATCCGCCCCGGCAAAGCGCGGCAAAATGGGGTTGATTGTGCGTGCCCTTGCATGGCAGCGCCGGGCAATCTCGATGCTATTCTCCAATGCTTCTGGCAAATCAGAGAAAAGCTCGGCCATTTCATCCTGAGATTTGAAATAATGCTCTGGTGTCAAACGTCGCCGATCATCCATGACCAGCACCTTGCCCTCGGCAATGGCGATCAAGGCATCATGGGCTTCAAAGTCTTCTCGTTCAGGAAAATAGACATCATTGGTCGCGACAAGCGGGATGTCCATATCATAGGCCAAGTCCAACAATTGTGGCTCTACAATATGCTCATCTGGCAAGCCGTGACGCATCAGCTCCACATAGAGACGGTCCCCAAACATCTCTTTCAAAAGCGACAATCGCTGTGCGGCAATATTGGTATGATGATGCACAAGCGGCCCATCAATCGGCCCGTTGCCGCCACCAGTCAGACAGATCACTCCTTCAGAATAGTCCCGAACATCTTCAATTGTTACATGGGGGTCGGCATCATCGTGAGAGGCGAGAAAAGAACGGCTGACCAAGCGCACCAGATTGGACCATCCCTGATCGCTCATGCCGATAAAGAGCATGGATGGCAATTTTGTATTTGCAGAGTCAGCCTGTGCTGCATCGCAAAAGTCAACATCCACCTGACAGCCAAGAATAGGCTGCAAACCTTCCCCGACCGCTTTTTGCGAAAATTCCAGCGCACCAAACAAATTGCGGGTATCGGTCATGGCGACCGCGGGCATATTGGCTTTAACTGCTTGCTTGATCAACTTGCCTACCGGTAAGGCCCCCTCCAACAGGGAATAGGCCGAGTGCACATGCAAGTGAATGAATTTCAGATCTGCGTTCAACTCAGCCATAAAGCCACCCTTTCCTAAGCGAATATGCAGTTTAAAAGCCCTGCATAAAAACGCCAAGTCCAGCCGCCTCATTGCCCCCTGTTTTCATACAAAGTGAAAGACATTCATATCAGCGCACACAAAATTCCAGCCTTTGTTTGCAAGCATATTTTACCTGAAAACCGCACACACTTTTCGAAACATCTGCTCTAGCTGGACAAACGGGTTAAAATTTCTGTCCAAAGACTGAGCATAGACATAAATGTTATTAGGGAACCAAGGGCCAGAACATCACGAATAATCATAGCTACACCTCTAAAAGTTCTTTATTTGAACTTATTATGTATATGTTTTGTTCTTTTTTCAAGCCTTTTTTGCCGCTATTTTCGCAAAGAAATAAACCATAATAAAAACAGCAAGATAAGAACAAAATAAAAACAAAAAAGCCCTGTCATTATGCAAAATGACAGGGCTTTTCATTCAAGAGTTAAGGCGAAACAGATCAGATTTCCACCACCTTGCCATCGACAAGCGTAATCTGTCGATCCATACGTTCAGCAAGAAATAGATTGTGCGTCGCGACCAAAGCGGCAATGCCTGATTGCTTGACCAGAGAATTGAGCGCCTTGAAAACATAGTCAGATGTCGTGGGATCCAGATTGCCTGTTGGTTCATCCGCCAACAAGACGCGAGGCCCATTGGCCATGGCGCGCGCAATGGCCACCCTTTGTTGCTCGCCGCCGGACAATTCCGCCGGTCTATGCTGCGCACGATGATCAACGCGCATATATTTTAGCAATTCCAGCGCCCGGCTCTCGGCTTCCGCTTTGTTTTCCCCTCGGATCAATTGCGGCAAAACCACATTTTCAAGAGCAGAAAATTCCGCCAGCAAATGATGGAATTGATAAACAAATCCAATCTCATCGCGGCGCGTCATTGTGCGATCGCGATCCGCTGCGCTGCTTTGTGGCTTGCCTGCGATATAAACCTCTCCGCCATTGGGGCGCTCCAGCAATCCCGCCACATGCAAAAGGGTTGATTTGCCCGCACCAGAGGGCGCCACCAAAGCAACCATTTCGCCTGATTTGACTGTCAGGTTTGCACCAATCAAGACGGGCAATTCATTGTCCGCCTGCACATAATGGCGTTGCACATCGCGCAGAACCAGCAATTCGTCGCTGGCAACAAGGCCGTGCTCTTCCATCCCAGATGGTCCAGCCGCAGCAGGTTGGAACTCTTCAACCGGCACATCATTCATAACGCAGCGCCTCCACAGGATCGAGGGTTGCTGCGCGCCAAGCCGGGTAAAGGGTCGCAAGGAAGGACAGAACCAGCGCGATCACCAGAACGCTCACCGTCTCTCCCACATCCATATCGGCCGGTAATTTGGAGAGGAAATATAATTCGGGACTGAACAATTCCGTCCGCGTTATATAGGAGACGAACTGGCGAATGCTTTCAATATTGAGACACACAATCAGGCCCAGAATAAAGCCCGCCATTGTCCCGACAAAGCCAATTGCAGCGCCGGTAATGACAAAAATCCGCATGATTGATGCTCTTGTCGCCCCCATGGTGCGCAAAATGGCAATATCATGGCCCTTGTCTTTCACCAGCATGATCAAACCGGAAATGATGTTCAGCGCCGCCACCAGAATAATCAGTGTCAGAATGATGAACATCAAATTTCTCTCAACTTCGAGCGCGGAAAAGAATGTGACATTGCGAAACCGCCAATCGGTCACGAAAATGGAACGGCCTGAGGCTTCTTCCACTGCCGGGCGCATTTCGCCAACCAAATCAGGATCCTCCACATAAACCTCAATCGCCGAGACCTTGCCATCCTGATTGAAATAGGCCTGTGCATGTTGCAAGGGCATGAAGACAAAGGTGCCGTCATATTCCGACATGCCAATTTCAAACACAGCCTTGACCGGATAGGCCTTGATGCGCGGGGCTACGCCCATTGGGGTTACCGCGCCTTTGGGAGAGATGAGCGTGATGCGATCACCGGCCACCACGCCAAGAGAGCGGGCCAGACGGGAGCCGATGGCAACGCCCTCTTCCTCATCAAATTGATCCAGACTGCCTTGCAAAATATTGCTGGAGACAAGTTTGAGCTTATCCAGACTGTCCTTGCTCATGCCGCGCACCAGCGCTCCGACCGCACCGCCAGAGCCGGAAGCAAGGGTCTGCCCTTCGACGAAAGGAATGACATAGGTTACCCCATTCACCCCTTCTATGCGCTTGGCGACAGACTCAAAGTCTGTGAGATCAGAATCAACAGGTTGAATGACCATATGGCCATTGATACCCAAAATCTTGTCCAGCAATTCAGAGCGAAAGCCGTTCATCACCGCCATGACAATGATCAGGGTTGCAACTCCCAGCATGATTCCGAAAAAGGATAACCATGAGATAATGGAAATGAAGGCTTCTCGCCTGCGAGAGCGCAAATAGCGGAATGCCATGATCCATTCAAACAATGCGAACGGCTGTTTGGCCTCTTCAGCGGACATTCACATCTCCAATTGATATCAAAAAGCTTCAGACGACCCGCATCGCCTGAAGCCACAATCTGTTGCCACATTTGCGGATCAGAATCACTTCTCTGCAATCATACGCTCAACCACAGCATCAAGGGAAACCATTTCCCGTTTGCCTGTGGCCCGCTCTTTGATTTCCACTTCACCGCTTTTCAGACCACGTGGTCCAACAATGACTTGCCAAGGAAGACCAATCAGATCCATCCCGGCAAATTTGGCACCGGCCTGACCGGAGCGATCATCATAGAGCACGTCAAATCCGGCATTTCCAAGGCGCTCATAAATCTGCTCACATGCGCCATCGGTCTCGTCATTGCCCGCTTTCATATTGATCAGGCCAATATCAAAGGGAGAGACGGATTTTGGCCAGATGATGCCATTTTCATCATGGCAGGCTTCGATAATGCCGCCCAAAAGACGGGATACACCAACGCCGTAGGAGCCCATATGGACAGGCACATCCTTGCCATCCGCTCCTGTTACCTTGGCATTCATGGCGTCGGAATATTTGGTGCCAAAATAGAAAATATGGCCAACCTCAATGCCGCGGGCAGCAATGCGGTTTTCCTCAGCCACAGCCTGGAAAGCCGCTTCATCATGCATTTCTTCCGTTGCGGCATATTCCTTGGTCCAATCCTCAACGATGCCGGACAAATCTTGCGAGAAGTCCACATCATTGCCCGGAATGTCCTTGGTCAGATAATCCTTGTGACAGAAAACCTCACTCTCGCCGGTTTCTGCCAAAATGATAAATTCATGGCTGAGATCGCCGCCAATTGGTCCCGTATCAGCCTTCATGGGAATGGCCGTCAGGCCAAGGCGCTTAAAGGTGCGCAAATAGGCAACAAACATCCGATGATAGGCCTTGCGGGCGCTCTCCTCGTCCATGTCAAAGCTATAGGCGTCTTTCATCAAAAATTCGCGGCCACGCATCACACCAAAGCGCGGGCGAATTTCATCGCGGAATTTCCATTGAATATGATAGAGATTGAGCGGCAAATCGCGATAGGATTTCACGGAGGAACGGAAAATATCCGTTACCATCTCTTCATTGGTTGGGCCGAACAGCATATCGCGCTCATGACGATCCACAATGCGCAGCATTTCCTTGCCATAATCATCATAGCGGCCACTTTCTTTCCAAAGATCGGCAGGCTGCATGGTTGGCATCAGCAATTCAACGGCCCCGGCTCTGTTCTGCTCTTCACGCACAATCTGTTCAATTTTGCGCAGAACCTTCAGCCCCAAAGGCAACCAGGAATAGATGCCTGCCTGCTGCTGGCGAATCATGCCTGCACGCAGCATATAGCGATGAGAGACAATTTCTGCCTCTTTGGGATTTTCTTTCAGAATGGGCAGAAAATAACGGGAAAGACGCATAGCCACTTCTTCCTTCACTTTCGCGCAGCAGGCAAAGGGAAGTCCTCTGGTCCGGCCATCGCAGATCAGTTTGTTTGGCACTTTATAGCGTGAGAAATCGCCAAAGGCAGCAAATAAGCTCAAATGCGCAAAACAGCACCGCTTTTACACAGGCAAGCGCTCTCTTTACGCAAAAACCCGCAAGCGATCTGACAGTCAGGATGCACACAAACTGCGTCAGAATGGCGCAAATTGCAAAAATTGACCCAAATCAAAAAAAAATGACCGTTGACGAAAAAAGAGTGATGACAAATGGATAAGGGGCAAGTAATGTGCCCCCATAATGATAAGAGATACGCTCACCACTGATATCTCAATATCTTACGCGGTAAAATGTCTTGGGAGGATACAGGTCTCTGGCGCGTTCATTCGCTGCCGCTCACATCTAGCAAAAACATAAAGCAGTAGAGCTATGGGGCCATCATCGCGTACCCTTATTCAAACAAGGCTTTAAGCCTTGTTTTTTTTTGCCCGCATTTTCACCCCACCTCACAGCAAATAAAAAGGCTCCACAGATGATCTATGGAGCCTTTGAAACGCATTGAGAGGAAGAGCTTTAGCGCAAACTCTCCGGCATGGGGAAAAATGTCAAATCATCCAATCCCAATCCCTTGATCTCGACAGCCCAATAATAGGTGGCAAAAAAGGTTGTGGCCAACAAAGTGGTGATCATCATGCGCCAGACAATGCGGCTATGCGCAGGGGCGCTGGCAATGGTGCCAAGACGAACATCATCCTCTTCGGCCTGCGTGCGCACCCCAAAGGGCAGCACCAGAAACAAAGAAACCCACCAGAAAATAAAATAGATTGCAAGTCCGCTGGCCAATCCCATATGTCATCATTCCTTTTAGACGCCAGACCCATAAAATCCTGACCCACTAAAGCGCATTTAGATCTGTTCAAGCTCTGTCAATGTACCGCAAAAATCTTTTGGGTGCAAAAAGATAACCGGTTTTCCGTGGGCACCAATCTTGGGTTCTCCATCGCCTAAAACCCGTGCGCCTTCTGCTTTGAGTTTATCGCGGGCTGCCAGAATATCTTCCACTTCATAACAAACATGATGAATGCCACCGGATGGATTTTTCTCCAAGAATTTGGCAATGGGAGAATTTTCGCCAATTGGCTCCAAAAGCTCAATCTTGGTATTGGGCAGTTCGACAAAGACAACGCGCACACCGTGATCCGGCTCCTCTTGCGGCTCGGAAACTTTGGCTCCCAAGACACCGGCATAGGTAGCAATGCCAGCCTTTAAATCAGAAACCGCAATGGCAACATGGTTGAGACGACCAATCATGATAATAGTCCTTATAGATCAGGCTGCCCGGATGGGATATCCAGACACAATATACTCACCCCAGTCATACAAGGTTCACCATCACTGCAACAATGGGCTTTTTGGCCCAGTGTTGGTAGACTTCATTCCGAACCGAGCGCCGGACAGCCTCTCGCAAAATCTCGACATCTTTGCGTTTTTTGCCCGGCATCCCCCGTAAAGCCCCAAAAATACCAGCCTCGATAATCTCGATAAACAGCTTGTCTTCCTTATTCCGCTCAGGGATACCGGCCAGAGCCATTTGTGGATGTCCCAAAATCTCGCCTTTGCGATTGACCGTCAAAGCCACGCTGATATGCCCGACAAATGACAATTTACGCCGTTGCTGAATGCCACATTCTTCGAATGTGCCGATGACATCGCCATCTTTGTAAAGGCGGCCGCCCAGATATTCATCCCAGCTTTTGATTGTCCCGCCCGAAAGTCGGGCCATCCAGCCATTGCGCACATGCAAAATTTCACGCACGCCCATATCCTTGGCCAACAGGCCATGGGCTTGCAAATGCATCTCTTCGCCATGAACCGGAATAGCGATTTTGGGGCGTGTCCATTGATACATTTTGCGCAAATCATCGCGGCGCGGATGACCCGATACGTGGACCGGTGCGTCACGGTCCGTGATCACCTCAACACCTTGCTGTGCCAGATTGTTGACCACTTCGCCAATGGCCCGCTCATTGCCGGGAATGGCTTTTGAAGACATGATCACCCGATCCCCTTTGGAGAATTGCACAGAGCGATGCTCGCCCCCTGCAATGCGGGCAAGTGCTGCGCGTTTTTCCCCTTGCGAGCCGGTTAAAATCGCCACCACCTTGTCGCGCGGCAAATAGCCATAATCGTCATCGGACAGAAATTCCGGCACATCTGTCAGATAGCCCTGCTCTTGCGCCACCTCGATAAAGCGCCAAAGCGCCCGGCCAACCACAACAACCTGCCGCTCGGCTTTGGCTGCGGCCCGAGCCACAGCCTGAACCCGTGCGACATTGGAAGCAAAGGTGGTGACAGCCACCCGTTTGGGAGCCGTTTTGATTTGATGATATAATTCCTCTTCAACATCGGCTTCGGAAATGGAAGAACCTTCGCTCATGGCATTGGTGGAATCGCAAATCAGGGCCAAGACCCCTTCGTCTCCAAGCTCCTGCAAACGCTGGCTATCGGTTGCGCGACCAATGCCGGGGTTATCATCCAGCTTCCAATCGCCAGTATGCAGCACAAGGCCATGCTCGGTGCGGATGGCCAAGCCATTGGCCTCTGGTATCGAATGAGACATGGCGACAAATTCCACGTCAAAGGGCCCAAGCTTGACCTGTCCGCCTTGTTTTACCCGCTTTACCGGAATTTTCGGGGCGCCTGGCTCAGAGGCCATTTTGGCCTCAATCAGATCGGCAAGAAAGCCGGTGGCATAGACCGGAACACCCAGCCTTTCCCATAAATAGGGCAAAGCGCCGAAATGATCTTCATGGCCATGGGTGATGACAATGCCCTCAATGCGGTCTTTTTCTTCTTCCAAAAACCGCATATCGGCAAAAATCAAATCCGCTCCGGGATGGGCCTCATGAGCGAAGGCAACACCAAAATCGACAATGATCCATCTTTTGTCCCCTTCTGGTCCAACGCCATAAAGGGCCATATTCATGCCAATCTCACCAACGCCACCAAGAGGCATGAAAACCAGTTCAGAAGATATCATAATCGCTTTTACCCAAATCCGAAAAACAGCGCCTCACGTGCAGAGACAATCGTTTATGTTTGCGGCCAGAACACATCGCCAGCCATAATTTTGCGGCGAGATCCATTATCCATCAAAAGCACCAAAGCCCCATCATCGTCCAGATGCTCAAAATGGCCGTGAAGCTCTTCATTTGGCAACCGCACCACAATCGGCTTGCCAACACCGCGCGCGCGCAATAGCCAATCGCGGCGAATATCATCAAACCCGGCGCCTTGCCGCCAGCTTGAAATTTGCCGGTCCACTTGTTGCGCCAGCAAGGGAAACAGAATGTCAGGATCAATATCAAATCCGCCTTGCGACAAATTTGCCGCCCCTAGCCCGTCTGTCTGGCTGGGATGGGTCCGGCAATTGATCCCAATACCGATCACCACAATCTGGTCGCCATTGCTGCGATTGGAGCCTTCCAACAAAATACCGCAAATCTTACGATCCTGCATCAAAAGATCATTGGGCCATTTGATCGAGACTTGTGCACGCATATTGGGGGCCAAAGCCTCACAAATCGCGCGATGGGCAGCTGTTGCCACGACAAGCGGCAATTGCGAGATCTTGGCCGCAGAGGCCGGATTGATCAGCAACAGGGAGGCATAGAGATTGCCAGTCTTGGAAATCCATGCCCGGCCTCGTCGGCCACGCCCACCGGTTTGCTCAAGTGCCGTGATCCAGAGATTGCCCATCTCGCCGCGCTGGCCTGCTTCCAGCGCAAGGGCATTGGTTGAGACAACGCTGTCATAAGATTGATGACGATAATGGCTTGGAAAAACAGTCAAGAGACCCTCAAATATAGATGCATAAAGTGCGAAATAACGACAAAAGACCAAAAAGGCCCGCCAGACTTATGACTGGCAGGCCTTATACTGTTTCATGGCAAAAGACAAGGATTAGAAAAAACTCTTGGCCGCGACTTCTGCCATCTCACGCAAGGAGCCGATATAGAAAACCATGGTCAGAACGATGATACCGCTGGCCCCAAGCACCAGTCTCAGCTCACCGGTCATTTTTTCAAAGACAGGAGCCGGGTCGTCAAAGAACATGATTTTGACAATGCGCAGATAATAATAGGCCCCAACCACCGAAGCCAAGACGCCAATGATTGCCAAGGGATAGAGACCGGCCTCAATAGCCGCGGAAAAAACGAACCATTTGGCAAAGAAGCCGCCCAGCCAAGGGACACCCGCCAGTGAGAACATGATCATGGCCAGCAAGAAAGCCATTGGCAGATTGGTCTTTGACAAACCAGACAAATCATCAATGGTTTCCACCATGCCGTCCTTGCGGCGCATGGCCAAAATAGCGGCAAAGGCACCAAGGGTCATAATCACATAAGTAATCATATAAATGATGACGCCTTCCACCCCAGCCTGACTGCCCGCAGCCAAGCCAACCAAAGCATAGCCCATATGCCCGATGGAGGAATAGGCCATCAGGCGTTTGATATTGCGCTGACCAATGGCGGCAAAGGCACCAAGCACCATAGACAGGATCGAGACGAAGACGATGATTTGCTGCCATTGGGCTTCCAATGGCTCAAAAGCGCCAAACACAACGCGAATGATCAGACCCATTGCCGCCACTTTGGGAGCCGCTGCAAAGAAAGCAGTTACCGGTGTTGGAGCACCTTCATAGACATCGGGCGTCCACATATGAAATGGCACAGCAGAAATCTTGAAGGTCAGACCCGCCAGAATGAAAACCAGACCAAAAATAGCCCCGATGCCGCCATCATTGGCATGAAGCGCTTCGGCGATGCCAGCAAGCGAGGTATGGCCGGTAAATCCATAAATCAGTGACATGCCATAGAGCAGCATACCGGACGACAAGGCCCCCAGAACGAAATATTTCAGGCCCGCCTCTGTTGCCCGTCCGCTATCGCGCTTAATCGAAGCAATCACATAAAGGGAGAGCGATTGAAGCTCCAAGCCCATATAGACGGCAATCATGTCATTGGCAGAGACCATCATCATCATGCCAAGCGTCGCCAACATGATCAGAATGGGATATTCAAACTTCTCGAATTTCTCCGCCCGTGCATAGCCAACAGACATGGCAATGGCAAAGCCTGCACCGATCAGAATGATCACCTTCATCAATCTGGCGAAAGGATCCAGCACAAAGGCACCATTGAAGGTTACGATTTTCTCTGCCGGGTTCAGCAGCAAAATAACACCGGCAATGATGAGCAAGGCAACGGTCAGGCCCGTCACAGCCATGGTGTATTTGGGGCCACCAAAGGCACCCAGCATCAACAGCACCATAGCACCCACGGCCAACAATATTTCCGGCAGTGCCGGCATGAGATCTGGAAGCATAGCCATTTCAGTTGCCATAACTTTCTCTCTTCATGTTGCGGTTCACTCCTCTCACTTGGTGAGGAGAGCAACCTTGTCCGCAGCAGCCAGAGCTGCTTCGTAATTATTGATCAAATTCTCGACAGAGACGGCTGTGACATCCATGATTGGGGCCGGATAGACACCAAACAAAATGGTCAAAACCACCAAAGGCACAAGAATAATTTTCTCACGCATATTCATATCGAGAATGGATTTCAGGCTTTCCTTTTCCAGCTTGCCAAAGACCACACGGCGATAGAGCCACAAGGCATAGGCAGCAGAGAGGATGACCCCCGAAGTTGCGATGAAGGCAATCCAGGTATTTTGCTGGAACGCACCCATAAGCGTCAAAAATTCACCCACAAAGCCCGATGTGCCCGGCAAGCCGACATTGGCCATGGTGAAAATCATAAAGACCGTGGCAAACCATGGCATACGATTGACCAACCCGCCATAGGCCGAAATCTCGCGGGTATGCATCCGGTCATAGACCACGCCAACGCACAGGAAGAGCGCACCGGACACAATGCCGTGCGACAGCATCTGGAAGATGCCCCCCTGCACGCCCTGCATGGTCATGGTAAAGACGCCAAGGGTGACATAGCCCATATGAGCAACGGAAGAATAGGCAATCAGCTTTTTGATATCTTGCTGCATCAAAGCGACAAGAGAGGTATAGACAATTGCGATAACGCTCATCGCATAAACCAGTGGCGCGAAAAAGTCAGACGCCAGCGGGAACATAGGAAGCGAGAAACGCAGGAAGCCATAGCCACCCATTTTCAAAAGGATACCCGCCAGAATAACGGACCCGGCTGTTGGTGCCTGTACGTGGGCATCTGGCAACCAGGTATGAACTGGCCACATTGGCATTTTCACGGCAAATGAGGCAAAGAAAGCCAGCCATAACCAGGTTTGCATCTCGGGCGGGAAATTATAGGACAGAAGCGTGACGATATCTGTGGTGCCTGCCTCCCAATACATTGCCATGATAGCAAGCAGCATCAGCACAGAGCCAATCAGGGTATAGAGGAAGAATTTGAAACTGGCATATACCCGGTTCTGACCACCCCAAACACCGATGATGATAAACATCGGAATGAGACCGGCTTCAAAGAACAGATAGAACAGGACCAGATCCAGCGCACAGAAAACCCCAATCATCATGGTTTCCAGCACGAGAAAGGCGATCATATATTCCTTGACGCGCTTGGTGACAGAGTCTCGGCCAGCATAGATCGCGGCGGGCATGAGGGCCGTTGTCAAAATGACAAACAGCATGGAGATGCCATCGACCCCCATCCGATAGCTGACAGAAGAGGACAGCCATGCGGCCTCTTCCTGCATCTGAAAACCGGCAGTGCTTGGGTCAAACTGATTCCAGATCAAAAGCGAAATCAGGAAGGTTACAATGGTCGTCCATAACGCAACATTATTGATATTGCGTCTGGAAATATCATCATCGCCCTTGACCAACAGGATCAGGAATGCGCCGACCAGCGGCAAAAAGGCGACGGTGGAAAGAAGTGGCCAATCACTCATTAGTGCGCCCCTCCGGTAAACATGGCCCAGGTGATGAGAACGGCAACCCCGATCATCATGGCAAAGGCATAGTGATAAACGTAACCCGTTTGAAGACGCACAACGCGATTGGTCAGATCAACCACCCGTGCCGCAATGCCATTGGGGCCGTAATAGTCGATGACACGCTCATCGCCCTTTTTCCAAAGGAAAGCACCAATCTTCATAGATGGACGAACAAAGAGGAAAGTGTAAAGCTCGTCAAAATACCATTTGTTCAACAGGAACTGATACAGCCACTGATGCCGCTTGGCGAGCTGCTTGGGTAGTGTTGGCTGTTTGATATACATATACCAAGCGCTTACAAGACCGGTCAGCATCATCACGAAAGGTGCCAGTTTGACAGCCCATGGCACATGATGAAATTCCTCAATCAGATTGTTGTCAGGTCCGACATAGAGAGCGCCTTTCCAGAAGGCATCGAAATTGGCACCATAGAAGAAGCTGGAAAAGACCATGCCAGCAAAGACAGCCCCCACCGCCAAAATCATCAGCGGCACGGTCATCACCAATGGGCTTTCATGAATATGGGCTTTCACATCGGCACTCATGCGCTCCTTGCCATGGAAGGTCATGAACACCAGCCGCCAAGAATAGAAGCTGGTGAACAAAGCTGCAATCACAGTCATGCCAAAGGCATACATGGCCATCGGATTATGGGCCGCAAAAGCGCTTTCAATGATCGCATCTTTGGAGTTAAACCCGGCAAAGCCAATCAGCGTTCCGGGAATACCAACCCCTGTCAGCGCCAATGTGCCAATGGTCATCATCCAATAGGTGACTTTCACATGTTTGGACAACCCACCCATTTTGCGCATGTCCTGCTCGTCTGAGACAGCATGGATGACTGAACCGGCACCAAGGAACAACAAAGCCTTGAAGAAAGCATGTGTGAAGAGATGGAATACGGCAGCGCCATAGGCCCCGATGCCTAGCGCCACAAACATATAGCCCAGCTGGGAACAGGTGGAATAGGCAATCACCCGCTTGATATCATTTTGCACAAGGCCAACGGTTGCGGCAAAGAAAGCCGTGGTCGCACCAACAAAGGTGACCACAACCAGCGCATCGGGCGTTACCTCAAACAAGGGAGACATACGCGCCACCATGAAGACACCGGCCGTCACCATCGTTGCAGCATGAATGAGCGCAGACACCGGCGTTGGACCTTCCATGGCGTCGGGCAGCCAGGTATGGAGAAGGAATTGCGCAGATTTCCCCATCGCGCCGGTAAACAGAAGCAGGCAAATGACGGTTAGCGGGTTCCATTCACTCCAAAGGAATGTCAGGCGAAGCGGGCTCTCTTGATCATTGATTTGGGCAACAATCTCGGGAACCTTGGCAAAAATGACATCATAATCGGTCGAGCCGAAAATGTAATAGATGGCAAAAATGCCCAACAGGAAGCCAAAATCGCCAACCCGGTTGACCACAAAAGCTTTCATGCTGGCGGCATTGGCGGATGGCTTTTGGAACCAGAAGCCAATCAGCAAATAAGAGGCCAGTCCCACACCTTCCCAGCCAAAGAACATTTGCATCAGATTGTCAGAGGTGACAAGCATCAGCATGGCAAAGGTAAAGAGCGAGAGATAGGCAAAAAAGCGCGAGCGATGCGGATCGTGATGCATATAGCCAATGGAATAGATATGCACCAGTGCCGAGACACTATTGACCACGACCAGCATGACGGCGGTGAGCGTATCAACCCGGATGGCCCAGTCAAAGACCAAAGAGCCAGAGGCAATCCAGCTCAAAAGCTGCACCTTTTGCGTCTCGCCAGAGCCAAGAGCAACGGAGAAAAAGGCAATCCAGGACAAAAGAGCTGCCAAGACCAGAAAGCTGGATGTGACATATTCAGAGGCTTTATGACCAATGGAGCGACCAAACAGGCCTGCAATCAAAAAGCCGATCAGCGGAAGAAAGACGATGGCCGAGTACATGATTATCAGCCCTTCATCATATTGATGTCTTCAACGGCAATCGAGCCACGATTGCGATAGAAGACAACCAGAATTGCCAGACCAATTGCAGCTTCTGCTGCTGCAACCGTGAGAATGAGCAGAGCAAAAATCTGCCCGGCCAAATCGCCCAGAAAGGACGAGAAGGCGACGAAATTGATATTGACCGCGAGCAAGATCAGTTCAACAGACATCAGAATGACGATCACATTTTTCCGGTTCAGAAAAATGCCGAACATCCCGATCACGAACAGGATCGCTCCAACGGTCAGATAATGGCTCAGTCCAATTTCCATTTTTGGTCTGCCTTACCGACTTCTCGGCTCCCTAGAGTTATGCCCCAGCGAAACCGGCAAAAAGCATCAAATGCCTTTGCCAGATTCAGCTTGTTTGATTTCGATAGAATTGGCCACGCTGCGACCAACCTGACGTGCTATATTTTGGCGCTGAACATCTTTGCGGTGATGCAGGGTCAGCACAATGGCCCCAATCATTGCCACCAGAAGGATCATGGCCGCGCTCTGGAAATAATAGATATATTTCGTATAGAGCAGCGCACCAATCGCTTCGATGTTGGATTTTTCAGTCAGGGCAGGAATAGGCTCTGCAATATTGGCAGTGACATCCGGACTTAACGCCCAGCCCCCCAGCGCGATCAGCAACTCGGCCACCAAAACAATGCCAACCACCAGACCGGTCGGCAAATATTGCAAGAAACCGGCACGCAATTCGACAAAATCCACATCCAGCATCATAACGATGAACAGGAACAGAACCGCCACCGCGCCGACATAGACAACCACCAGCAACATCGCCAGAAATTCCGCACCAATCAGCACGAAAAGACCTGCGGCATTGAAAAAGGCCAGAATGAGAAATAAAACCGAATGCACCGGATTGCGGGACGCAATAACCATTAAGGCCGATCCCAGCAAAATCGCTGCAAACAGATAGAAGAAAAAGGTTTGAAGGATCATCGTTTGGCCCTTTTCGCCCTTATGGGCGCCCTTATGTTCTTTCCCAAAAGACCTGAGCCTATCGCCCGGTCTTCAAACATTATCGATATGGTGCATCCATTGCGATATTGCGCGCAATTTCCTGCTCCCACCGCTCGCCATTTTCCAACAATTTTTCTTTTGTATAGAAAAGCTCTTCGCGTGTTTCTGTGGCAAATTCGAAATTTGGCCCTTCAACAATGGCCTCAACCGGACAGGCTTCCTGACAGAAACCGCAATAGATGCATTTGGTCATGTCCAGATCATAGCGCGTGGTGCGGCGTGTGCCGTCATTGCGCCTTGGCCCTGCCTCAATGGTGATGGCTTGAGCCGGACAGATTGCCTCGCATAATTTACATGCAATGCAGCGCTCTTCCCCGTTGGGATAGCGACGCAATGCATGTTCCCCACGAAAGCGCGGACTAACCGGTCCTTTTTCAAAAGGATAGTTAACCGTTGCTTTTGGCGCAAAGAAATAGCGCATGGACAGGACGAATGCGTGAACAAACTCCTTGAGCATGAGCGATTTTGCTGCCTGTGCAAATGCCATGATAATAGCCTCCAGTGAGTGCCGTCTAACGTCCCGTCAGGGATATCCCTGCCCAATACCCAATGATGGGAAAGAGCCCGATGGTGAAGATAAAAATCGCAGCCTGTATCCAGTTTGCCATTTTCTCGGTGTTGGGATGATCAGCCAGTCCGGCATCCCTCCTCTTTTGCAAAAATTTCGCCCGGACCATGCCGCCAAGCATTTTAAAATCAACCCATCCAATGGCCAATCCAAACGCTGCCCCGATCATTCCGGGTAATGACAGATCCATCAAACTTATCTCCTGTCCTTTAAGGCCTGCGCCTTTAAGGAGCCCAACCGGTAAATTGCAAGACACCGGCCACCAAAACCACATAGCCCAGTGAAATTGGCAAGAAAACCTTCCAGCCCAAACGCATCAATTGGTCATATCGATAGCGTGGAACAAAGGCCTTGACCATTGCAAACATGAAGAAGACCGCACCGGATTTCAAAATGAACCAGACAATGCCCGGCACCCAGGTAAAGGGCGCAAAATCAAAGGGGGGCAACCATCCACCCATGAACAGGATCGCCGTCATCGAACACATCAGCGCAATCGCAACATATTCCCCCAACATATACATCATGTATGGTGTGGAGCCATATTCCACCATGAAGCCGGCCACCAGCTCTGATTCAGCCTCTGGCAAATCAAATGGTGGACGGTTGGTTTCGGCCAAAGCCGAGATGAAAAAGATGATGAACATCGGAAAGAGTGGCAACCAATACCAGTTCAAAAAGGTCAGAGATGGCAAACCGATCCAGCTGGCCAAACCAATCTTTTGTGCATTGACGATATCGGTCAGGTTCAAAGAGCCGACACAGAGCAGCACCGTGATAATCACAAAGCCGATTGAGACTTCATAAGAGACCATCTGCGCCGCAGAGCGCAAAGCCGACAGAAACGGATATTTGGAGTTGGACGCCCAGCCCCCCATGATGATGCCATAAACACCAAGGGAGGAGACCGCTAGAATATACAAGACGCCGACATTGATATCGGCAATCGCCCAACCTTCGGAGACCGGCACAACAGCCCAAGCGGCCAGCGCAACGGTGACGGTTACCAATGGCCCCAGCAAAAAGATACCTTTATTGGAACCGGAAGGCACCACAGGTTCTTTGAGGACAAATTTCAGCAAATCCGCAAAGGACTGAAACAATCCCCATGGGCCAACTACATTGGGTCCGCGACGCATCTGCACAGCTGCCCAGATTTTGCGGTCAGCCAGAAGGATATAGGCAATCATCACCAACAGCAGCACCAAAAGCAGCAAGGACTGCCCCACAATGATTGCTCCGGGAATAAGCCAGTTCGAGAGGAAATCTTCCATCAATCAGTCCTCTTATTCAGCAGCGTCAGCAGCCAGACCCTTTTTGAGCTGGGAGCATTCTGCCATCACAGCAGAGGCCCGCGCAATCGGGTTGGTCAAATAGAAATCATGCACTGGAGAGACAAAGGCCTGCCCTTTGACCGCTCCTGCATGCTTGGCAAGCTCGGCAATCGCATTGGCATCGCCCTTGATGCAGCTGCCCTCAAGCGCCAGATCAGGATGGCTTTCAAACAATTGGCTGCGCAAAGAAGACAAAGAGTCAAATGGCAATTTATGGCCCAGCACATCGGACAAAGCCCGCAAAATGGCCCAGTCTTCCTTGCCTTCACCCGGTGCGAAATTGGCTCGATTGGCCTGTTGCACACGCCCTTCCAGATTCAGATATAGCCCGCTTTTCTCGGTATAAGTCGAAGCTGGCAAAATCACATCGGCTGCATGCGCGCCTGCATCGCCATGGGTGCCGATATAAATTTTAAAACTCTCGGAAAGAGCCTCAAAGGCCAATTCATCCGCGCCAAGCAAAAAGACAACATCAACGCCGCCTTGTTGCATCTGCGCAATATCCTTGCCATCCTCTTGCGGCTCGAACCCGACTTCAAAAGCGCCAACAGCGCTGGCAGATGTATGCAGAATGCTAAAGCCATTCCACATATCGCTCACAGCACCGACTTCAACGGCCAGTTTTGCCGCTTGCGCAAGCACCGCTTCCCCATCTTCATGGTTGATGGCGCCTTGCCCGATCATGATCAGCGGACGCTCGGCCTCTTTAAGCACCTCAAAAAAGTCGCCTTTGCCAGATGCCAGCCCGGCCAACGTGTCCGATCCAGCGCCCAGATAGTCATATTTATATTTCAGATCTTCCTGTTCGCCGATCAGGCCGATCTTAGTGTTGCCTGCAAGCCAGCTTTTGCGAATACGGGCATTGAGGACGCTGGCCTCAAGGCGTGGATTGCTTCCAACCAACAAAATAGCATCAGCCTCTTCGATGCCTTCAATGGTTGCATTGAAGAGATAAGAGGCTCGGCCATTCTTGGAAGACAGCACAGAGCCATCCTGACGGACATCCATATTGCCAGAGCCAAGAGAGCCCATCAGCATTTTTAAGGCATAAAGCTCTTCAACGCTGGCCATATCACCAGCAATGGCACCGATTTTGTCGCCAGAGGTTGCGGAGATTTTTGCGGCAATTGCTGCAAAGGCCTCACCCCAGCCAACCGGGGTCAATTTGCCTTCTTTGCGCACAAAGGGGCGGTCGAGACGTTGAGATTTCAGACCATCCCAAATGAAGCGAGATTTATCGGAAATCCATTCCTCATTCACTTCTTCATTGAGGCGCGGCATGATGCGCATCACTTCTCGGCCACGGGTATCAATGCGAATGTTGGATCCAACCGCATCCATGACATCGATACTCTCGGTCTTGTTCAATTCCCAAGGGCGTGCCGTAAATTCATAGGGGCGAGATGTCAGCGCGCCAACGGGGCACAGATCAATCACATTGCCCTGAAGCTCGGACGACAAGGCCGCTTCCAGATAGGTGGTGATTTCCCCATCTTCCCCGCGACCAATCAGCCCCAATTCCTGAATACCGGCAACTTCTGTGGTGAAGCGGACGCAGCGGGTGCAGTGAATGCAGCGCGTCATGATGGTTTTGACGAGCGGGCCGATATATTTATTTTCAACGGCCCGTTTGTTTTCCCCATAGCGGGAGCCGCCTTTGCCATAGGCCATGGCCTGATCCTGCAAATCGCATTCACCGGCCTGATCACAAATCGGGCAGTCAAGCGGATGGTTGATGAGCAAAAACTCCATCACCCCTTCGCGCGCCTTCTTGACCATAGGAGACTTGGTGAAAATTTCGGGTGCCTGACCCTCAGGGCCCGGACGCAGATCGCCCACACGCATGGCACAACTTGCCGCTGGCTTGGGTGGTCCGCCCTTCACCTCGACAAGGCACATACGGCAATTGCCTGCTACCGACAAACGCTCGTGGAAACAAAAGCGCGGAATTTCTGCGCCAGCCTCTTCGGCTGCCTGCAAAAGCGTATAATCCGCTGGTACTTCAATTTCGTTTCCATCAACGACCAGTTTAGCCATCGATCGTTCTCCAGTCCTAAGTCCTAAAATGCAGCCCTATTCAGCCGCAACCAGTGGGGCTTCATCCGGTTTTGGATTGGCCGTATACTGGTCAATTCGCTCTTCAATCACGGGGCGGAAATGGCGGATCAAACCCTGGATCGGCCATGCCGCCGCATCACCAAGCGCGCAAATGGTATGACCTTCCACCTGCTTGGTGACTTCAAAGAGCATGTCAATTTCTTTTTTCTGTGCTTCGCCGCGCACCATGCGCTCCATAACGCGCCACATCCAGCCTGTTCCCTCTCGGCATGGCGTGCATTGACCGCAGCTCTCATGCTTATAGAAATAGGCAAGACGCGCAATGGCCTTGATGACATCGGTTGACTTGTCCATGACGATGACAGCCGCCGTGCCAAGGCCGGAGCCTTTTGCCCGCAAGCTGTCAAAATCCATCGGACAATCCATAATCTCACTAGCTGGCACCATTGGCACAGAAGAGCCACCGGGGATCACGGCCAAAAGATTGTCCCAACCACCGCGAATGCCGCCGCAATGTTTGTCAATCAGTTCCTTGAAAGGCACAGACATGGCTTCTTCAAAGGTTGCAGGCTGGTTCACATGCCCAGAGACGCAGAATAGCTTGGTGCCGTGGTTATTCTCAGCTCCAAAGCTTTTGAACCAAGAGGCGCCACGGCGCAAAATGGTTGGGGCGACCGCAATGGATTCCACATTATTGACCGTTGTTGGCAGGCCATAAAGCCCGACATTGGCCGGGAAAGGCGGCTTGAGGCGCGGCTGGCCTTTTTTGCCTTCGATGGATTCAATCAAAGCGGTCTCTTCGCCGCAAATATAGGCCCCCGCCCCATGATGCACGATGATGTCAAAATCATAGCCATGGATGTTATTCTTGCCGATCAGCTTTTTCTCATAAGCCTGATCAATGGCCGCTTGCAGGCGCTCACGCTCACGAATGAATTCCCCGCGCACATAAATGAAAGCCGCTTCTGCCTGCATGGCAAAGCCTGCAATCAGACAGCCTTCGACCAGATGGTGCGGATCATGGCGGAGAATTTCGCGGTCCTTACAAGTGCCCGGCTCGGATTCGTCGGCATTGACAACCAGATAATGCGGACGCCCTTCCTGCTTTGGCGGCATGAAAGACCATTTCAAACCGGTCGGGAAACCAGCGCCACCACGGCCACGCAGACCGGATGCCTTCATTTCATTGATGATCCAGTCGCGCCCCTTTTCCAGCAAGCCCTTGGTGCCATCCCAAGAGCCGCGCTTCAAAGCTCCATCCAGACCCCAGTCATGAATGCCATAGAGATTGGTAAAGATACGATCCTTGTCCTCAAGCATTGTGGTCATGGATTATTCCTCCTTACCCTTGCTGGACGCGACTTCCCCTGCTTCTACCCGCTTGGAGAAATCAGTATCGCCGCCACCTGCCAATATTTTGGCTTGTTCAATCCACTTCTCGCGTGCGATGCGGCCTTTGAAGGACAGTTTGCTATCAACAAAGGCGCAATTTTCTTCGGTCCATGCGGCCACTTGCGCAAAGTGATAAACACCCATGGCGTTCAGCTTGCCTTCAATCACAGGGCCAACGCCGGAAATCTGCTTCAAATCATCGGCCACACCACCGCTTGGGCCATCCAGAAGCGCGGGTGCTGTTTCCTCAAGCGCCTTTTCCTCGACAACAGGAGCTGCTGCTTTGGATTTGGGCTTTGTTGTCTTTGCTTTGGAAGCTGGCTTTGCTTTGGTGGCTGACTTTTTCTCTGACGCTGCATCACTGGCCTTGGCCCCAAGATCACAGGAGGCTGTCTCCTGATCCATGCTCGCTCCAAGGCCATAGCGCACCATAGAGCCGTCATATAAAGACGGGTCGCTCAAGGTAACCGCTCCGCCAGCCGGGGCAGAATGAATACGGCCCGGCTGTTGTGTGCCCGGCATAATCTCTTCACCGCGTTCAATCTTGGCAATCAGATCTTCCAGAATTTGCGGGGTCAGATCTTCATAGGTGTCTTTAAAAATCTGAACCATTGGCGCATTCACACAAGCGCCCGCGCATTCCACTTCTTCCCACGAGAAATTGCCATCCTCGGACAAAGCAAATTGCTGCTTGGCAATCTTGTTTTTGCAAACCTTGATCAGATCCTCGGCACCGCGCAACTGGCAAGGGGTTGTGCCGCATACCTGAATATGGGCTTTTTTGCCAACAGGCTGTAGCTGGAACTGGGTATAGAAAGTCGCAACTTCCAAAACGCGAATATAGGGCATGGAAAGCATATCGGCGATATATTCAATCGCGGGCTGTGTGACCCAGCCTTCTTGCTCCTGCGCACGCATGAGCAGAGGAATAACGGCAGAGGCCTGACGGCCTTGCGGATATTTGCCGATTGTATGCTTGGCCCATTCCATATTCTCAGCTGAGAATGCAAAAGAGGCAGGCTGTTCGCTATGCAGGCGACGGACACTCATGTCTGCCGTTCCTATTCTTGGTTAGACCCTGTCAAGCAGATCAAAATCTGCAAGTCACGGTCCTGTTGCATGTCACGATGGCAGGTATAAACCAGACCATCACTCAATATCTTTATCGGTCAATCTCGCCGAACACGACGTCCAAAGAGCCGATAATCGCCGAAATATCGGCCAATTGGTAACCACGAGACAAAAAGTCCATGGCTGACAGATGCGCATATCCCGGTGCACGGATTTTGCACTTGTAAGGCTTGTTGGATCCATCAGAGACCAGATAGACACCAAACTCGCCTTTGGGCGCTTCCACAGCGGCATATACTTCGCCAGCAGGCACATGGAAGCCTTCTGTATGGAGTTTAAAATGATTGATCAGCGCTTCCATGGAGCGCTTCATTTCTGCACGGCGCGGTGGCACAATCTTTTGATTGTCAGCGGCAACCGGGCCTTTGCCCTCTGGCTCGCGCAATTTGGCAATGCATTGCTTCATGATGCGCACAGACTGGCGCATTTCTTCCATACGCATCAGATAGCGGTCATAATTGTCGCCATTTTTGCCAACGGGAATATCAAATTCCATCTCGTCATAGCATTCATAAGGCTGTGAGCGGCGCAAATCCCACGCCACACCACAAGAGCGCACCATACAGCCAGAGAAGCCCCAAGCCCAAGCGTCATCAAGTTTCACGATACCAATATCGGCATTGCGTTGCTTAAAAATGCGGTTCTCGGTCAAAAGGCCATCAATATCTTCCACGACTTGCAGAAAGGGATCGCACCAAGCTTCAATATCGTCAATCAGCTCTTCGGGCAGATCCTGCGCCACACCGCCAACACGGAAATAATTGGCGTGCAACCGCGCTCCGCAAGCGCGCTCATAAAAGACCATCAGCTTTTCGCGCTCTTCAAAGCCCCAAAGCGGTGGCGTCAAAGCCCCCACATCCAGCGCTTGCGTCGTGACATTTAGCAGATGGTTCAGAATGCGGCCAATCTCGCAATAGAGCACACGGATCAATTGTCCACGGCGCGGCACCTCAAGACCCAGCAATTTTTCAACTGCCATCACAAAGGCATGTTCCTGATTCATCGTGCCGACATAATCAAGACGATCAAAATATGGTGTGGCCTGAGCATAAATCTTATGCTCGATCAATTTTTCTGTGCCGCGATGCAACAATCCGATATGGGGATCGGCGCGCTCGACAATCTCGCCATTCAGCTCCAAAATCATGCGCAAAACACCATGCGCCGCCGGATGCTGAGGTCCGAAATTGATATTAAAATTGCGTACGTGAGCTTCAGCCATCAGATATTGCCTTCCTCTCAACCGTTCGCTTTTTCATCACCGGGAATGACATAATCTGTCCCTTCCCATGGAGATAGAAAATCAAAAGAGCGGAATTCCTGCGCCAATTTCACCGGCTCATACACCACCCGTTTTTTCTCATCATCATAGCGCACTTCATAATAGCCCGTGAGCGGGAAATCCTTACGCAAAGGATGTCCGTCAAAGCCATAATCGGTCAACAAACGCCGCAAATCCGGGTGACCGGAAAACAGGATGCCATACATGTCGTAAGTTTCGCGCTCGAACCAGTTGGCACCGGGAAAGAGGTCACAAATCGAATCCACTTGCGTGCTCTCATCCGTCATAATTTTCACACGGATGCGCACATTCTGCTTGGGGCTTAAAAAGTGATAGACAACTTCGAAACGCTCTTCACGCTCAGGATAATCAACGGCAGTGACATCGATGAAGCAAACAAACTGACATCGTGCATCGTCGCGCAAAAAACGAACAACCTCGATAAGATCAGTGCGACCCGCATGAAGGGTCAATTCACCAAAAGCAACATTCCAACCCACAATACGGTTTGTAAGTTTGGATGCTATATAATCGCCGAGATCCTTGAGTGTCTCGTCCATGGCTTTATGTCCTGTTGCGGGCAAAGTTGCCCTTCGGTCCTTAATGTGAAAAGCCGGGAGGCGGCCTTTCCAACCCATCAAAGGGTCATAAACTCATCGCTCGGGCCATGTGCGCCCGGAAGCGATAAAAGCGCCACATGTGCCTAGCGCTCAATCGTGCCTGTGCGGCGAATTTTCTTTTGCAGCAGCATCACACCATATAAAAGCGCCTCAGCTGTCGGAGGACAACCGGGCACATAGATATCGACCGGCACCACACGGTCACAGCCGCGCACAACGCTGTAGGAATAATGGTAATATCCGCCACCATTGGCGCAAGAGCCCATAGAGATCACATAGCGCGGTTCCGGCATCTGATCGTAAACCTTGCGCAAGGCCGGGGCCATTTTGTTGGTCAGGGTGCCTGCGACAATCATCACATCCGATTGACGGGGTGAGCCGCGCGGGGCAAAGCCAAAGCGCTCACAATCATAGCGTGGCATCGACATCTGGATCATTTCGACAGCGCAACAAGCCAGACCAAATGTCATCCACATCAGAGAACCGGTGCGCGCCCAATTGATCAAATCATCGGTTGCGGTGACGATAAAGCCCTTGTCAGACAATTCTTCATTGACCTGCATAAAGAAAGGATCATCAGCCCCGACCGGCTTGCCGGTTTTTGGATCCAGAATACCTTTGGGCTGCGGCGTTACCAATGTCTGATTATTTTCGATCAATCCCATTCCAAAGCCCCCTTCTTCCATTCATAGATGAAGCCGATGGTCAGCACTGCAAGGAAAATCATCATCGACACAAAGCCGAACATCCCCAAATCGCCAAAGGCAACAGCCCAGGGAAACAGGAAAGCGACTTCCAAATCAAAAATGATGAAGAGAATGGCAACAAGATAGAAGCGCACATCAAAGGTCATACGCGCATCATCAAAGGCATTAAAGCCACATTCATATGCCGATAACTTTTCCGGGTCGGGATTTTTATAGGCAAGAAGGAATGGGGATATAAGCAACGCCAGTCCGATAACAAGCGAGATACCAATGAAGATAATGATGGGAAGATATTCCCTTAACAGGTCTTCCATAATGGTACGGTCCTCAATCCCGACAAGATGGTCAGTCTTGTGTCTCCCAATAAAATCAAGAAACAATTCGGGCTTTCAAAACAAAACAAAGAGCCTATCAGGGAAATCTGACAACACCCTTCTTGATGCAAACGCTTATAACAGCACTCGTCCAGAGGCAAGTGAAAGTGTGAAATTTGGTCACATTTCAAACCATATTAGACTATCGATCCAGTGGTCCTGTGACTAACCTGACCTTGCATTGATGAGCAAATAAACACCCTCAGCTTACCTTAGCAAAAGCTGACTGTCATCCTTTGACCAAAATCATTGTGATGGCTTTCTCTGCTTTTCACGACCATACATCCACATCATTCAATAATAGATTATTTTGTCTTTTATACGCCTGCATGACGCCTCTGGAGCTGATCGGGTGGTAAATTATTTTTCAAAAGGCAAGTCTTTTCACTTGATCCAGAACTATCAGCGCATAACCTGACCATAAAATGCCCGCCCTCAAAGGTATAAACAATGAAAACAGCTACCATTGGCTCCGCCATGATCGACATCATCACCATTGTTGCCGATCACGACATCGAACGCATTGCCATGACCAATGCCGACAATTCCTTTCTGATGCTGGAACAGGGGCGCAAAATCGACGCGCTTAATATCACAACCCATGTCGGCGGCGGCGCCATCAATGCAGCTGTTGCCCTTGCAAGACTAGGGCATGAAACCCGCCCGATCGTCAAGATTGGCAAGGATTTGGAAGGCAAACAGGTTCTGGCCTTATTGGACAGCGAAAAGCTTCATTCCAACCAGATTATGCAAACAGACAAGGCGACAACGGGGCGCTCTGTGATGATTGCCTCGCATGATCGCAATGCCTCCATCTTTACCATGCGCGGCGCAAATTGCCTGATCACAGAGCGCGATATCACTCCTTCGCTTTTTGAAGGCATTGAATTGCTCCATATCGCCCCCATGTCCAACGAATCTGCCGATGCCTTCCCGGCCATCGTCAAACAAGGCAAAGCGACAGGTGCCTTTGTGGTTGCCAATCCCGGCAAACGCCAAATCACCCGCAAAGGCAAAGAATTGCTGGAAACGCTTTCCTATCTGGATCTGATCAATATCAACCGTCATGAAGCCGAAACACTGCTGCCCCTTTTGATGACGCAAGACACCAAAAGCCAGATCAAAGCCATTCAGAGCCATGAAGCGCACACATCCGGCCTCTTGTCTCGCGGGCTGCTCAAAGATCACCATCATTGCACGCTGGCGGGCTTTATGAGCTTGCTACAGGCATTGGGATGCAAGAATATTCTGATCACGGATGGAACCGGCGGTGCTTATCTGGGCACAAAAGATGGCCTTTATCACTGCCCTATCCTGAAAACAGAAGTCAAAGGCACGGCAGGGGCTGGCGACAGCTTCACCTCAACATCCGGCGCCCTGTTGGCAGCTGGCACAGAGCCAGCCAAAGCGTTACAGCTGGCTACCCTTAATGCATCCAGCGTTGTGGAGCATGTGGACACCCAAACAGGCCTTCTCTCAATGGCACAATTGCAAGAGCGCTTTGACACTTATATGGATCAATTGCCCGTACAATTCTGGCCATGGGCGCAATAAACGGATCGAGCGAACCCCACTTGATGCAAGTGGGGTTTGACTTTTGCATCCGCTCTTTTCAAACACAAAAAAACGCCTCACTCTAAAAGAGCAGGCGTTCGAAAAGAAGTGGCGAGAGTGACGGGACTCGAACCCGCGACCTTCGGCGTGACAGGCCGACGCTCTAACCAACTGAGCTACACCCCCCTACCCGGGCCACAAGAAGAAACACTTTTGAAGCGCTCCGTTCGTGTGGAGTGGCGCTGAAATACGACGCTGGTGGTGTGAAGTCAAGCATAGAGCAAATTCTTTCTGTGTGTATTTCACATCTATATGACAAACTGGCAGAAAGCCGCAAAAAATCGGATGTGGACGAGTGTGATATTTTACGCCCCTTGTTTGGCCATCTTCCCAAGAGGCAAAGAACAAAGAACCAAAAATCAACAGTTTGAAAGAGAAACCGGAATCGACAGATATCAATTCCCCCTTCACAGGGATCGATAACCTGATCAATGCAGCCCTATCGACAAGACCGCCTGATTATCAGATATGCACATTTCCCCAGAGAATAAAAATCTCTGTCATTTTTTTGTTGCAAGTCCGTTCCCCAACTTCTAAAAGCACCTCACACGATAAGACGTGAGGGTGATTAGCTCAGCTGGTCAGAGCATCTCGTTTACACCGAGAGGGTCGGGAGTTCGAATCTCTCATCACCCACCATTTTTCCTTAAAATTGAATGTTATAGAACGGCATATGGCGGTTTTGCGCTCTTATGGTCATTGGTAGTCTGACCGGGCTTGCTCTCCTGATCGATAACAAGCCCGATAAATCTTCGTGCCCGATTTAGGGCAAGCGCGCATCTACATAATAAGTGCCGCTCTTTGTCTGTTCGATGGAAGCCTGAATATTATAGGTCTCCTCAATCGCCTCTAGGCCCAGTATCTCACGCGGCTCTCCATCAGCCAAGATTCGGCCATCGCGGATCAAGACAAGACGATCACAAAATTTCGCTGCCAGATTCAAATCATGCAAAGCGGCCATCACAATCATATCAAAACGGGATGCCGCATCGCGAATGGCAGTCAGAATCGATAATTGGTGGTGAAGATCCAGTGCACTGGTTGGCTCATCCAGCAGCAAAAGCTTTGGCTTTCGCACCAGAACCTGCGCCACAGCCACCATTTGCGACTGCCCGCCACTGAGCGCCCCAATGCCTTTATCGGACAAATGCGAGAGCCCCAGCATGGTCAGCACTTCGGACACTTCACGCAAATTGTCCTGATCGACGCGCCAGCCACTGGTTTGTTTCAAGGCCAGCAAAACGCTTTCAAAGACTGTAAGGGCCGCATTGCAGCCCACACTTTGCGGCATATAGGCAATTTTCGCAGCTCTTTGTTTGCGGCGCATGGCCACAACATTTTGCCCATCAAGGGTAATAGCCCCTGATTGGGGCTTTAAAATCCCCGTCAAACTCTTGAAAAAAGTCGATTTTCCCGCCGCATTGGGACCAATCACGCCGACAAAATGGCCCGGCTTGATCTTATCAAGGCATATATCCTGTAAAATCAGCTTTTTGCCATAGCCTGCTGACAGATCCGAAATTTGCAATGTCATGACAAACGCTCCTTTCTTGTCGAGAGAATCACCGACACGAAAACGGGCACCCCAATCAAAGCCGTGATAATGCCAACCGGATAAATCACACCTGGCGTAATGGTCTTGCTGACAATGGATGTGATCGACATGGCAAGCGCGCCCACAAGGGCAGATAAAGGAATGAAGAAGCGCTGATCTTCGCCCACAATCATTCGGGCAATATGAGGCCCTACAAGACCGATAAAGCCGACCGTGCCAACAAAGGCCACGGCTGTTGCGGCCAAGAAAGAAATCAGAATCAGCATTTCAATGCGCAGGCGTGCCACATCAATCCCCAGACTGACCGCGCTTTCCTCTCCCATCCGCAGTGCCGTCAATTGCCATGTGCGGATCAGAGAAAACGGAATGGCAATTGCCAGCAAGACAGCGGCGATGGAAATTTTATCCCAACTGGCGCGGGACAGAGAGCCCATCATCCAGAAAATAATCCGGGCCAACTGATCTTCTGAGGCAATATATTGCATCATCGCCAAGGCGGCGTTGAAAGTGAAGAAGATAGCGATACCGAACAAAATCATGGTTTCGGCCCCTACCCCCTTCAGGCGCGTGGCAAAGAGGATGAAGCCGCATGTGCCAAGCGCGAAGATAAAAGCATTCAGAGTGACAATCAGGTGTCCGACATTGGGTATGATGCTCCAACCCAATACAATGGCGAGAGATGCGCCAAAACTGGCTGCAGAAGAGACCCCAAGGGTAAAAGGCTCGGCTAATGGGTTGTTCAAAATGGTCTGCATCTGGGCACCGGCAACAGATAAAATTGCCCCGACCACAATAGCGGTCACCGCAATTGCGATGCGATAATCCCAGATCACCACTTCCATTTTCACGCCATGGGCGCTTTTATCCAACAAAACATCCCAGATCACACCAAGAGGGAAATCTCCCGGGCCGTTGGTGATATCAATGAGAAAACTCACCACCAAAAGCGCAAAAACCACCGCCAGAATGCCAAACCGCCGGGCAATCTGGGAGCGATAGCGCGCCTGCATGTGATCGCTGTCTATCACATATGCCATCAAATCATCTCCTGAAAAGACAAAAGCCCTGCTCGATCAACAATCGAACAGGGCCAACAAAGGCAAGAAGCCTTATTTGTTGTTCAAAGTGCCCCAAAAGACACCGCTATAATCGATCGGCAAGAAGCGATCATGCAGCTCTTTAAAGGTCTCATTCGGCTCAACATCGGAGAATTGATCAGGATAGAACCATTTGGCAAATGTCTGTAACGCCACAAAATGGTAAGGGCTGTTATAGAATTGATGATAGATGGAGCGGAATTGACCATCTTTCACGGCTTTCAGCTCGCCCCAGCCTTTACGCGCTGCCAAGGCACCGAGGCGCTCTTGCACCATTTTGTCATTGGCTTCATAGCCAAACAAAACAGCGGCGGTTGATGGATTGGCCTCAGCCCAGTTGGCACCTGTGCCAATGATCACATCTGGATTGTCAACAAAGATAGATTCAGGATTGACCTTGCCACCATGGCCAGAGAATTTCTTGCTGCCCCAATTGGCCCCACCAGCCAAAGTCACCAGACGGCCAAGATTGGCCTCGCCAAATGTGCTGCAACATTTATCTGGGTTATAACCAGCCGCACGCTCAATAAAGACAACGGGCTTGTTCTCTTCCTTGATTTTCTCAACCCGGTTCAGCACTGTCTGCATATTCTGGATATAGAAATCGATAAATTCATCCGCCTGATCGCGACGATCCAGAACGCGGCCCAAAAGCTGCAAGCTTGGCACGGTATTCTGGGTTGGACGCTGGCGGAAATCAACAAACAGAACCGCAACCCCGGCCTTGTCCAGCTTTTCCAGCAAGCCGCTTTCTTGCGCCTGCAACAATTTGCCAAGATTAAGCACAACCATTTGCGCCCCAGAGGCAACAACCGCTTCCAGACTGAATTCGCTGGAATAAGGGCTACCGAAATTCTGGATCTTGTCTATGGTTGGGAATTTGGCTTTATATTTACGATAATGATCCGGGTCATATTTGATCAGATCATCTTTCCATCCCACAATACGCTTGAAAGGGTCTTCGCGATCCAGCAGCGCAATGGAATAAATCATGCGCCCTTCCCCCAAAATGATTTTGGATGGATTTTTCTCAACGCTGACCGTGCGGCCGGCAATATCAGTCACGGTGATTTTTTCTGCCAAAGCGGGCGCTGCACTAAAAGCAGCAACAAGACCAACCGTCATGGCTATTTTGGCCATAAACCTGCTTAAAATATTGATTTTCATGGGATATCCTTTAACAGAGTCAAAGTCTGTAGACGATGCTATTGCTTGATAGATACCCGCCTATAAATATAATATGACTATAATAGTCAAATTAAAATTTGAACAGATCTTACAGGATGGATGAATTTCTGTGGATGCGAATATTCATATGACGCATTTCTTGCAATAAAAAACCCCCGGTCCTTGCGGGAACCGAGGGTTTCAAATCAATCAGCGAAGGCAAATTAGCCGTTCACAGCATCCTTCAGGCCTTTACCAGCCTTGAATTTAGGGGTCTTGGAGGCTGGAATCTGAATGGTTTCACCAGTGCGGGGGTTACGGCCTTCAGTCGCAGCACGCTCGGTTACAGAGAAATTGCCAAAGCCGATAATCCGAACTTCGTCACCACCCTTCAAGGTGGAAGAGATGGTGTCGAACAATGCATCCACTGCATCGCCAGCCTGCGCTTTAGTCAGACCAGACTTGTCAGCAACAGCAGAGATCAACTCATTCTTATTCATAGTTTCTTCCTTCTCGATTTCACAACGAATGCCCCTTAGCAATCAGGCAATTCTTCGTCCTCAGAATCAAATCGAACAGATTCATTTTCAGACGTGATATGGGACAATCTGGCGAAATCACTCAGAAATCAAGGTCAAAATTCGCAGATTTCTGCCATTTTCAACGCTTTAAACAAAAAAGAATGCTTGACCTTTCGTTAAAAAGGCGCATCTGAGTACAGATGCGCCTTTTTGGCATAATCTTTCGCAAATTTTTAACGCTGTCCAGCCGGAAACCTGTCAACCAAGTCGCAGATTTCCGGGCTTTTCGACAGATCAAAGCAGCCTGATTTTAATGCTGCAATGATGATGACGTTTCATTCTCTGCATTCACGCTCTTATTCTCAAGTGCTGCGGCGGCTTCATCCCATTCAATCGCAACAGGCTGGGAGATAAGAGCATGTTCGAGCACCTGACCAACATTGGATACAGGAATAATCTCAAGTTCATTCTTCACATTATCTGGAATGTCAGCCAAATCCTTGGCATTTTCTTCCGGGATCAGAACGGTCTTGATACCACCGCGCAGAGCCGCCAGTAATTTCTCTTTCAAGCCGCCAATTGGCAGAACACGGCCACGCAAGGTGATTTCCCCTGTCATGGCAATATCCTTGCGCACAGCAATGCCTGTCATCAGCGAGACAATGGCTGTTGCCATGGCGATACCAGCGGATGGGCCATCTTTTGGTGTTGCGCCTTCCGGCACATGAACGTGAATATCCTTGCGATCAAAGACCGGAGGCTCGACACCAAAATCCACCGCACGGGAGCGCACATAAGAGGCTGCCGCCTGAATGGATTCTTTCATCACATCACGCAAATTGCCTGTCACGGTCATTTTGCCTTTACCCGGCATCATGACGCCCTCAATGGTCAGCAATTCACCGCCCACTTCGGTCCAGGCCAGGCCTGTGACAACCCCGACCTGATCCTCAGATTCCACTTCACCAAAGCGGAAGCGCGGAACACCAAGGAACTCCTCAAGATTATCGACGGTCACATCAATGCGGTCTTTTTTACTCATCAAAAGCTCTTTGACCACCTTGCGCGCCAATTTCATCATTTCGCGCTCAAGGTTACGCACGCCCGCCTCGCGGGTATAGCGCTGAACCGCCATACGCAAACCACCGTCATCAAGAGAAAATTCTTTCTCTTTCAGGCCATGATCCTTCATGGCTTTTGGAATCAGGTGACGACGGGCAATTTCGACCTTTTCATCTTCGGTGTAACCGGCAATGCGGATGACTTCCATACGATCCATCAAAGGCGCAGGAATGTTAAGCGTATTGGCCGTGGTGATGAACATGACATTGGACAGATCATATTCCACTTCCAGATAGTGATCCATGAATGCATGATTCTGCTCTGGATCGAGCACTTCCAGCAAAGCGGAAGACGGATCGCCACGGAAATCCATGCCCATCTTGTCGATCTCATCCAGCAAGAAAAGTGGATTAGCCTTTTTGGCCTTTTTCATGGATTGCACAACCTTGCCCGGCATGGAACCGATATAGGTCCGGCGATGGCCGCGAATCTCGGCCTCATCGCGCACACCACCAAGCGCCATACGCACAAATTCACGCCCGGTTGCCTTGGCAATTGATTTGCCCAGCGAGGTTTTACCAACGCCCGGAGGGCCAACCAGACACAGGATTGGGCCTTTGAGTTTATTGGTGCGTTTTTGAACCGCAAGATATTCAACGATGCGTTCCTTGACCTTTTCCAGACCATAATGATCTGTATCCAGAACATCTTCGGCCTTTTCGAGATCAATTTTAACGCGGGATTTCTTGCCCCAAGGGATACCGATCAGCCAATCCAGATAATTGCGCACAACGGTTGCTTCTGCCGACATCGGGCTCATTTGCTTGAGCTTTTTCAGCTCTGCATCGGCCTTTTCACGCGCTTCCTTGGACAGTTTGGTTTTCTCAATGGCCTGCTCCAGCTCGCGAATCTCATCGCCGCCTTCTTCAGAATCACCCAATTCCTTCTGAATGGCCTTCATCTGCTCATTGAGA
>JAOXSG010000306.1 GCA_025800105.1 Cohaesibacter sp. | reverse complement strand
GAAGCTCTTGGTTCGATAGATGAGTGCTTCAAGACAAACCCGAAGGGCGAGGCATTTTTTGCGCAATGACTGTGTCGTAAAATCTTGAAAATGAACCACATTGTCGCGATTTTCCTCCTTGTCCTTGCGCAAAACTGCTCTCGCAGAATGTGCCAAATTAATGAGCCCTGAGCCTAGCTGCCCGATTCATATCAGTCTTTTCAATTGCCAAAGGAAGAGGCCATCAGGCGGGCGGGCCACGCGCGCGCAAAGACAAAAGAGAAGGAGAGAGACGTGCGCTCAATGCCGATAGCGCCAGAGGCTCAATCTGATGCATCGGCAAGAAAAAGGAGACAGGTGCGACCATCAAGCCAACAGAGCCTTGCATGGCACCAAGGCAAGCCGTGAGGCATTCTTGATGGTCAATCAGGGTGATGTCGTCGGGCTTTTGATCGGCAAGCGGGATTGAGACAATGCCATCAGAACCACAAATCAGCGCCATACCAGACAGATGGGCCGCCCCATGACTGGAAGACAAAAAGCCAAGCACCATGGCATTGACCATGAGGCACAGGATCAAGACGCGACTGATGGGCGCACACAAGGCTTGAAACCTGTCACGGATCATCATCTTCGCCAACCGCGAGAGCGGTCTGTAAGGAGCAGGGCTTTTCATGGGCTCATAAAACCGCAAAGGATGGCTGGATGCAACAAAAGAGCGTTCAAAGCACTGGACTGATTGGGGATGATCCTGGCCTATCGCTCACGCCTATCCTTCTCGATCTGTCCATCTTCAGCGGCAAGCAAGGCTTCGGTCTCTTGCGCCAATTGATAGGTGCGGGCCGCCATGGCTTCCTGATCGTGTGGCAAGGCATCTTTGGCTGGTGAGGACGCTTTCCAGAAAAACAACAAAGCGACACCACCCAAAACCAATATGAAAAAAGCCAAGCTGCTGAAACCACTATAAAAGCCAAGACCAGACAGGATGACAAGAATAAGCGCAAAAGAAAGAACCCGGCCTTTTGATAAGGACATCCCACAACTCCTTTTGAGCCTAAAAGTCTCATCCAGAGACTTTTTAAATCGGGCACTAAGACAAAACCAATCACACAGATCTGCATTTTATCCATGGCCAATATGCCCCTTTATTGCCATGATGTCAGAGAGATTTGAAGAGAAAAAGACCAAATGCCACACCCATCGTCATGATAAGACAAGAGAATGAGCAGCCCCAACCTTTCCAACAGCACACAGACTTTAAGCCTTAAACAGGCCCGCCGGATTGCGCTGGCAGCACAGGGCTTTTTGCCGCAGGCAGGCGGCATAAAACGCCATAGTCTGCGCCGTCATTCAGAGCGGCATTTTGATCAAATCATGGATCACATAGCCCCCTTGCAACTGGATTCGGTCAATGTGCTGGATCGGGCGCATTATCTCACCCTTTATGCGCGCCTTGGTCACTATGACAAGCAAAAGGCTGACGCCTTGTTTCATCAGCCACAAAAGACCCCAAGACGCTATTTCGAATATTGGGGGCATGAAGCCTCCTTGATGCCGGTTGAACTCTATCCAGCATTTCACTGGCGCATGATGCGCGCACAAAATGGCGAAGGCGTCTGGCGTAGCCTCAGCCGCTTTGCGAGAGAGAATAAGGACAAGATTGAAGCCGTTTTTGCGCTGATTGAGCGCGAAGGCCCGCTCTCTTCCTCACAGGTGAAAGACAGACTGGAGCCAAATCAGCCGAAAAAATCCGGGGACTGGTGGGGCTGGAGCGGCACCAAACTGGCCGTGGAATATCTTTTTTGGTGTGGACGCATTGCCTCTGGCGGGCGGCAAAATTTTCAGCGCTTTTATGATCTGCCTGAACGGATTTTACCCGGCAAAATTATGGCTTTGCCTGCTTTGTCGGAAGCGGAAGCTTGCCGAGACTTGATGGCGCGTTCGGCCAAAGCCCATGGCGTGGCAAGCGAAAAGGATTTGCGCGATTATTTCCGTCTGGATGCTAAACAATCCAAGCAGGCTTTGGCCAGTTTGCTGGAAGAGGGCATCATCGAGCCGGTCAGCATTAAGGGATGGAAAGAACAGGCTTATTTGCACAAAGATGCTGTCCTGCCCGCCCGAGCCAACTGCCAAACACTTTTGGCCCCTTTTGATTCGCTCATCTGGTTCCGCGAGCGAACAGAGCGTCTATGGGGATGCCATTATCGCATTGAAATTTATGTACCCAAACCAAAACGCGTCTATGGCTATTATGTGCTGCCCTATTTGCAAGGTGATCAGATCACGGCAAGGCTGGATCTGAAAGCCAATCGTCAGGATGGCTATCTTGATATCCGTGCCAGCCATCTGGAAAAGGGTGCAGATCAGGAAAAAGTGCTCGCAGATCTGGTACCGGAATTGAGCAAACTGGCTATCTGGCAAGGCTTGCAAGCACCAAGACTTCAAGGCCCCGGCTTTCTAAAAGAGGCGCATTTATCGCAGTTTGACGGATCTCTTGATGTTGAAAATTGACTTCCAAAACGAAGAATAGGAGAGCTGTTTTCAGCTCTCCTATTGCAATGCCCACCACAGGGAAAGGGGCAAAAGAGACAGCTTATAGAGGCTTGTCTCTTTGAGAAGGGATATCGAACCCGTCCCCGAGATTCGATATCAGGCGGTAAGAAAAGACCATTATGATCCTGATTTGGTCAAGCCTGTCGCAAATCCAGACTAGAAGAAAATCGGCTCACATCCCAATCACAGAGCGGTGAGGGCGGTCACGAAAATGTGTGATCATTTTGAAAGGGCTTCTTTGAAGAAACGTATGTGGCTTTATGAGCCTAGCCAAACTCAGCCCCGCGTGGACGATAGGCATTGGTATCCTGCCAATCTTCCATCAAAGCCCGCAATCCCGGATCAGACCCTTCCGGCAAAATGATTTTGGCCGTGATATAAAGATCCCCACGATTGCCATTGCGGTCTGGCAGTCCTTTGCCTTTCAGGCGCAGACTTTTGCCCGAACTCATGCCCGCCGGAATTTTGATTTCCACCTTGCCTTCCAGCGTCGGAATGCGAATTTTGGCACCAAGCACCGCTTCATAAAGGGCAATCGGCAAATCCAGACGCAAATTCTGCTCTTCCACTTTAAAGAGCTTATGCGCCAGAATTTCGATTGTGACCAAAGCATCGCCTGCCGCACCCATGCGGCTTTCAAAGCCTTGCCCTTTCATGCGAATGGTCTGGCCGGATTTCACCCCATTGGGGATTTTCATATCCAGACTTTTGCCAGTGGGCAAATGAACACGGCGTTTTTCATCACTGACCAGATCTTCCAGTGTCACGCTCAATTTGGCCTCGGCATCCTGTCCCTTGGTCTGGCGCGCCTGACGCGGGCCACCACTGCCGCCCATGCCACCAAAAGGATGGCCAGCACCGCCGCCCATACCGGAGCGACCGCCACCCATATTGCCAAAAATTTCGTTCAGAATATCTTCTGCCGCCCCGCCAGCAAAGCCGCCACCAGCCCCGGCAGATCCAAAAGGATGGCCACCACCAAAGGGATTGCCCCCAGCGCCGCCAAAGCCTGCAAATTTATCCTTGCCTTCTTCGTCAATTTCGCCGCGGTCATATTTGGCGCGTTTGTCCTTGTCGCCAATAATCTCATAAGCCTGATTGATCTCGGCAAATTTGGCTTGCGCAGACGGGTCACCCTGATTCTGATCAGGATGATATTTCATCGCCAATTTGCGAAACGCGCTCTTGATAGCGCGCTCATCTGCGTCTTTGGAGACACCAAGAATGCTATAGGGATCTCTCATAATCTTGTCCTTACCCCTGTTTTGCGGTCAAAAGCCCCGAAAAACAGTGTCAAATAAATCTCGCCAGCCTCAAAATCTGTCCTTTTGAAAAGCAACAGGAATGCTGACGCAATGCTGTTATCTCTGATATAGAGAGAGTTGAAACAAATTTCCATAGCGGAGAGATAAGATATGAATATCGAGCTTTTGCGTCGTTTGTGTGAGATGCCCGGTGTGCCGGGGCGCGAGCATCGCGTGCGCGCCTTGATCGAGAGCGAAATTGAAGGCCTGTTTGATGAAACTTATACCGATCCGATGGGCTCTCTCATTTGCACGCGCTATCCAACAAAGCCGCGACAAGATGGCGAAGCCCCCCGTGTTTTGCTGCTCTGCCATATGGATGAAATCGGTTTTCTCGTCAGTCATGTGACCAAAGATGGCTATATTCATATCGACCCGGTCGGTGGCTTTGATCCGCGCAATCTCTTCTCTCGCCGCGTGCTGGTCTGCACCAAAGAGGGAGATTTTAAGGGCGTTATGAACCCGGCCGGCAAACCCATCCACACCCAAAGCCCCGAAGAACGCAAAAAAATCCCCGAACCAACAGACTTTTTCGTTGATATCGGCTTGGGCGAAGAAACCAAAGACAAAGTGCAGATTGGCGATTATATCGTCATGGACGAGCCTTTGCTGGAAATGGGCGACAAAATTGTTTCCAAAGCTTTGGATAATCGCATTGCCTGCTGGCTGGGCATCGAAGCCTTGCGTCAATTGGTCCAGTCAGGCGACGATCATGAATGCGAAATCATTGTTGCCTTCACCGCTCAGGAAGAAGTGGGCTTGCGCGGTGCACGCACCGCATCCTTTGGCGTGGCCCCCGATATCGCCTTTGGCATTGATACGACCCTTGCTTGCGATACCCCCGGTATCCCGGAAAAAGACGCAGTGACCCATCAGGGCAAAGGCTTTGGCCTGCATGTCAAAGATGGCTCTTTCATCGCAGATATTGATCTGGTTGAAGAATTGGAAGCGCTGGCCAAAGAGCGCGATATTCCCTCCCAGCGCACAATTCTGGCCCGTGGCGGACAAGATGGCGCAGCCGGGCAGCAGGCTGGCTCTGGCGCCCGTGCCGCAGGCATTGTTGTTGGAACCCGCTATATCCATACCGTCACCGAGATGATCGAAAAAGGCGATCTGGAAGCGGCCCGCAATATCATCGCCGCCTATCTGGGCAGCCATTAACGACAGGACAAACATGATCCAAGTCTGTGGCAGATTAGGCCTGAGCCTAGATCTCTCACGGACTTGGAATGTCTAGGACGTAAACTCATAAGCCAGAAAAGTGCTGGGGCCTGCCATGCTCTTCTATCTTACGATTATTTTTGGATGCCAGCTTATCGGGGAAAGTCTGGTCTCTTGGTTGCAGTTGCCAGTGCCCGGCCCGGTGATTGGCATGGCGCTTCTCTTTCTGGCCCTGAATTGGAAAGGCTCCGTGCCGGACGATCTGTCTAGAGTTGCCGATGGCCTCTTGTCCAATCTGTCCTTGCTCTTCATTCCCGCTGGCGTTGGCGTCATGCTGCATTTTCGTTTGATAGAGACCGCTTTCTGGCCCATTACTATTGCCTTGGTGGTCAGCACGCTGCTGACCATCGCACTTACAGGCCTGTTCATGACATGGCTCGGCAAGCACCCACCTGCAAAGCAAGAAAATAGCACAGAAGGGAAGGCATGATGCAAGATTTGCAATCCATCTGGGTCTATCTCTCAGCCAGCCCGCTGCTTCATTTGTTTCTAACGCTTCTGGCCTATCAAATCGGGCAGGCTCTTTACAAAAAAAGCGGCATGATGCCCTTGCTCAATCCGGTCATGATTGCTGTTATCCTGCTGGTTTTGATGCTTGTGGGGACAGGCACCAGCTATGAGAGCTATTTCAGTGGTGCCCAATTCGTGCATTTTTTGTTGGGGCCAGCAACCGTTGCCCTTGCTATTCCGCTCTATCGCCAGTTTGACAAGGTCAAACGATCAGCCCTTGCTTTGTCTCTTAGCCTGCTATGCGGCTCGATCACGGCTGCGGCTTCCGCCGTCCTGATTGCACTCTGGTTGGGAGGAGCAGAAAAAGCTCTGGTGTCTCTGGCAACAAAATCGGTGACAGCCCCCGTGGCCATGGGCATTACCAAAGAACTTGGCGGTCTGCCATCCTTAACGGCTGTGCTGGTCATCACCACAGGCATTATAGGGGCGATGTTTGGCCCCTATATCCTCAATCTGGTAGGGGTTAAAAACTGGGCCGCCCGCGGCTTTGCCATCGGTACAGCCAGCCATGGCATAGGCACAGCCCGCGCCATGCAGGTCAATGAAGAGGCAGGCGCTTTTTCAGGCCTTGCCATGGGCCTCAATGCTCTGGCCACATCCCTGTTGTTACCGCTTATCTGGTTTTGGGTCTTTTAGGACACCAGATAATCAGGCAATTTCACCAGCCTCTGACACATCATTGATATCACGGCCCAAAGCCTCAAAAACGGTTTTGAGAATGCCATCGCAATCAAGAGACGAGCTGGCATACATCACATCCGGTTTGCCATGATCGGTATAATCATCCTTCATGGTCAGTGAACGGATTTTCAACCGTCCATCCAGCGCGCCTTCATTGGCAAGCATATGCAAAACTTGCGAGCCAAAGCCACCAGTCGCCCCTTCTTCAATGGTCAGCAAAAGATCATGCTCGCCAGCCAATTTCAAAATCAGCTCTTTATCCAGTGGTTTGGCAAAACGTGCATCTGCAACCGAGGTTGACAGGCCATAGCCATCAAGCTTTTCAGCCGCCTTTAAGGCCTCGGCAAGCCGGGTGCCAAAGGACAGAATGGCAATCTTGGAGCCTTCCTTGATCATGCGGCCTTTGCCGATTTCGAGCGGCACACCACTATCGGGCATATCAACACCCACCCCTTCGCCACGCGGATAACGAAAGGCAATGGGGCCATCATCATAAGCGGCAGCTGTGGCCACCATATGCACCAGTTCGGCCTCATCACTGGCAGCCATCACCACCAGATTGGGCAGCGAGGCCAAAAAGCCGATATCAAAACTCCCCGCATGGGTTGGCCCATCCGCGCCAACAAAGCCCGCCCGGTCAATGGGGAAGCGTACAGGCAAATTCTGGATGGCAACATCATGCACCACCTGATCATAGGCCCGTTGCAGGAAGGTGGAATAAATGGCGCAAAAAGGTTTATAGCCTTCACAGGCCATCCCGGCGGCAAAGGTCACCGCATGTTGTTCTGCAATGCCCACATCAAAGGTGCGATGGGGGAAGTCTTTTTCAAAAATATCAATCCCGGTGCCCGATGGCATAGCCGCTGTGATGGCAACAATCTTGTCATCCTTTGCAGCTTCTTTTGCCAGCGATTGGCCGAAGACTTTGGTATAGCTTGGCGCATTGGACGGGGCTTTTTGCTGGGTGCCGGTAATCACATCGAACTTGCTGACACCGTGATATTTATCCGCTGCATTTTCGGCAGGCTCATAGCCTTTGCCTTTTTGGGTCACCACATGAATGAGAACCGGCCCTTGAGCGCTGTCACGAACATTTTTCAAAACAGGCAGCAAATGATCCAGATTATGGCCATCAATCGGCCCGACATAATAAAAACCCAGCTCTTCAAACAAGGTGCCACCGGTTACAAAGGAGCGGGCAAATTCTTCAGCCTTGGCAGCTTTTTCCTTAAAGAAGCGCGGCAAGCCTTCGGTCAATTGTTTGCCAATATCGCGCAAGGACAAGAAGGTCTTGCCAGAAATCAGCCGCGCCAGATAGGCACTCATCGCACCAGTGGGGGGCGCAATTGACATATCATTGTCATTGAGAATGACAATCAGACGGCTGTCCAAAGCCCCGGCATTATTCATCGCTTCATAAGCCATACCCGCAGACATGGCCCCGTCGCCAATCACGGCAATCACATTGCGCTCTTCATCCCCGGATAAATCAGAGGCAACTTTCATGCCCAGCCCGGCGGAAATGGAGGTGGAGCTGTGCCCCGCTCCAAAAGGATCAAAGTCGCTCTCTGTGCGTTTTGTAAAACCGGACAATCCCTTTGGTTGACGCAACGTGAGCATTCGGTCGCGACGACCTGTGAGGATTTTATGCGGATAGCATTGATGGCCCACATCCCAAATCAGACGATCCCTTGGCGTTTCAAACACATGATGCAGGGCAACGGTTAATTCCACCACGCCCAAGCCTGCGCCCAAATGCCCCCCGGTCTGGGAGACAGAAGCAATCATGTCTGTGCGCACATCTTCGGCCAACACTTTAAGGTCGGCTTGCGAGAGCGCGCGAATATCATCGACAGATTTGATTTGGTCGAGTACTGGAGTATTGGTCACTTTGAATCACCAAGTTGCGTGTTTATTATAGGCCACTCTGTTGCAAGCCGGGGGCCTTTGCTCTCAACAGACCTAAGGGACATCATAGATCAGATCAGTCTATCAAAAAATTCCCCAATCGGTTTGATCTATACCGAAAGCACAATAAGGGCAAGAAGATGTCCAACGAAAAAATGGCCCAAAGCGCGGATGCCTGACCAATTGATGCCCCTAATGCCTGCGTAACTTTCCATTTTGCTATATTTTACGCAAAATTATGCGGCTTGGTTCATCGACCTGCTATCGTCCAGCTGCTGCCCGGCGCAAACGATCATTGATGGCTTCTCCCAATCCTTGATCAGCAATAGGGGCAACCGCAATGCGCGACACATGTTTTTGATCCAAGGCCCGAAGCCCGGCAAACAGCGCTTGGGCGGCTTCCAGATCATCGCCACCCTCTGACAGATTGATCATGGCAACAGCCTGATCGGCCCCATCAGGCAGATCAGGCCCAAAGGCCAGCAAAGCCTCGCCTGGTTGAACAGAGTGCGCATTCAGTCTGACCGGACAAGAGGGCGCATAGTGAGAGGTTAACATGCCCGGAGAAGCCGGGCTTTGATCATCCGCCCCCGCCCGCAACAAAGAAGAGCCAATGAGCCTTTCAATCGCCTCACTTGACAAACCACCGGGCCGCAACAGGGTCACAGGCTGGCCGGAGACGCAAAAAATCACGCTCGATTCCACCCCCACAGAGCAAGCGCCAAGATCGGCAATCAAATCAATCCGTCCGTCCAATTCCTCGCGCACATGAGCGGCACAGGTGGGGCTGACCCGCCCGGAGCGATTGGCCGAAGGCGCAGCCAAAGGACGATCCAGCGCATGGCTAAGCGCCCGCATCAAAGGCGCATCAGGCACGCGCAAGGCAATGGTTTCCAGCCCGGCGGAGACCAGATCAGCAATCGGACTATCAGGCCGCTTTGGAACAACAAGGGTCAGCGGCCCCGGCCAGAAGACCTTGGCAAGCGCAAGAGCCTGTTCATTGAAATATCCATGCTGTTGAGCCACTTCAAGGCTCGGCACATGAGAAATCAGCGGATTGAAAGACGGACGGTTTTTGGCGGCAAAAATACCAGCAACCGCCGCTCCATTGCAGGCATCTGCGGCCAGTCCATAAACGGTCTCGGTCGGAACAGCCACCAGCCCGCCATCGCCCAATGTCTCGACAGCCTGCGCAAACCCATCGATTGAGGCTTTAAGAGAGCCAGTGGCAGGATCAATCTCAATCCGGGGAGGGGACCAAAAGCGGGTAGAGCGTGTCATTGTCTGTTACATATGCCGATAAAATCAGGCTTCTTGTAAAAGAAGTCACCAAAGAGGTCCAGACTTTTTGCGAAGTCCTTGCCATAGCTGATACAAGGATGCTGAGACAAGGATAAAGCCAGATCAAGCAAAACAGAAAAAAGGCGCGACAATGCAGGATGGAAAATTTTTACGTCCCAAAAGCAAGATCATCATCTTGGCAACGATGATCGCACTCTTGCTGCCCGCTACACAGATACAAGCCGCCTCAAAAGCCTGTCCGCGTGCTTTCCAAGAAGATCAGAGCTTGAGCCTGAGTCGAAAAAGACCCAAATTTGAAGCCACTTTCACCCATCAGAAAACGGCAATTCTGGAGCAGCGCATCGAAAATTATCTGGGCACGGAACAAACATCCACCCATCTCTATCATCATGGATTGCTGGAAGCCGAACGTCAGAGCAACGGCCAGACATTGACTTTTTCTTATGATGATAAAAAGGGCATTGAGACCTTGCCGACCTCTAAAAAATGGCTGAGCGAGCTTTTGATAAGCCAAGATGGCAAGCCCATGACCAAAGGCATCCTTTCACTATCCTACCGTGGACAAGAGCCGCTCTTGGTCGGTAAATGCCGCTATCAGGTTTGGAAAATCCTCAAGACAACAGAAATAGAGGGACGCGATCCAGTTTATTGGATGCAATTTTTCTCACCAGATCTAGGCCTTGTTTTGCGCACCCACCGCGTTAACAGAAAAGGACGGATCCTCTCTGGCACTGTTTTTGATGAAATTCAGTACAAGGAGTGAGCCGCGCCTCGATCTCTGCACAGGTCGAATTGCGCCCTATCGCCATTGGTATAAATGCCGCAGGGGAAGCTTTGAAAAAGGCCGAATAGCCCACAAAATTAGGCCAAAGAGTTGCTTGACCCCTGACAAATGAGCGTTAGTCTGGCCTGCACAGACCATTGCGGATACGGTTATACTGGAGAGCACATAATGAGCTATCGCGCCCCTGTCGATGATATTGCATTCACCCTGAAACATGTTGCCGGGCTTGGCGAAATGTTGGAGCAAGGCGCTTATCCTGATTTGGCAGAAGATCTGGTCGACGCAATTTTGCAAGAGGCAGGCCGCTTCGCAACAGAAGAAATTGCCCCACGCAATGCCCAAGCCGACAAAGAAGGCTGTCATTTGCAAGAGGATGGCACGGTCTCAACGCCGAGCGGTTGGAAAGAGCTTTATCACAATTGGGCAGAAGGCGGCTGGAATTCCCTAAATGCGAGCGAGGACTTTGGCGGTCAGGGCTTGCCCTTGCAATTGGCCGCAGCGGCAATGGATATGTGGAACCAAGGTTCCATGGGCTTTGCTATTGGTCCAACCCTGACCATGGGCGCGGTGGAAGCGCTGGAAAAACATGCCTCGCAAGCACTGAGAGACACCTATCTGGCCAAACTGGTATCAGGCGAATGGATGGGCACCATGAACCTGACCGAACCCTCTGCCGGGTCTGATCTCAATGCCATGCGCACAAAAGCGGAAGCGGTGGGCGATGGCACCTATAAAATTACCGGCCAAAAAATCTTCATCACTTATGGCGATCATGAGCTGACAGACAATATCATCCATCTGGTTCTGGCCCGCCTTCCTGATGCGCCCGCAGGCACGCGCGGTATCTCGCTATTTCTTGTGCCCAAATATTTTGTCAATGATGATGGCTCTTTGGGCGCGCGCAATGATCTGCGTGCCGCGGGGGTGGAGCATAAAATGGGCATCCATGCCTCGGCCACCTGCACCATGGCTTTTGGCGATAAGGGCGGTGCCATTGGCTGGTTGATTGGCGAGGAAAATCGCGGTCTGGCCTGTATGTTCACCATGATGAACAATGCCCGTTTGATGGTGGGCATACAAGGGGTTGGCGTGGCGGAACGGGCAAGCCAACAAGCCCACGCCTATGCAGCTGATCGTAAACAGGGCAAAGCCATTGGTGCCCCCAAAGATGGCGAGATGGAGCCAATTCTGGTCCATCCCGATGTGAAGCGCAATCTGCTGACCATGAAAGCCATGACAGAGGCGGTGCGTTCTATTAGCTATCGCTGTGCCTTTGCGCTGGACCAGTCACATTTGGCCCAAGCAAAAGGCGATGCCGAAGGCGCAAAACACTGGCAGGAACGGGCGGGAATCCTCACCCCCATCGCCAAGGCCTTTTCCACGGATATCGGCTCGGAAGTGGCCTCAATCGGCGTGCAGATCCATGGTGGCATGGGCTATATTGAAGAAACCGGAGCGGCCCAATATATGCGCGATGCCCGCATCGCACAGATTTATGAAGGCACCAATGGCATTCAGGCCATTGATCTGGTCACCCGCAAGCTCCCCCTGTCCAATGGAGCAGCGGTTAAGGAAATGCTGGTCGAAATGGGCCAATGGGCCAAACAGGCAAGCGAGAGTGACAATGAAATTCTCTCCCTGTGCGGTACAGAAATTGCTGACTGTCTGGAAGATCTGAACTTTGCCACAGAATGGCTTTTGTCGGCTTTAAAAGTGGGCAGAACCAATCAGGCCTTGGCAGGGGCCAGCCCTTATTTGCGCATTTTTGGTCTCACGCTTGGCGGCGTTTTGATGATCAAAGGCGCCATCCGCTCCCAAGAGAAGGCCGATCCGTCTGCGGCCCGTCGTCTGGCGCTCTTGCGCTTCTATGCCGTCAATCTGGCCCCGCAAACCTCTTCCCTTTTAGATGCTGTGGTCAATGGCGCCCAAAGCGTCATGGAAACAGAGGCCCTATTGGATATGGGATAATAAGCCGACCAAGCGGCGATCAACAAAGAAAAAGGCGACCCAAAAGGGTCGCCTTTTTCTATATATCCAGCCTTATTGTTTTGGCATCGTGCTTTTGGCTGTTTGCATCTCTTTGCCAACTGTCATGATGAACAGATTATCGATCTTGAACAAGCGCTTTGAAACCCGCTGGATATCGTCCATGCTGATGGCCTCAATATAGCTATTGCGCTTGTCAAAATAATCAATGCCCAGATCTTCTTCCTGAATGCCGACAAGCTGACGCGAAATCTTTGAAGAGGTGTCAAAACGCAAAGGATAAGAGCCAATCAAAAATTGCTTGGCAGAGGCCAACTCTTCTTCGCTCAAGCCATCCTTTGCAAGCTTTACAAGTTCGGTCCGCACCAGCTCAATGGCCTGATCGGTATTCTCGGTGCGGGTCTGCATCGCCCCGATAAACAATTGCGAATGATCCCGCGCGCTCAGATAACTCGATACCCCATAGACAAGCCCGCGTTTTTCGCGAATTTCCGTAAAGAGCCGCGAGGTCATGCCGCCCCCCAGCGCATAATTGATCACATAGGCGGCGTAAAAATCAGGGTCATCGCGTTGGATGCCTTCCAGTGCAAAGCGAATCTGGGTTTGGGGATTGTTAAACGCCACATCCTTGCGGCCCTTTTGATCAAGCCTGTAAGGAGCAACAGCAATCTCCTCTCCCTTTTGGGGAAGGGGCGCAAAAATCTTGTCCAAAAGCGGTGCCAATGTTTTTGCATCAATGGCCCCAACAACGCCGATGATCAAATCATCCCGGCTTAAAACAGCGCGGTGAAACTCAATAAGATCATCACGTGTGATGGCTTGCATGGTCTCAATCTCTCCATCACTTGGACGGCTGTAAGGATGATCACCATAAAGGGTCTTGCGCCAATTATTTGACATCACAGTCCCCGGCGATTTTTGTCTGCGCTGCAAACTGGACATCAGCGATGCCCGCATTCGCTCAATCGCATCCTCATCAAAACGCGGTTTTTGCAGCGCAAGAGCCAGCAAGTCGGTGGCTTCCATCAAATTGGGCGTCAATGTGCGCAAAGAGCCATAAAAACGCTCATAGCCAGTATCAAAGCTCATATGAATGGCATTTTCTTCCAGCCGGGTCTGGAAAGCATCGGCTTTCAAATCTCCCGCCCCTTCATCAAAAAGAGCGGTGAGCAAAGTGGCAGTCCCCAATTTGTCGGCTTTTTCATTGACCACGCCGCCAGAAAAGGAAAAGTCCATGGTGACAATGGGCACAGAATGCTCTTCCACCAACCAGGCTTTGATGCCGCCGGGGCTGACCACTTCCTGAATTTCGGTTGCCCGAACTTTGCCAGCGCTGATCAACAGTAGAATCAGGAAAAGCAACACACTGCCAAAGGACCATAAAGCCGCCAAAAAGTGCTGCCTGTCTTGCGCTGATTTTGTCTTGGCAACACAGACAGCACGAGCACAAGAGTGATCAGGCAAAGAAGAACGGTGAATATCAAAGCTCATATCTTAGCTCTCCTTCTTTGAGGGGGCGGATGGTTTGGCCTTTGGTTTGGCTTTGGGCACGACTTGACCTTTCTCTGTGGCTTTTTTATCCATCTTGCCTTTATCCATTGTCTCTGGGGTTTCCTGTTTTGGCGCCCGCAGATAGCCTGTCACAGAGCGATTCGCTCTCAGATATTTGGCGGCAACAGCCTGAATATCAGCCGCTGTAACCTCATTGAGCTTTTGCGGCCATAGACGAATGTCATCCAGCGTGCCACCAGTGCTCAAAGTCCGCCCGACAATATTGGCCAGCGAGACCTGACTGTCCTGGCTATAATAGCTTTGGGTGAGAATGGAGCGTTTGGCGCGGCTCAAATCCTGCGCGCTCACCCCATCGCGGATCAAAAGATTGATTTGTGCATCAATCGCCGCTTCTACATCATCCAAACTCTTGCCAGCGGCAGGCACCCCATAAAAATAAAAACGGGTATCATCCAGCCCGTCAGAGGAATAACCCGCCCCTGCCGATGTGGCGATTTGATTCTTCACCACCAGCGCCTGATAAAGCCGTGAATTGGTGCCGGAGCCAAGCAAATATCCCAGCAAGTCAAGGGCATAGGCTTCCTTCTCTTGGGCAGAATGATAGCTTGGTACAACATAGGAGCGGCTCATTTGCGGCTGTGTGACCCGCTCATGACGAAGGGTGAGGGTGCGGGCCGTGCGTTGGGGTGGCTCGCTTGGGCGCAGGCGCTCGCCCGGTTCGGCCCGCCGCGCCACCTTGCCATAAGTTTCCTCGGCAAGACGTTTGATCTCTTCAACCGCCACATCACCGGCCACAATCAGAATGGCATTGTTAGGCGTATAATAGGTATCGTAAAAATCAATGGCTTTTTGCAAGGTAAGGCCGTCAATTTCATGCGCCCAGCCAATGATTGGCTTGCCATAAGGATGATTGCGGTAAAGCGAAGCTGAAATGGCTTCCCCCAGCAAAGAGCCGGGCACGCTGTCTGTGCGGCTGGTGCGCTCTTCGCGAACCACCTCTCGTTCTGGCAAAATCTGATCTTCGCGCAAAACCAGATTGGCCATACGGTCCGCTTCCATCGCCATCATGGTCGGCAAATGCTGTTTGGCAACCCGCTGATAATAGGCAGTATAATCATAAGAGGTGAAGGCATTTTCCTGACCGCCAACAGAGGCAATCACCCGCGAAAATTCTCCATCTGGATGCGCTTTGGTGCCTTTGAACATCAAATGTTCAAGAAAATGCGCAATGCCAGTCTCGCCCGGTTTCTCATCCGCAGAGCCAACTTTATACCACACCATATGGGTGGCAATGGGGGCGCGATGATCGGGAATCACCACCACTTGCATACCATTTGCCAACTCAAACTGGCTGAAATTATCGCCAAGGGCAGGCAGATCAGCAAATGATTCGACCATGCCCCCTTTGCTGATATCCCCAGTTGTGAACAAAATGGAGGGATCAGCGCGCGATATTGGGCCATCATGCGCTCCATGGGCCCCATGAGCCAGCGATTGGGAAAACGCCACAGAGCAAAAAAGGCTGGCCAAAAGGCAACCCTTTAGGCCTTTTGCGACAGAGGCATGAGACGGTATGGAACGTGCGGCCATATATCACTCCTGATAAAGAGCCTGAAAAGGCAGGGAAAACAGGGCTGTTTTGATCTTTCTATGAGTTTAGAAAGCAGTTTGATCACACCCAAATGAAATGTTCGTAAGCATTGGTGACTTTTCCCATCTCTATGAAGAAAAAGCATAATTTCTATTCTGCGTGCTTTTGGACACCATCAGATCAAACAGATTTGCCCAAATTGAAACGCACTTTGTGGTCTAATCATGGCAGAATAGGCAGCAAAAGGGGCCACTCATCAGCCAAAGGGCCGGAATCTGAATTGTAGGATAGGTCTGTAACACAAGGCCAAGGACAAGTTGGTTTTGAATTCGTGTCAGAAAGATCCTGATCTGTCTGCAACTTTCGTCGGCATTTGGAAGCCAAGGATGTGAGCAAAAAGACAACAGAAGGGGAAAAACTGAGGATTTCCACCTATTTTGTTCCAATCAGGACCAATTCTCCTTGGCAATTGGACGAAGAATAGAGGCTGAAATAGGCTAAAAAAGTGATTTTTTCAAAGATTACAAAGAACTAGCTTCGGATTCTGTTGCCTTGACACCCTAAGGCCTCGCGATTATGGTGCGCCCGTCTTCGATAGCTCGGTTTCACCGGCTTCGTAACAGGCCCGATCATCGTCTTGGCGGGCAAACCTGGCGCCGCGATATATTTAAGGCAAGAACAGGAATGCAGGCCATGGACAGCGTATCAAAAGGGCAGGGACTACGAAGTGAGTGAGACAAACAAAGAGCAGGATAAGACCAAGGAGCTGGACAGCCGCCTTGAAGATCTGGACGCAAAACTGGCGCATATGAACCAGAAAAACGAACAGAGCAACAAGGCACAACAAAGCACCGGGGCGAACGCATCTGGCCTTGCCATGGCATGGCGCTTGGGATCAGAATTTATCGCAGGGGTGTTTGTTGGGGGCGCAATTGGTTGGCTTCTTGATACATGGTTTGGCCTGGCGCCTTGGGGGATGATCATTTTCACCCTTTTGGGCTTCGTGGCAGGTATGCTGAATATGCTGCGCTCGGCGGGCAAGATTGCTCCTCCGGGCCAGTGAGAAACACACAGGCACAATTGTCTGTAAGTGCGACTTGGACAGAACTTAAATAAAGGGGCACACGCCGTGGCCAACGATCCGATCCAACAGTTCCAGATCAACAAGATTTTTTCTCTGGGCGAAGTCGGTGGCGTTGAGTTTGCAATGACGAACTCCGCTATATTCATGATTGCAACCATTGTTGTGATTTCCGGTTTCCTGATCATGTCCACCTCCGGTCGTGGCCTTGTGCCAAGCCGTTGGCAATCCACGGCAGAGCTGATTTATGAGCTTGTCGCCAGTACCCTAAGAAACACAGCAGGCACTGAAGGGATGAAATTCTTTCCCCTCGTTTTCTCCCTGTTCACCTTCGTTCTGACTGCCAACCTGATTGGCATGTTCCCTTATTTCTTCACCGTGACAAGCCACATCATTGTGACATTGGCGCTGGCCCTGTTGGTGATCACCACCGTGATCCTCTATGGCTTCATGCGCAATGGCATGGGCTTCCTCAAGCTCTTTGTGCCGTCCGGTGTTCCCGGGGCAATTCTGCCCTTCATCGTTATCATTGAAATTCTGTCATTCCTGTCTCGTCCGATCAGCCTGTCTTTGCGTCTGTTCGGTAACATGCTGGCAGGTCACATCGTCCTCAAGGTTTTTGCAGGTTTCGTTGTGTCCCTGACGGCGGCAGGTGCTGCGGGTTGGCTGGGAGCCATCTTCCCATTCGCCATGACCATCGCGCTGACAGCTTTGGAGTTCCTGGTCGCTTGTTTGCAGGCTTACGTCTTTACGATCCTGACCTGCGTATATCTGAATGACGCGATCCACCCGTCTCATTAGAGGTGCCAATTGGCAACTTGAACCAGGATCTGGTGGAAAAGTTTCGAACTATCAACCTAACTCGAATTCTCGTTTGATTTAATAGGAGAGATCACAATGGAAGCTGAAGCAGCAAAGCTGATTGGTGCTGGTATCGCTTGCATCGGTATGGGTGGCGCAGGCATCGGCGTGGGCACCATCTTTGGTAACTATCTGTCTGGCGCTCTGCGGAACCCATCCGCTGCTCCCGCACAGTTCACCAACGCGCTGATTGGTGCAGCCCTTGCTGAAGGTCTTGGCATCTTCTCTCTCGTTGTTGCCCTGATTCTCCTCTTCGTAGCTTAATCTTAAGCAGACACGAAGATTCAAAATATGCCAGCAGCCGTTCAGTCAGCACAAAGTTTCTTGTAAACTCTGTCAGGACAAACAAAAGAAATGGCTCTGGCTTTTGATTGGGAGAGCATGATGGCGCAGCAACAGACGAATGCGCATACAGAAGTTGCCGGTCACGGCGCTGAGGCTGGCGGGAATTTCCCTCCATTCGACAGCTCCACCTACGGCTCGCAGCTTTTGTGGCTGGTGATTACTTTTGGACTTCTCTACTATCTGATGTCCAAAGTAGCTCTGCCACGCATTGCGAACATTCTTGAAGTACGGCGTGACCGGATTGCCAGTGACCTTGGAGAGGCCGAACGCCTCAAAAAGGAAACCGACGAAGCGATCGCCTCATATGAGCAATCTCTGGCAGAAGCTCGCCAGAAAGCTCACGGCATCGCCCAATCTGCTCGGGATACAGCAAAAGCGGACATCGAGTCCAAAAATGCTGAGATCGAAGCAGACATTGCGAAGAAACTGGCCGAAGCAGAAGAGAAAATCTCTGCTGTGAAAGCCACAGCAATGGGCGAAGTTGAAGAGATCGCCAAGAGCACCACCGAGGCAATTCTGGAGCAAGTAATGGGTTCCGGCGTCGCAGCAAAAGACGTTGCAGAGGCTGTAGCAGCTGCAAAAGCGAATTAAGGGAGTGCATCATGGGTGACGCAACTTTATGGGCTTTTGTCGCGCTAATCGTTTTCTTTGGTATCATCATCAAAGCTGGTGTACCGGGAGTGATTGCTGCAGCCCTCGACAAACGCGCAAAATCAATTGAGGATGAGCTGGATCAGGCTCGTCGTCTGCGCGAAGAAGCTCAGGCCCTGTTGGCAGAATATCAGCGTAAACAACGCGAAGCGGAAAGCGAAGCCGAGGAAATCGTAACCTTGGCCAAGCGTGAAGCCGAAGCGATGGAAAAAGACGCAGCTGCCAAAATTCAGGATTATGTGGCTCGTCGTACCAAGCAGGCAGAAGAAAAAATTGCTCAGGCTGAAAGCCAGGCAATTGCAGAAGTCAAAGGAGCAGCCACAGATGTTGCTGTTTCTGCGGCAGAAAGCATTCTGACCAAGCAAATGGGCGGCAAGGCAGGCACAGCCCTGCTCAAAGCCTCTATCGAGGAAGTCGGCGCAAAGCTGAACTGACTTGATATTTGATCCCTTTGGATCATCATACTTTAAAGGCCGTGGCGGATCGCCACGGCCTTTTTTGTTTAAAGACTGGCAATGCTCAAAAACCATCCGTAAACGCTCGATTTATATTTTAACGCTATCATCAAAGAAAGCGGATCCATATCGACTATGCCCTGGCGAGTATATAAGCGCGATGAAAGAGCCTTTGACAAAGACATTTCTGAAAGATGAAAGCGGAGCAACCGCGATTGAATATGCGGTTTTGGCTGCCTTTTTGGGATTGGCCATGGTTGCCGCAGGGTCCGAGGTCAATTCGGCGCTTCAAACAGCTTTTGCCAGACTAAGTGGAGATCTGGATGCTGCGGCAGCAGACCCCTCAGCGCCTTCACTGCCCCCAATCGCAGATCCGGGGCAATAGAGCATTTGCCAGATGAAACCGACTATGAGCATGCAGGCGACCATCGCAAAGAAAAGCAAACGATTGCTCCCGGATTGGCTGTTTTTTGCCTTACTGATTGGCTTGGTCAGCGCCGCTCTCTCATTCTCAGGCCAGTTTGCCACTCTGGATCAAAAATTGTCCGATTTGCGCAAACTCAGCAGCCCGGTTTCTGCAAGTGGGCAGATTATGGTTGTCGCCATTGATGAGGCGACAGCCTCTGCTTACGGAGGCTATCCAATTGCGCGCAAACATCTCGCTCAATTGCTGGAAAAACTGGCCCAATCCCAAGCGGACCGTATCTATATGGATGTTGTATTTGGCTATTTGGGTCAGAAAGAACAGGATAGAGCACTGCTTCAAGCCATGGATAAATTGGGGCCAGACCGTTTAGCCCTGCCACAAGCATCCATAAGTCCGAACAAGCAAAAAGAGGATAAGCTCACCTCTCTTTCTGCTTTCACACAGTCAGTCAGCCAAGTGGCCGCTGATTTGGTCTCAGATAGCAAAGATCTGACCCGGCAAATCGGCCTTGGCGAAAAACAGGCGTCTTCCTCACTGCCCAATCCGGCCCAATGGCTGACAAGGCGGGAGCAGGGGAGAACAACACCCGTACAAATCGACTTATCGATTGACCCAAAGACCGTGCCGGTGCTGACGATGATGGAAATTTTAAAACCTGATTTTTCCCTGCAAAGCCTGTCGGGGAAGACGCTCATCATAGGTGTAAGCATAAGAGGCATAGGAAAGCCGGTTCAGCTTCCCCATTATGGACAGATTAGCAGACCCTTGGTCTTTGCATTGGGGACAGAAACAATGCTGCAAGACAGGCATAGTCATACAGTCCCCTTGGCGCAAATGATATGGCTTTGCATTGCGGGCCTGATTGTGCTGGCAGCAATCATGCAGTCTTTGCCCGTTTGGCTTGGCTCTGCACTCGTCCTTGCCAGTATTGTCAGCCTGAATGAGCTGGCGCTGGTTCTGCAAAACGCCTATAGGCTGGACCTGGCAACCGCAATGCCGGTTTTTGCGCTGATGATGCTGTTAATCACCTATCTCTTCACCAGATTATCTGTGTTTAAAAGCCAGCGTGAGGCGCTTGGCAATTTGCTTGGCCGGGCAAGCTTTGGGCATTTAAATCTCTTTGAACATGGCGAGGATGCGATCCTCACCTTTTCTCCCGACGGAGAGATCTTGTCCTTCAATCCGTCCGCAGAAGACTTGTTTCAGATAGAGGCAGAGCAGGTTATCGGCAAACCGATTTCCACCATTTTGCCCAACCACACCATGAAGGCATTGACCAGCTCGGCAGAGCAAAAATCCGGTCGCCTGCAAACCGAGTTGGGCAACAAAGAGGGCGACAATCGTCACCTCGATTTATCATACAGCGCCATGTCCATGAAAGATGAATGGCTTGGTATGGTTAGCATTCGCGATATTACCGAATTTAAAAATCGCGAAGCCCAATTGGCCTATAAGGCCAGCCATGACGCCCTGACCGGGCTTGCAAACAGAGCAGGGCTGGAAAGCCATTATCAGCAAGTCCTCGAACAATATGAACAGGATCAAAAAGCCTTTGGTGTCATACTGTTTGATTTGGACAAATTCAAACAGATTAATGACAGTCAGGGTCATCATGCTGGCGATTGCGTTCTGCAAATGGTTGCCAACAGGATACAAAAAGTCTCGCGAGAGCAGGATTTTGCAGCCCGTTTGGGGGGCGATGAATTTGCAATCATTTTAAAACCCGGCATCACCCAAAAAACGGCAGAGGCCATTGCTCGCCGCCTGTTAAGCGAGATTTCCAGCCCCATGATGATTGAGGAAAACACTCTTCATGTTGGAGTGAGCATCGGTATAGCATTGGCCACGCCCCATAATAAGTCTATGAAAGAAATGATGCATGCAGCCGATATGGCGCTCTATCGGGTGAAAGAACAGGGCAGAAACAATTTTGCTTTTGCTGTGAACAGCGACCTTCTCAATCAGACTGGAGCCTAAATATTTTTGCCCTATAGGGAATATGTCATAGGATTCTATAAGTGATGGCAGTTTGATTCAGTATGGATCAAATATAAGAGCACATCCTTCAAGGAAGCAGGAAATATATGACATATTTGGGCAAAATTGGCTTGGCCGTGATGGGATATCTCTCGCTCACGCTGCAACCAGCCTTGGCAATTGATACAGCATTGCAGAACAGACTCAATCAGGCGCATAAGGCCGGGGAGCTGAAAGGCTTACATCAGGTGCTTGTCTATCAGGGCGGCAAGTTGCTCGCCGATGTCAGCTATGCGGGCAAAGACCAGAGCTGGGGCAGGGATCTGGGCCGCCGGGATTTCGATGATCAAAGCCTGCATGATTTGCGCTCAGTCACCAAAAGCATCACTGGCCTGCTTTATGGTATTGCCCTTGAGGAAGGCAAAGTACCAGAGCCGTCTGAGAGCCTTTATGCAGCATTTCCCGAATATAAGGAATTGGCACAAGAACCGGGCCGCAGCAAAATCACCATTGCCGATGTGCTCACCATGCAAATGGGGATCGAATGGAATGAAAGTCTTCCCTATACAGACAAGCGCAACAGCGAAATTGCCATGGAATTTTCCAAAGATCGCTATCAATATGTGCTCTCTCGCCCTCTGATCGGTGACCCCGGCAAAACATGGATCTATAATGGCGGTGCAACTGCCCTTATTGGTCGCCTGATTGCAAAGGGCACCAATATGTCACTGGATGCCTATGCCCGAAAAACATTATTCGAACCCCTTGGCATAGAAACATTAGAATGGCATGGCGCAAAAGGCAAAGGCCCGTCCGCTGCCTCAGGCCTGCGCTTGACAGCCAAAGATCTTGCCAAAATCGGTTTGATGATCAATCAGGGCGGCAAATGGCAAGACAGACAAATCATTCCCCTTAATTGGATCAAAGCCTCTTTTGCCCCCAAAAGCGTCACGCGATCTGGCCTGAAATATGGTTATTTCTGGTATCTCTCCCCAAAAGGCAATCCGCCTTATTGGGCCGCAGGCTTTGGCAATGGCGGACAACAATTGCTCATCAATAAGGGGCTGGATTTTGTTGTCGTCATTTATGCAGGCAATTATAATCAAAAAGACGCTTGGAAATTGCCTAGAAAGCTGATCGAGAGCTATCTGCTGCCTGTCTTATTACCGAAATAAAACTGACCAAAGAATAGGCCAGTGCAGCAGAAATTTATCTATACAAACGATTGTTTGCTTAATAAGTTGATCAGTAAAAGCCCGATGATCAAACAATGTGATCAAAACATATGATCAAACCATGCAAAAGCAAATAATAAACAGATAAAGGAAGCACAGATGGACCAGTTTAACGCCATTGTCATTGATCGTGACGAAGACAAAAACCAAAGTGTGGCGATCAAATCATTGACGCAAGATGATTTGATGGAAGGGGATGTCACGCTAAAGGTGACCTATTCAACCGTCAATTATAAGGACGGCCTTGCCATCACCGGCAAAAGCCCTGTGGTGCGCCGCTGGCCTATGGTGCCGGGCATCGATATGGCGGGAACGGTCCTCTCCTCGCAAAATCCCGATTTTGAACCCGGACAAGAGGTCATCCTCAATGGCTGGGGTGTTGGGGAAACCCATATGGGTGCCTATAGTCAAGTGGCCCGCGTCAAAGGCGATTGGCTGATCCATAAACCACAAGGCCTCAGCGCCAAACAATGTATGGGCATTGGAACAGCCGGTTATACCTCGATGCTGTGTGTTCTGGCATTGGAAAAAGCCGGTCTCACCCCTCAAAAAGGCCCAATTCTGGTCACCGGTGCCGCCGGAGGGGTCGGATCTGTTGCGATCGCCATCCTCTCAAAGCTGGGCTATCATGTCATTGCATCCACCGGGCGCAATTCCGAAGCCGATTATCTGAAAAATCTGGGAGCCGCCGAGCTGATCGATCGTGAAGACTTGTCAGGCCCGGCAAGACCTTTGAATAAGGAAAGATGGGCAGGTGCGGTTGACGCGGTGGGCAGTCACACTCTGGCCAATGTCCTGTCCATGACCCAATATGGCGGCGCGGTTGCCGCATGTGGTTTGGCGCAAGGCATGGATCTGCCCTCAAGCGTAGCCCCTTTCATCCTGCGTGGCGTGAGTCTGCTTGGCATTGATTCCGTTATGGCACCCAAAGAGCTGCGGATGCAGGCATGGCAACGATTGGCGCAAGATCTGGATATGACCAAGCTTGAGACATTGACAAAAACAGTCGCCTTCAAAGATGCCATACAGGCAGCCAGTGACATTGTGGATGGAAAAGTCCGTGGCCGTGTGATTGTCGATATTACCGACCAATAAAAGAGACTGATGCGCCTGACCCAAAGTCATGATCTTGGAATTGGGTCAGGTTATCGCGATGTTTAAATGTGATAAATACAATCAAGAATAAGAGAAATGCCATTTTATTCAGAAGAATACAAAAGAAGCAGGAAACCGACATTTCTATCTATTGATATGCCTTGCCTGATCCGCAATAGTGGCAACTATATTAAAAGATAAGCTTCAAGGCGCTGTGGCATATGACATCAAAACGAAAGAATTTTACGCATGAAAATCGCAGCACGCGCGATTTGATACTGGACATTGCGGAACAGGAAATTGCCAGAAAAGGCGTGGAAGGTCTGAAACTGAAAGATGTTGCAGAGCAGGTGGGCGTTCAGCTGCCCTCTATCTATGCCCATTTTGCAGGCCGCAAAGAAGTACTGGAAGCATTGGCCGATCGTTTGATGGATGAATTATTGATCATTTATCACGAGATCAAAACCATGCCCCCCATGGAAGGTCTGATGGCCAGCGCCGATAGAACTATAGAATTTTATGTGACCCATCGCGGCTATGCGCGTCTTTTGCTGGCCGATTTTCCTGCCCCTTTCGAATATTCGATCTTCAATCGATGCAGTTCTAAAATTCAGGAAGTGCTTGTCATTGTCGGCGACATGATCAATCGCGGAGCGGTTGAGGGAACGGTGCGGCATATACCGGCAGATCTGTTTCTATCTTTTCGAATGGGCATCACGCTTTTCCCGCTATTCATGCGCTCTGATGCCGGACAAAAGGAAATGGTCAAAGATCCGATTGTCATAGAACGGATCCAGCGCGAGGCGCATTTACTATTGAGCCAGTTCTTAAAACCCTGATCGGGCATTCAGTGATCATCGAAACGACTCATAAGCAGATGCAAAAAGTGCAGCTCTTGAGAAAAAGCACTTTAGTTTCAGTTATTCACACATAATGAAAAGCCGCTAAAAAATGCAAAACTTATAGCATTATTAGAATTGCTTATAATTATATTTCAAAAATACCCACTTAAGGGAACTTTTCTGAAAAAAAATTAGGGAAAAATTTAAATAAAATTGTTCAAACTCAAATAAAGGCTTTTGCTACAGGGAAGTTTATGGTTACCTGAGAAGAACAGATAGAAGGCAAAAAATTAAAAAAGTCTGGAATGAGGGATTGGCAGATGCCAATCTGAATTCTGCCAAATTCAGGCCTTATGATATCTGTTCGTGCAATATGTAAAGTGAGTGAAAGCGATGTCTGCGCAAACTGCTAATCAAGCACCCAAAGCCTCGACCCCAGCAAATGAGGATATGCTGGAAAAGCAATATCACACCATTGGTATTCAGTCCGTAGCGGCTGCAATCTCTTGTGCGTCCAAGAAAAAGGCAGCCAAGAAGAAAGCGGATTATCTGACATTGTCTGAAGAAGTCATGACAGATTAATCTGGTTTCAAAACCAGTCTTTGTGACCCATATCAAAAGGCTTTTTCCAGTTATGGAAAAAGCCTTTTGATATTCACAGAGCCTTTAATTAGGCCTTTAAAAGGAATGCATGCCCCTAATCTAAAAGTCGCTAAAAATCAGCGACAGGGCCAGCAACCACATGATGCAGCCGATCAGAATATCCAACACGCGCCAGGCGATCGGTTTTTCAAAAATGGGTGTTAAAATGCGCGCCCCATAGCCAAGCGAGAAAAACCACACAAAGCTTGCTGAAACGGCCCCAAAGGCAAAAGCCCCTTGAGCAGCCCCTTGCCACTGGGCTGACAAGCCACCCACCAACACCACAGTGTCGAGATAGACATGAGGATTGAGATAGGTAAAGGCCAGAACCGTGAGCAAGGCTTTTTTCAGGCTCATCTGCTCGCCTTTAACCGCATCCATATGCTCTTTCTTCATTGCCCGCAAAAAGGCTTGCAATCCATAGACAAACAAAAAGGCAAACCCGCCCCAAGTGATGAGTTGCAGCACAATCTCATAGCGTTTGACCAAAGCGCCCATCCCGGCAACCCCGGCCAAAATCAGCAAGGCATCAGACAGGGCGCAAACCAGAGCCACGGCAAAAACATGCTGACGTTGCAATCCAAGGCGCAGAACAAAGGCATTTTGCGCCCCAATGGCAATGATCAGGGAAGCCCCAAGAAAAAAACCGGTAAGGGCGGGCTCAAAATAACTAAAAGCTGTCATGAAAAAGGCAATCGGAACAAGAGAGAAAAAGGCGGGCTTTCTATCCTTTTAAAGCCTTGCCTGTATCTGTGCAAGACATGATACAACTGGATTTTATAGACAGCAATCCATCACATTTATGAGTCTATGGCCTAGGCCATTTTTGCCATAAGCTGTCGATGCTATAAGATTGGATAGCAAAGAGCCCACAAATCTGACATAGGCGTGCCACAGACAATGGTGAACAAAAGAGAAGTCATCACCCGTTTGAAATATCTTGAAGCCTTCAAGAATACGATTGATACGGGAAGCATTTCCAAAGCCGCCGAGCTTATGCAGATGCAGCAATCCTCGGTCAGCTATCTGATTGGCAAATTGGAAGAAAATGCCGGCACCCAATTGTTCATTCGTGCCAATGGCCGGGTCAGCCCGACAAGCCGGGCGCTGGATCTGTATAAGGAAGTTGATCTGCTGCTCAATCAGATCATGCATATTGAGGCCCAGTTCAATCGCCCGCATTTCCCCTATGGCAGTCGCCTGAAATTGGGATGCCCCCATGGCTATACAGACACGTTGATGCCAGCTTTTCTGCGCCAGCTTCATCAACGTGATCCCTTGATCCGGTTCCAGATCGAGACTTTGAGCTTTGACAACACGCTGGAGGGACTGGAACAGGGAAAGCTGGATATCGGTTTCACAGCCTTGCAGCATGAAGGCAGCGGCCATTATGCCATCCCACTGGCAACCACCCATCATGTCTGTATCTTGTCCAAGGCCGACCCTCTTGCCCAAAAAGAGGTCGTGAGCCTGTCAGATTTCCATGGCCGCACACTGGTTACTCAAAATCGCCGCAGCCCTTTGCTCAAACGCTATAAGGATCTGTTTCAATCCATGAATGTGCATTGCACAGAACAGGTGGTGAGTGCAGGCACCAATCTGATTGCCGAAATGCTGGATATTTATGGGGCATTGGGCCGGGGAAATTCCTGCTTCGCTGAAGCCTTTTGCAAAGCCCATCCGCATCTGTGTTTCCGCCCCATTGCAGAGCTTGACGATATCCGCACCCTCAAACTCTTATTGGCCAATTGGGTCAAGGGCACAGATCTGGAGCACAATTTGCATCAGGCCATGCTGGAAACCATTCGCCCCTTTGCAGGGCCTTGGGTCGAAATCATCGAACCTGACGAGGGGCAACCGCAAGACAGCTGATCAGGCAGCTGATTATTGCTTATAGCTGATAAAAATCAGCAATGAAGGCAGCAATTCGCGCAGTCAAGGCCGCTTCAAACACCTCTCCGCGCTCAGCACAAGCCCCAGCCAGCGAGCCGCCCGTCAGGCCATCATCATTGACGTCATCAATATTCATTGGCAACTGAATGGCAAGATCGCGATAAGATGCACCACCAACGCCAATAGCCGGGAAACAACGATAGGCTTTCTTGCCATCAAAATCTTGCGCCAGATCCAGCCGCATCAATTCCGGCGCATGTCGCATATAAAGCGAGGCAACAGGTTCCGCACCATGGCCAAATTGCGCTTTGCCCAGATCCGGGCAAGCCTCGCCCCAGACATCAAGCGGAATATTCCCCCAAAGAGAGATGGAAGGCAGGATGACATCCCATTCGCGCCGTAAATCCCGCAAAGTCTCCAAAATAAGCGGCTTGTTGCCGCCATGGCCGTTGATGATCACCAGCCGCGTCAAACCATGTTCCAGAAAATTCTCACAAATATCACGCAAAACAGAGCGAAACGTCTCCGCCCGCAGCGCAACACCACCCGGCACCGCATGGAAATAATCAGCATGCCCAAAGGGCAGGGTCGGTGCGCACAAGGCTCCCGTTTCTCTGGCAATCCGTTCCGCCAGCTTATCAGCCAGAATAAAATCCCCCATCGGACAGGCCGGACCGTGCTGTTCAATAGATCCCAAAGGAATGAGAATAACGGGATCATTCTTTTGCTCTTCAGCAAATTCCACCCGCGTCATATCGGCAAGTCTGACTTTTTTCATTCCGCAGCACCAGCATCGCGTTGAGCTTGCAACGTTTGCAAGATTTTCTGGCTGGCACCGGTATAGTCGCCCATTTTTTGGCCGGACTTAAGGGCGGCTTGCAGACGCTCGGAGCGGCTCTCCTTCACCTCAGCCCGCTCGATCAACTCCTCAGCCTCTAAAGGATCAAGGCACAAAACGCCGCTGTCATCAGCCAGTATCAAATCTCCGGGTCGCACACAGACACCGCCACAGGTGATAGGCACATTCATTTGCCCTTGCGTGCCAAGATTGCGCGTTGTGATGGGGCTGACCCCACGGCACCAAAGGGGCAGTTCCAGCGCCAGCACTTCGTTCAAATCCGTGCAAGGACCATCCACAACCGCCCCATTGCCTGCACTTTGTTCAATGGCAAGGCCAACCCCACCACCGATACAGGCATGGCGATGATCTTCTCCGCGATCAATGACCAGAACATCACCGGGGCGCAAAAGGCCGGTAGCATGATGCAGCAAAGCGCTATCGAGATCTGGCAAAAACAGCGTCACAGCCCGTCCTGCCAGTTTCAAGTTCGGATTGACCGGACGCAGAGACGGCTCCATCGCCCCTTGCATGATGAAGTGGCCAATGGTCGCCGTATCAACCTGTTTCAAGCGCTCAATCAAGCAAGGATCAGCAGGGGCGGGCATGGGATTTATCAGGATCATAACACAGACAGTCCATAGGAAAAGATCGCCCCATTAAAGCGCCTAAAAGCCTCTGCTCAAGGCTATCGAAAAATTCGATGGCTTTATCGAAATCCGCCATAGGATTTTTGTTTCAAAGGCTTGTGACTAAGCTCGTTTCAAAACAATGCCTCGTCGGTTCTTGAAAAAAAAAGCCCGGCATAACCAGACAGAGATCGGGACTTATGTCTTTTGATTATCACGAAATAGATGCGTTCACGCCAGCAACGGCTGTATCTGTTTGCCACCCCAAAGGCGAGCTTTTGCCGCTGCTTTTTGAATTTCCCCATAGTGGCAATCGCTATCCAAAAGACTTCCGCCCCAGCAAAGATGTTCCCATCCAGCAGATCATTTCAGGGGCAGACAGCTATATGGATGAGCTGTTTGAGGATTATCAGGCTTTGGGGATCACAGGCATACATGCCAATTTCCCCCGTGTCTATCTCGATGCCAATCGCCATCAGCATGATATCGCCCGCGATTTGCTCAGTGACAAATGGTATGGCCGCTCACAGCCCACAACCACAGAGGGCACGGGCCTTGTCTGGACCATCGCGCAAAATCCGCTGAAAATGTATGACCGGCCTCTGAGCGATGATGAAATTCGCAATCGCCTGAGCCTTTGCTTCATTCCCTATCATCAGACATTGACCATGGAGCTGGAGCAGCTACGCCGTCGCTTTGGCAAGGTCTATATGCTGGGCTGCCATTCCATGCGCCATCACGGCTTTGATGATAAGGGACACCCCACCAAAACACGCCCCGAAATTGATCTTGGCCATCGCAATTACCAGACCTGCGAACGGGGCTATGTGGAATGCATCGCCGATGCTTTTAGCGATCTTGGCTATGACGTGCGCCATGGCGAGCAATATGCAGGGGGCGAAAATATGCTGCGCTATGGCTGGCCATCCATTGATCAACATGCGCTGCAAATCGAAATTCGCCGCGATTTCTACATGAATGAAGACACCCGCGAAAAGGGAACTGCTTTCGACAGCGTGCAACGGCATTGCCAGATCATTGCCAAAGCCGCTGCCAGTTATGTGCGCGATCAACTCTGATCCGCGCAATCACTTGACCACTTGTTGTTTTCAGGGAGGAAAACAAATGTCCAGATTGTCAAACATCGCCATGGCCGCCCTGGCCAGCACCACAATGCTTGCAGCAGCTCAGATCAGCCATGCAGCGGATGAATTAAATGTTGCCTATTATTCCGCGCCCTTGTCAGCAGACCCCTATCAGGGCGGCGGCGTACCAACATCGGCTCTTGGCTTCAATGTCTATGAAGGCCTCTTTTTCAATGATGGCTATACCAACCTAAAGCCCGGTCTGGCAGAAAGCTATGAATGGCTGGCCTCCAACATTTTGCAATTGAATTTGCGCAAAGGCGTAAAATTTCACGATGGCAAACCCTTCACATCCCGCGATGTGGTCTATAGCCTTTGCCGCATGATGTTTGCCCGCGATGGAAAATTGGGCATCATTGGCGGATCCCTGCGTCCGATCAAGGATATCAAGGTGCTCGATGATCACACGGTGCAATTGATCACCAAAGAGCCATATCCTTATCTGCGGGCAAAATTATTCTATACCTATGTCATGCCAGCACATCTGGCCGATGCACCGGGCGAGATCACATGGGATCTGGATAATAAATGCGGGGTCAAAAGCTTTGCCAGCCGCGCCGAAATCGACAATCTGGACAAAGCCGTCGGTACTGGCCCTTACAAACTGACCGGCTATAAAAAAGGCACGGGCGATGCTGTGCTGGAAGGCTTCAATGACTATTGGGGCGGCGCTCCCAACTGGAAAAAAGTCAAGGTTCATGCCGTCTCCAGCTCCGGCGCTCGCCTTGCAGGCCTGATGGCAGGCGATTTTGATGTCATCGAAAATCCAACCACCGATGAAATCAAGGTGCTGCAAAAGGCCGATGATTTCATGGTGACCTCTGCTCCTTCCTTGCGTCCCATCTATCTGCGGATTACCTTTGGCGATGCACAGGCCGATATCACTGGCACCAATGGCAAAAACCCATTTGAAGACAAGAATGTCCGCCTTGCTGTGGCCCATGCCATTGACCGCGCCGCCATCGTCAAACGCATCATGGGCGGCAATGCGACAGCGGCAAACCAAATCTCCCCACGCTATATGCCAGGAGCGCTGGAAGGGGCTGAAGACATTGCCTATGATCCTGAAAAAGCCAAGGATTTGCTGGCAAAAGCAGGCTATCCCAATGGCTTTGGCATGACCCTTTATGGCACCAATGACCGCTATATCAATGATGCGCGCGTGGTGCAGGCCATTGGGCAATATCTGACCCGGATCGGCATCAAAACCAAAGTCGAAGTGATGGGCAAGGGCATTTTCAACAAGCGTGTTCGCGCCAAGGATATGCAGGTCATGCTCTATGGCTATGGCCACACCCAAGGGGCCTTGATTGCGGTGCAGCGCACGCTGGCAACGCCAAACAAGGAGACCGGTGCCGGTCAACGCAACCGTTCCAACTATTCCAATGCAGAGCTGGACAAATTGATCACGGCACAATTGACCGGGGATGAAGACAAGATCGCCCCATTTGAGAAAAAAGCGCTGGAATTTGTCCGCCAGGAAATGCCGGTCATCCCGCTTTATTATCAGCATTACACCATTGCCCACAAAAAGGGCATGAGCATCACGGAACGCGGCGATGAGCGTCTATTGTTCCAAAATGTTCACCCGGCTGCCAAATAACGGCCCCGCAGGCGGCTCGTGGCGGCATCTGGTGCCGCGAGCTGTCTTTTTCCTCTTCTTTCCGCCCCCGTGTAGCAAAAGAGAATGTGATGCTGAGTTTTATTGTCAATCGCGTTGCACATAGTCTGGTCGTCGCATGGATTATCTCAGCGATCGTCTTTTTTGGCATGTATGTCGTGGCAGATCCTATTGATAGTTTTTTGCCAGAAGATGCCACCGCAGCCGATGAACAGGCTTTTATCGAAGCCTATAATCTGGATAAGCCCGCCTTGGTCCAATATGGCTCCTTCCTGATACGCCTTGTTCAGGGGGATCTTGGCATATCCTTCAATCATGGCGAGCCGGTGCTTGATCTGATCCTTGACCGGCTACCCGCCACGCTGGAACTGGCCGTGATTGCACTGGCCTTTGCCCTGTTGATCGGCATTCCATTGGGCATTTTCTCCGGCCTCAACCCGCGCACCAAACGCTCAAAAGCCACAATGTTTCTAACAACAATCGGCTATTCAGTGCCAAATTTTTGGCAAGGCATTGTGTTGATCCTTGTTTTTGCGGTGACATTGCGTCTGTTGCCAGCAGGGGGGCGCGGCGATACAGCCACCTTTTTGGGCGCAGAATGGGCATTTTTGACACTGGATGGATGGCGGCATATGGCCTTACCAGTGATCAATCTGGCTATTTACAAAATTTGTATGCATACCCGTTTGGCGCGCTCCGGCACCAGAGAAACCAAGACGCAGGAATTTATGACCTTTGCCAAGGCCAAAGGCATTGCCGATCAAACTCTGATCCGCTCGCACCTTTTGCCCAATATTCTCATTCCTATTGTCACCATCACCGGCTTGGAATTTGGAGCCTTGATTGCCTTTTCAACGGTCACAGAAACCGTCTTTTCATGGCCGGGGTTGGGCAAATTGCTGATTGATTCCATAAAATTGGGCGATCAGCCCGTGGTCACAGCCTATCTGGTTCTGATTTCCTTCATGTTCGTCACCATCAATCTGATCGTTGATGTTGTCTATGCGCTGATTGATCCGCGCATTCGCTACAGCGCGCAAGGATAAGCCCCATGACTGACAGCAAAATCAAAGACTTTTTCCGCGATGTTATTTTTGGCGATCCGATGACCGCTCTGGGCTTTGTTGGGGTGGTGCTCTTTCTGCTTGTTGCCCTCTTTGCGCCCATCATCGCCCCGCAAAATCCCTATGATCTGGGCGCAATCAGCATAATGGATGGTCAACTGGCCCCCGGTGAAAGCCTGATGGATGGCACCATTGCCATTTTTGGCACCGATGAGCAGGGCCGTGATATTCTCTCAACCATCATCTATGGGCTGCGCATCAGCCTGTTTGTTGCCATCACCGCCAGCACAATCGGCACCGCCATTGGCATCTATCTTGGCCTGATTTCTGCCTATTATGGGGGCGTGGTCGATTCCATTGTCATGCGTCTGGTCGATGTGAAAATGAGCTTTCCCGGCATCTTGCTGGCCTTGATGTTGCTGGCCTTGATGGGGCAGGGGGTTGAAAAGGTCATTCTGGCTCTGATCATTGGCATTTGGGCCAGCAAGGCACGGGTGACCCGCTCTGCCGCCCTTGGCGAAATCCGCAAAGAATATATGCGCGCCGCCCAATTGGCCGGTTTAAGCGCCAATCAGATCATCTTGCGCTATTTGCTGCCCAATTCCATCGCCCCTGTCATTGTCATGCTGCCCATGATCATCTCAGGCGCCATTGCCGCCGAAGCCACCTTGAGCTTTCTGGGTGTAGGCGTGCCCATCACCGAGCCTTCTTTGGGCATGCTGATTGCCAATGGGTTTGACTATTTGCTGACCGGCTATTGGTGGATTTCCATCCTGCCCGGTGTGGTGCTGGTGGTGCTGGTTTTGTGCATCAATGTCGTTGCCGATCGCATCCGCGAATATGCCAACCCGGCCTTGCGCCACGAAACCATGTAAGGGATGGGACCGCATGACTGACATTCTTCTCAAAACAAGCAACCTCACTGTTGTCTATCCAACCAAAAGGGGCGCTTTCAAAGCGCTGGATGATATTTCCATCGAGATTGAAACCGGCAAGATTGTCGGACTGGTGGGAGAAAGTGGCGCGGGCAAATCGACCGTGGGACGAGCGGTGCTTGATCTGATTGACGCTCCGGGCTATATCGCTGAGGGCGAGATAGACTTTCAGGGGGAAAGCCTGATCGGCAAATCAAACGATTTTTTCACCCAAATCCGTGGCCGCAAGGTCGGTTATGTCTTCCAAAATCCCATGACAGCGCTGGACCCGGTGATGACAATCGGCAAGCAAGTGCTGGAAGCCATCTATGCCAATACGGATTTGAAGGGAGAACAAGCCTATGAACGGGCGCTTGATCTGCTGACCCAAACCCGGATCAAAGATCCAAAGGATGTGATGGAAAAATATCCCCATCAAATGTCCGGCGGCATGTGCCAGCGGGTGGTCTTTGCCATCGCAATCTCGGCCAATCCCGATTTGATCATCGCAGACGAGCCAACCACAGCACTGGATGTCTCCGTTCAGCGCTCGGTTATGGACACACTCATAGACCTTTGCCGACAATATAAGATTTCCGTCATGCTGGTGACCCATGATATCGGCGTGATTTCGGAATATTGCGATTTCGTCTATGTGATGCGCCACGGCAAACATGTAGAGCAGGGGCCAACGCAAGAGGTGATCAATCATCCAAAGCAGGATTATACCCGCAATCTCATGGCCGCTGTCCCGCGCTTGTCAAAACGGCTGGATCGTTTTCGCGTGCTGGAGACGGTGACCGATGCGCAAAGCAAGGCCCGTGAGGTGATTTTGCGCTATTTTCAGGAATCCGATTTTCCCGACAATGACGAGCTTTTGCTGCAAGTGGACAAAGCCTCTTGCATTTTCAACACAAAATCTGGCTTTTTCGGACCACCAAAGACAACAATCGGTCTCGATACTGTCAGCTTCACCCAGAATAGAAAGGAAATTCTGGGCATCGTGGGCGAAAGCGGATCCGGCAAATCCACCATGGGGCGCGCCATTTTGGGGCTGCAAAGGCTCAATTCCGGCTCGATCACCTATAAAGGCACGTCCCTGACAGACAATAATGGCCGGGCCATCACCAAAGACATTCGCCTGTCCATGCAATGCATTTTTCAGGATCCCTTCTCCTCCCTTAATCCGCGCATGACTGCGGGTGAGAATGTGACCTTTCCCATTCGCACCCACAAGCTCTTGCCTGATTGGCTCAGCGCAAAAGAGCTTGCGGAAAATCTGATGCTGTCCGTTGGCTTGGAAGCCTCTGCTGCTTATCGCTATCCGCAAGAATTTTCCGGCGGTCAGCGCCAGCGCATTGCCATCGCTCGCGCCATGGCCTTTCGCCCGGAATTTATCTTTTGCGATGAACCAACCTCCGCACTGGATGTATCAGTGCAGGCAGAGACCTTGAATCTGATGAAAGATTTGCGCGATCAATATCATCTGACCTTGCTCTTTGTCAGTCACGATCTGGCGGTGGTGCGACAAATGTGTGACCGGATCATTGTCATGCGCAATGGGGCCATTTGCGAGATTGCAAATCCTGACCAGATCATAGAAAATCCAAGTCATGATTATACACGCAGCCTGATCGCTGCCATGCCAAAACTGGACCTGTCCGCATGAGCTTACCAAGAATAGCGCTGATACATTTTCACCTTGAAAGCAACCGGGCCGCCCCTGTCTCTGATCGAAAAGAGTTCGAAGCACAACGGCTTTTGATTGGCGAGGAACTGGCAAAAGCAGCCCGTCAGACACCCCCCCGTGTCTCATCCTGCACCAAGGGCTTTTTAAGTGAAATGGGAGACTTTGATATGGTCCCCATTTTCTCTGCTGCTGCTGGCGCTGGCGGCATGATGGATGGGGCCTTGTTTGATGAGTTATTGGCGGAAATAGACACCCGTTTGCCTAAAGATCTGGACGCCATCTATGTCGATGCGCATGGCGCCTGCATCGCAACCAATGATGAAGACCCAGAAGGCACCTTGCTCCAGCGCATTCGGGCAAAATGCGGGTGCGATATCCCACTGGTCATGACCCTTGATCTTCATGGCCATGTCAGCCCGACAATGATCGAGCTTGCCGATTTCATTTCCGCCTATCGCACCAATCCCCATATCGACCAGTTCGAACGCGGCGCAGAAGCCGCCATTGCCCTGAAACGCCTTTTGGCAGGCGAGACAACAGGGCGCGCTTTGGTGCGTTTGCCCTTCATTCCGCCCTCCACATCGCAAAATACGGACACTGGTCCTTATGCTCGCCTGATGGGTGAAGCAATTGCCCTTTCAAAAGGCGATGTCTGGAATGTGTCGCTCTGTTCAGGCTTTACCGCAGGCGATTCGCAAAAAGCCGGTTTCAATGTCACCGTCACCGCTTGCGATAGCGACACAGCCAAAGCCACCGCCACAGAAATGGCCGCCCGGGTCTGGCAGGCGCGCGAAGAATTTTCCATCAATCTCACCTCAATCGAGGACAGCATTGATTTGATGAAAACAAGCCAAACGCCGCTTATTTTTGGCGATGTGGCCGACAATCCGGGTGGCGGGGGGCGCGGCAATGTGTTGGCCCTGTTTGAAGCCATGCTGGAAGCTGGCGTTCAAAAAGCGCTGGTCGGTATGCTCTTTGACCCAACTCTTGCAGCACAAGCGCAAGAATTGGGCGAAGGAGCCGAATTTGACGCATCCTTCAATCGCGAAGAAAGCAGCCCTTTATCGGGAAAATTGACAAGAAAAGCCAAAATTCTGAAAGTGCGCTCCGCTCCGGTTGAATGCCGTCGCGGTCTATATGCGGGCGGTTTGCAAAATCTGGGGCCTTGCGCTTTGCTCGATTGCAATGGCATCTATGTGATTGTCTCCACCATCCGAAGGCAATTATGCGACCCGGCTTTCATTGAACGCTTTGATCTTGATATCGCTGATTTCAAATCGGTGATTGTCAAATCTCGCGGCCATTTCCGCGCCGGATTTGATGAATTTTTTGCCCCAGAGCAAGTGATCGAAGTTGATGGTCCGGGCCTGACAACACCGGTTCTGGCCCGTATGCAGCTTAACAAAACACCAAGACCGATTTATCCGGCGGACAAAGACATGCAATGGTCGCCAGAGCAATCTTGCTGGACAGTGCCATAAAGCGGCTTCAATCAAACAAATCGCCTTTGGGATTGCTGAGAGCATAAAACTGACCATCTGCCAATCCCATAAGCACGCTCTGGTCTCCACCCGCTCCTGTGACGCGCACAAAATCCGTCACAGGACGGGCAGGCAAAGCAAGGCGGGCAAGAACTGACAAACTGCGCCCATCCAACACCAACAGCGCCCCTTGCCGTGCATCGGGCAAAAGAATGCGCTTTTGCCCTTTATGCGCCAGCACCGCCGACAGCCCAAGGGCTCTGCTGCCAATGCTGTGATTGGAAAAGCCGTTGGCCTTGGCTTTTTGCGTCAATTGCTTGCCATCAAATTGCCAGATCTGCAATTGGCCACCAATATGCGGCGTGCGCACCAAACCAACGGAAAGACGGCCAGAGCCGTCTAAATCGGCCAGAATGGAAGGGTTGAGCCAGCGATTGGCAGTGCCTATGGCAGGAGATTCTGCAAGCAATTCCAGCTGATCCCCCCGCATACCAAAGACAGAAAGAGCAGCTCCCGCAGTTAAATAGGCGCGCACCAGCACCACTTCATTACGCCCATCGCCATCCAGATCTCCAACACGTGGAACCAGATCTTCAAAAACGGAATCATCTGGCAGGGTAAAATGACGATAAGCACCATTTTGCAGCCGGACCGTAACCCCGCCCGCTTCAACTGCATCCCCCAAAACCCCATGGCCATAGCGGGTGGTGGGCTTGGTCAGCCAGACGGTGCGAATATCGCCTTTATCAGCAGTAGCGACGGTGGCATCGGCAAGGGCTTTTCCTTCTGATGAGGGAAGAGCGGGACCGGCTTTGTCTTTTTGCGACAGCATAGCATCAAGGCTCTTCTGATCCTTGATCGGTGTAAGCGACAGGCTTTGACCACCCATGGCAAGCGCAGGTGAGAATAAAAAAGGCAAACTTAAAAGCGACAAATAAGCCTTTTTCATGCCAGCAGCGATCGAGCTGCGAGAAAAAGAGGAAGAATAGGACACTTTGTCTTGGCTAGACGGGCGGGTGATCATGGGGCAACTCCGAATTTTTGCTCCTAGTCAGAGACAAAATAAGCCTCTACCAAATGCATCACATTTATGAGCTTATGTCCTAACATTCGAAGATGGCGCAGGAAAAATCACCCTCCCTCACATTTCTGTGAAGCCTTGATGTGATTACGGATAAAGCTGCTCTTTGTCCCAGCCATCGCCAGAGCGGGTAAAGGTCACCCGATCATGCAAACGAAACGGGCGATCATGCCAAAATTCTATTTGCTCAGGCCGCACCAAAAAGCCGGACCAATAATCAGGTCTTGGCACCTTGCCAATGCCAAATTTGGCCGTATATTCAGCCACCGCTTTTTCCAGTGCAAAGCGGCTTTCCAAGGGGCGGGATTGTTTGGAAGCCCAAGCCCCGATGCGGCTGCCGCGCGCACGCGAATAAAAATACTCGTCCGCTTCCGCCTCAGAGACAACCTCAACCTGACCGCGCACCCGCACTTGGCGGCGCAAGCTTTTCCAATGAAAAAGCAGGCCCGCCTTGCGGCTGGTCAAAAGCTCACGGCCCTTGGCACTTTCAAAATTGGTATAAAAAACAAAGCCATCAGCGCTGAAATCTTTCAGTAAAACCATGCGAACATTGGGCATGCCATGCTCATCCACGCTGGCAACAGCCATGGCATTGGGATCATTCGGCTCGCTCTTTTCTGCATCCTTCAACCATGCAGCAAACAGATCAAATGGTTCATTCGCTTCAATAAAGTTACCAGTCATTAACTTTCCTGACAGATGATAGAGGAGAGGGTGCAAACCAGTGCCAGCGTCACGGCTGGCATAATGTTTATTGTAAAGGAAAGGATCGGAATGTGAACTCTGCAAGCGCGCATATCTCAAACTTTCCAAACCTTCATGTGATAAAATCTTCAATGAAACATCTGATTGTCATAGGGACATGTTTCTCTCTTGGTGCCTGTGCTTCCATTGGCTTTGGCGAGACAGAGACAGACATCGATCCTCTGGCAACCGCGTCAATCGGCGCAAATCCGGCATTGCTCTCCGGCATTGATCCATCGGATTGGGAAATCCTGTTGCAAAAGGTTGGGGCACTGGACAATGGTGAGCTGAAAACAGAGCGCTCGGTCATTGCCTGGATGAATCCCAAAACCGGCTCCAAAGGGGAAATCACCGATATTTCCGCCCACCAATCGGTGATGGATGAAGAATGCCGATCTTTCAAAAGCTCCATGCACCGCATCACAGGGGTAGAGAATGTTGCCGGTGAAATTTGCCGCAATCCGCAAGGCGATTGGAAAATGACCGGCTTTTCTTCTGGCACCACGGCCTAACAATCTCCGCCCATATCTTAACGTACAGACTGGGCTGCTTGCAGCCGCTCAACCGGCTCTTCCTTGATCGGCCAATGAACCAGCGCGGCAAAAATACCAAGCGCAATGGAAAGCCACCAGATCGTGTCATATGTGCCGGTTTTGTCATACAGCACCCCACCCAGCCAAACGCCCAGAAAAGCGCCAATCTGATGCGACAAAAAGACGAAGCCAAATAAAGTGGCAACATAGCGCGTGCCAAACATTTTGGTGACCAGACCTTGGGTCGGTGGCACTGTTGAGAGCCATAAAAGCCCCATAGTGGCAGAAAAAATCAGGATTGACGGCACTGAGATCGGTACAATCAGAAAAACACTGATCACCACAGCACGGGCAAGATAGATGAAACTCAGCATCGTGCGCAAAGGCATTTTATTGCCTAAAATACCGGCGGTAAAAGCACCGGCCATATTGAAAAGGCCGATAAAGGCAATCGCCCATCCACCCCATTTGGCATCAATCCCCATATCACTGATAAAGGGCGGCAAATGCGTGGTAATGAAGGCAACATGCCAGCCACAGACAAAAAAGCCAAAGACCAGCAAAATATAGGAGCGATGGCCAAAAGCCTCTTTCAAGGCCTCGATCATGGTTTGATCCTTGGCCCCGGTTTCATTGGCCACAGTCTCTGGTTTGCCGCGGAAAATGGGGGCAAGCAAAGGCACAATCAAAACGCTAAAGGCCAAAATGATCAGGGCTGTGCGCCAACCATAATCTGCAATCAGATATTGGGAGAGCGGAGAAAACAGAAACTGCCCAAGAGATCCGGCAGCTGTCCCCAGACCAAAGGCAACAGAGCGCAAAGAGGGAGGCAAGAGCCGGGTAAAGGCCGCCAGCACCAAGAAAAAGGCACATCCTGCAATGCCAACCCCCATCAATATGCCAGCACTTAGAGTGAAGGCTGTCGGGTCTGTGACATGCGCCATCCAATAAAGGGCAACAAAATAGGTCAGCGCGCCCCCGACCAAAACCCGCGCGGTGCCATAGCGATCGGCAATCATGCCAGCAAAGGGTTGCGCAAGGCCCCAAACCAGATTCTGCACAGCAATAGCGAGAGAGAAAATCTCGCGGCTCCAGCCATTTTCCACCGTGATCGGCGTCATGAAAAAGCCCATCGTGGCACGAGGGCCAAAGGGAATGGTTGCAAGCACGCAGCCAAAGAAAATGATCAGGCCATAGGGAAGACGGCTTTGGGACGACGAGGAAGTCATAATGCGCTCTCACAGCTGCGTATATGGATCTGTCTCAGGATTTTTAAATCATGCTCTAAAAACAGAAAAACGAAGGCCCCACTATAAGGGATAACAATGAGTTGCAGAAATGATTAATTGTTATGAAGGCATAAAAAATATTGACCAATTACCAGTCAGTTCCCGGGCAACAAGCTGTGAGACCATCAAAATCGCAGAGCTGAGTATTTGTCATGCTTTTGTCATGGCAAGGCAATAGAAATAGATTTGTTTCATAACCAGATTATTTTTTATATCTTTTATGTCGCCTCAAAAATCAGCAAAAAGGCAAGCGACATAAAGGGTAGTACAGCCCCCATACCAGCCCAACTTGGCTTGTCCTGATCAAAAATACGGCGAATGGCAAAGCTGATCATCGGCAAGGTGAAAAGCAAAAGAGCCAGACGGGTAAAGGGTGTTTCTGAAGCAAAGAGGGAAGCCATAAGGCTGGGGAAAAAGGCTGGTGTTTCAGGCTCTTGTATATAGGTTACATCGGCTCCAAGTGCTGCAAAAAACAGCATGGAGAAGATGAAAAAGAACAGCCAGAAATTCGCGCCACTCGCCTTGGCTTTCCAGTCAAGGCTATGAACGAAGCCATCTTTTAAGGCAAATAACAATATCTTCATAAAATGCTCACCAATTCTGGTCGCCATAAAACATTGTGAGTCTGCGCAGAAACCTCATGGTTAATCAATTGTAAACGCAAAGAGCGCATCTTCTTTTTACTTTTAGGGTTAATACCAACGAGCAGAAATAATGACCCATATGACCGGATTTTCTGGGTTTTCTGGCAAGGAGCTTTTGCTGCCATGGTCTGGCCGACCACAAAGCAAGAGCGACGCAGTCCAGAAGGCCCAGAAAACCGGCCTTCGGTGCCTTGAAATGGCTCACTGAGCGGCGTTGTCTTTCTAGGCGCGCCTCATTGAATTATCTTGACAATTCAATGTAAAAGGTTCGCATCAAAAAAGAAAATGCTCCGGCATTGTCCGTCGAAAAACGCCTTGTCAGTAAACCATTTCAAGGCATCCTATGGCTTATTATTTCTACTCGTTGGTAT
>JAOXSG010000395.1 GCA_025800105.1 Cohaesibacter sp. | reverse complement strand
ATGGTGTTTTAATTGAAGGGCTGCGTGCAAGAAGCTCGTAAGTGACTTTTTAGGCCAAATTGTTTTTCCTCGTCCAAATGAGCTCAATTTCGGCATGTGGCCTTCCACTTCATAGAAAAACATTCCCCCTATTTAAGTTTGCTGGTTTCTCTTTCCTTTTCCACAAATAAGGTATGCAGAAACGCAGTTTTTTTCCTTGCGATGTCCTTTCCAAAGAAAGCTTTTGTTTTTCCGAACAATAGAATCAGCGAAGCGTGCATTTACCGCCAGTGCTGGTTGAAGAAAATTTCTCGAAAACGGAAAACAAAACAGCAGAAAAAATTATGGGACAACATTTTCCTGTTAAGTCCAAGGTCACATGCAAAAATTGAGCTCATTTGGAAGAGAAAAAAAAATTCGGCCTAAATAGTCACTTACAAGCTTCTTGCACGCAGCCCTTCAATTTGTATTGCTCAGGGCAGGGTTGATGAATAGCCGGTTAACGCTAACCTGGGGTTAAAAGATAACCAAGGTTTCTGTTTCTCTTGTTAAAAAACCGTTCCCACTGCTAATTTTGAGTTACAGTTTGATAGCAGCCGAAGGGACAAAACGAACATACAGGAATCCAGATCGGAAG
>JAOXSG010000035.1 GCA_025800105.1 Cohaesibacter sp. | reverse complement strand
AAAACCAGCCAGGCCGGTCTGGCGAAAGGGACAAAAACATCGGTCTGCCTTAACGAAACATATGGGGGTTTTCCTCCTAAAATGCTGGGTTTTCCTCGAAAAACCAAAGGGTTTTCCGAACCTAAACATGTTCAGCACTTGGGGTGTGAAATGGGAATTCACAAGCTGGCCTTCGCCAACTCGCTGGTTCATCATATCCGCGCTACCACAACAGTGTGTATACAACTATCGATCAATTGATGATATTTGAGCCAATGTCTAGGAGTTTGACATTGACTGACATGATTTGTCTCAAGTGGTCCAGTCCTTGAACATAACATCAGTCAGAGTCTTAGACTGCACAAACAATTCAATCTTGGAACAATTCAATGTATGTCAAATAAATTGATCACAAGGGTGGTTTTTGGTTTTCCTCTTTCTTTTTCCTTCTCTTTTTGCCGGCTGCCGGCTGGAGGCTCCCAGGTATCCTCCTATTATATACCGCCTCAAATTTCTGATTTTGGGTTTTCCTCTCTCTCTTTTTCCTTCTCTTTTTGCCGGTTGCCGGCTGGAGGC
>JAOXSG010000330.1 GCA_025800105.1 Cohaesibacter sp. | reverse complement strand
ATCAGCTTCTGCTGCATGTATTTTCTGCGCAATGCGTTTCAGACCCTGCATCAGTTTGTCTCCTAAAGCATTTACTTTGGTTGTATATTCATTGATGTAATAGCCTTGGTTGTGTGCATCTTGAAAACCACCTTGCGTTGCCTGTTCCACCTCTTGCAGCAAATTTTCCAACCAAGTGACATCAGCACAAACACCACTTTCTGCACTTACAGCAGTTTCTGCAGGCTCTGTCAAGACCGCCCCGCCAACAAGCAGTTGAGTCCGATCCACACTTTCTGCAGGCTCTGTCAAGACCGCCCCGCCAACAAGCAGTTGAGTCCGCGACACAGTGTCTGCAGGCTGTGTGAAGACCTCCCCGCCAACAAGCAGTTGAGTCCGAGAGCCACTTTCTGCTGTTTCATCCGGCATCGTTATGTCAGCAGAGTCCATGGTTTCTGCGGAAGCACCGCCAGGCACACACTTTGCGTCTTTGCATATACATTGGTCCCAGGAAAGTGCTTCACACATCCTCCCTTCAATCAACATCGTTTTCTGACTGCAGTGGT
>JAOXSG010000318.1 GCA_025800105.1 Cohaesibacter sp. | reverse complement strand
GGTAGGTCTGGTTCAGTGGGAGATATAACACTCCAGCCTGAACCCTTAGGGATAGTAACCCAAGGAAGGTTGGTCCTCCGAAAGAGGACGCCCGAGCAGCCTCAGGCGGGACAGTCAAATGTAGAAAATCCTGAGACAACTGCTGGGGCAGTGGGGGGAGATACCCTATTAAATATACCACCGTGTTCTATGGCAGAAGGGGCAGGAGAACAAAGTCAGAGTCTATTTAGACCACCTATGAGTGATCCGGAAGTGGATCTGGAGCACCGGAGAGGCGCAAGACCAAAAGTGGCAGGACCACAAACGACCCAAACCAAAAAGGAGGAAGCTAAAGCAGCCTCCACAGAGGAGCGTGTACTCCAGTTGCGGGGTACAGATTTTTATTTACCATTGGGAGGCCAACCCAGGATCTCGGAACGAAAATCCTGGAGAGCCCCCATCGTGACAGAACAAGGGAACCCTGGAATCTATGTACAAATAGATGAATGGTTACCCTTGTATAAGGGAAATATCTATGTAGTGGATGAGGTTACTGGCAGAATGTATCTCTCAAAAGGGGAGCATCTCATGCGGATTGCAGAGACAGCTAGTTATCGTCCTTTC
>JAOXSG010000296.1 GCA_025800105.1 Cohaesibacter sp. | reverse complement strand
GCCAGAATTTCGCAATCGTCTGGATGCCATCATTCCGTTTGGCCATTTGCCAACCGAGATTGTTCATCAGGTGGTGCGCAAATTTGTTGTGCAGCTTGAGGCACAATTGGCCGATCGTGGCGTAACCTTTGAGCTAACGGATGCGGCTACCCGCTGGTTGGCAGACAAAGGCTATGATCCGAAAATGGGCGCGCGACCGCTTGGCCGTGTGATACAGGAGCATATCAAGCGGCCACTCGCCGAAGAAATTCTCTTTGGCAAGTTGGTCAAGGGCGGCACTGTGCAGGTGGATGTTGCCAAGTCTGAGAAAGGATCTGGGATTGATGGCTTGAGTTTGACGATGGTGGAGGATGCCCCTGCGCCGAAAGCCAAACGCCAGACGGGCAAGACGAGCAAAAGCAAGGCTGTCGCCAAGCGAAAATCCAGCGTTCCGACCATATCGGGATCGGATAAAAAGTAAGTGTATTTTGGCAATCAGGCAGAGTTGATCTGTCTGATTGTTTTTGTTTTTTGTGTCTTTCAAAATGCTTTTTCAGCTTTGTTGAAAAGAGAGTTTGAAAGAGGAGCTGTGATGGTGCCTGACATTCCTGTTTGGTTGCGTGTTTTGCTGCTTTATGGAGCTTTTGCAATTGCATCCTTGATGGCAGCCAGTGCCACAATGCGTGCCGCTTTTCCCAATGGCTTGTTTGGCAGTTTGCTTGATCCGCAAACAGGACAGGCGGATGGCATGGAATTGCTGAAAAATATTTTAACCGTTGCGGCGGGTTATATGCTTGTCATCAGCTTGATATATCAGCAATATTTTGATGGTGAATGAGGCCGGTCGATTTTCGCCGATCTACCAATGGCGGATTGGGGCCTTTTGTGTTTTGATTGTTTTCTAACGTCCATATTCCGCTTGGATTGTGTTTTCATGACTATCCCCCCTCTCAGTGGAACTGAGGAGCGGCTTTCTGCCTTTGTCTGCTATAGAAGAGGCATGAGGCATTTGCTCTCCACGCCTGCCATTGTGCTGTATCTTTCCTTCATTGGTTTTGGTGGCTTTGCCCGCGAAAGCGGTGTTGATCTGGGCCATGCCTTGGCAATGACGGGCTTGATCTGGGCATTGCCCAGTCAGGTGGTGTTGATTGGCGGCATTGTCTCGGGTGCGGGATTGGCCGCCATTGCGCTTGCTGTGACTTTGGCCTCTATCCGTTTGATGCCAATGGTTGTGGCTTTGGTACCGGAATTGCGTGATCGTGAGACACCCAGATGGCAGCTTTATCTTGTGTCCCATGTGACGGCGATTACGGCATGGGTGTTTGCCATGCAGACAGTGCCCAGCTTGCCGCGTTATGCGCGGGTGCCGTTTTTTGCCGGATTTGGCGTGAGCCTTTGTTTCCTCAATATTGGTGTCACGGCCATTGGCTATTCCATTGCCGGGATTGTGCCGCCTTTGGCGGCGGCGGCCTTGTTTTTTATGACGCCGCTTTACTTTTTACTGACCCTGCCCAGCGCCGCACGGTTGCTTTCTGATCGTCTGGCTCTGGTCTTTGGCTTATGTTTGGGGCCTGTTTTTGTGCATGTTGTGCCGGGGGCGGATTTGATCTGGACCGGGCTTGTGGGGGGCGTTGGTGCTTATGCTATTGGACGCTATCGGAGACGGGCTTCATGACATTTTCTTTCCTCGATCATGCCTGGTGGCCTTATCTTTTTATCGTGCTTGCGGGCATGGTGCCGACACAGATCTGGCGTTGGCTTGGCGTTGCCTTTGCGGGTAATTTGCGTGATGATAGCGAGTGGATTTTGCTGGCGCGCGCTGTTGCCAATGCGCTTGTGGCCGGGGTGATTGCGCGGTTGATTCTGTTTCCATCCGGTGCCTTGCTGGAGGTTCCTGTTTGGATCCGGCTTATCTCTGTCGCTCTTGCCGTCTCTGTTTATTACGGGCTTGGGCGTCGTCTGTTGCTCGGTGTGTTTTCCGGGGCTGGTTGTTTGATGGCATTAAACGGGCTTTTCACAGCAGGGTGAGGGCTGGGAAAGGGCGCGTAATTGTTAAAATCTCTGTTACTTGCTTGTTGCTTCTCTGTGTGAGGGTTGGGGAAAAGCTGTTCCATCTTTGTGGAATGGTTCGTGGATGAAATGTGGATCTTTTGGGCAGTGTTATTGGCTTGTCTGTGGGAAAATTGTGAAAAGGGCAGCAAAAAGCCCTTGTGACTGGGGTGTCTTTCACAAGGGCTGTTTGTTATTTTCTTATTTTAAAGAAAGGGTTATGTGACTTTTACCCGATCTTTTCCAAAGCTTCTTTCAAAGCCTGTGCATGAGTGGCAAGAAGATCATTATCTGCCATGTCCCCGGTATGGGGGCGCAGGGAGATGCCTTCTTGACGCGGGATGACATGCATATGCAGGTGGAAAACCACCTGACCACCGGCTGGCTCGTTAAATTGCTGGAGTGTGATGCCATCCGCATCAAAGGCCTGCATTTGAGCTTTGGCAATTTTTTGTACTGTGGCCATGACGGCATTGAGATCGTCCTGTTGCACATCCAGCATGTTGCGAGAGGCGTTTTTGGGAATCACCAATGTATGCCCATCGGCGCGGGGCATGATATCCATGAAGGCAAAGGTGGCATCATCTTCATAGACCTTGTGGCAAGGCAAATCGCCACGCAGGATTTTTGCAAAGATATTATCGGTGTCATAAGAGGGCGCAGTCATGGCGATTACTCTGTTGTTTGTCATGATGGATGAGATTTGTCTTTAACTTAGCAGCGCGTTTGCAACTTCGCCATTATCCCTTTTTGAAAGGGGCCAGATCTGTGAGAAAATCCTGTTCGGCGGCGGCTTCGCGTCGTTCTGCTTGCAAATAATCCTCAACCGCCTGCCGAAAAGAGGGATTGTCGATCCAGTGGCAGGACCATGTGGTTTGCGGGATATAGCCTCTGGCCAGTTTGTGCTCGCCTTGTGCGCCAGCTTCGACGCTTTTATAGCCATGCTCAATGGCCCATTCGATGGCCTGATGGTAGCAGAGTTCGAAATGCAGGCTCGGATAGTCGCCAATTGCGCCCCAATAGCGACCATAGAGGGTGTCTTTGCCAATGAAATTGAGCGCCCCTGCAACCGGATTTTCGCCGTCCTTGGCCATGAAGAGCAGCAGATTGTCGCTCATGCGCTCCGATAACATGGCAAAGAAAGCGCGTGTCAGATAAGGGCGGCCCCATTTGCGGGCGCCTGTATCCATATAAAAAGCAAAGAAGCTGTCCCAGTCTTGTTCGGATATCTCATCGCCGCGCTTTTTCACGATTGTTAAGCCATGGCTCTGGGCTTGGCGGCGTTCTTTTTTGATGGCTTTTCGCTTGCGTGAGGCCAGATCGGCCAGAAAGTCGTCAAAGCTGTTATAATCCTGATTGATCCAGTGAAATTGCCTGTCGCGTCTGATCAGAAAATCCTCTTTCTCCCATCGACTTTTTTCTGTTTGTGGTAGAAAGGTCAAATGCGCGGAAGAAATATGATAGCGCTCGCACACTTGTTTGAGGCCAGAGGCAAAAGCCTTTGTGGCCATGTCCGGCTTCAGCTCGCGTCTTGTCAGCAATTTGGGGGCTGTGACAGGTGTGAAAGGCAGCGAGGATTGCAATTTTGGATAATAGCGCCCGCCTGCGCGCTCATAAGCATCGGCCCAGCCGTGATCAAAGACATATTCGCCCTGACTATGGGCTTTCAGATAAAGGGGCAGGCAGGCGAGAATGGTGTCTTTTTCATCTTTTAGGGCCAGATGATGGGACAACCAGCCGCTTTGCTCGCTGACACAGCCTGATTCTTCCAAAGCTGACAAAAAAGCATAAGAAAGAAACGGGTTATCAGCAGCCTTTGGTGTATCGTTGCAGCAAATTGACCAGCTCTCTTGCCCGATTTGGGCGATGGAATGACAGACTTCCAAATGCAGGCTTTGCTCGCTCATGCTGGGGGCCTTTTCTTTATGTCAGGCTATCGGGATCATAGCCTTCAAAGGTGACCTGATCGCAATATTTCAGGGCGTTGTGGTGAGATTGTGCATTTGTTGTTGTCCAGCAAATGGTGGGGATTTTGTATAAGGCGCGCAACAGATCAATTGCGGGCGCTGGAAAGTCATGCTCGCCATAGGAGATGAAATCGGGCTGAGACATTTTGAAATGCAAGAGATGGGTGAGGGCATAACAGTCTTCATCGCTTAAATGTTCGCCATCTTCATCTTCAAAATAATTGCAAGAGACAATGCCGCGCGGACGATCGGTCAATGGGATCAGATTGGTGACAATATCGGGGGAAAAGGACATAAGCGCCGCCTTTCCTTGATAGGATTGCAGGCAAGTGGTGACCGCCTTTTCAAGGGCGTTTGTTGCTGTCTTCTTTGGTGTTTTTAATTCAATGACAATAGGCACCTGACCATCAATGAGCGCCAGAATATCCGATAATGGCTGGATTTTATCGCAGCTCCCTTTCAGCTCCAATTGTTGGAGTTGGGCCATGGTCAGTTCATCCACTGATCCTTGTTTTGTTGTGGTCAGGCGGTCTAACTGATGATCATGAAAAACAGCGGCCTGATTGTCTTTTGTCAGTTGGACATCCAGCTCAATGGCATAATTTTTATTGATGGCGGCTTGAAAGGCAGAGGCTGTATTTTCAACAATTTTGCGGCTTTTGTCATGAAGGCCGCGATGGGCGATTGGGCGTGCGGTGAGCCAGGGAAAAGATTTGGTGGACATGCTTGTCTCCCGGTTGATCCGCAATCAGGCTATTTGGGGATGTGAATATCCAGCCCCATTTTGGATGATACGGGGCTGGATTGTGATTGGTTTGATCAGTCAGTGATTTCGATAATGGCTTCGATCTCGACTGCTACGCCAAAGGGTAGGGCAGCGGCAGAGACGGCAGAGCGGGCATGACGGCCTTTGTCGCCAAAGACCTCAACCATCAGGTTGGATGCGCCATTGATGACGGCAGGCTGGTCGCCAAAATCAGCGGTGGAATTGACAAAGCCAACCAGCTTGACCACACGGGCGACTTTTTCCAGATCTTTGGTTGCGGCTTTCATCTGGGCGATCAGATTGATGGCGCACAGACGGGCGGCTTCTGCGCCTTCACTTGCGGTGAAATCCTGACCCAGCTTTCCCTTAAACTGAATGCCGTCTGCATTCATGGGCAATTGCCCGGAGATATAGACATGGTTGCCGGTTTTGACAAAAGGAACATAATTGGCCGCGGGGGCTGCTGCTTCTGGCAAGGTGATGCCAAGGTTAGCCAGATTTTCTTCGATCTGTGCGCTCATTGGAAATTTCCCGTTATGGATTTTCTTTTGTGAAAATCGCGTTGGAAGGATGAAACATATATCTTTCTTTGTAGGGGAAGGCGGAAGCCTTTGCCAGAGCTTTGATTGAAAAGGCGTCTTGTTGCCAATATTTTTTATGGAAATTGACTTTTTAGGCCTAGGCCTTGAAGTTGACATGCTTGTCTTGCAAGACCTTGATATGTCATTGGTTGAGCCATGTGAGAAAGAATGGAGCGTGCAATGTTGACTGTAAAAGGTGTGCAGCCTGTAAAGAGACTGATTGTGGCGCTTGGTTTGGTTGCCTTTGTTGGTGGCTCCTTTCATGCGTTAGCATCTGACGCGAAACCGGTTTCTGCTGGTGATCTTGCAGCTCTTAGTTCTTTTCGTGCGGTTTATGACATCACCTTGGCGCAAGGGGGCAATCAGGCAGGTGTTTCGTCCATGGATGGGCGGATGGTTTATGAGCTCAATGGCTCGGCCTGTGATGGCTATGCGCTGACCCATCGGTTTGTGACGCGGGTGGATTTGAGCGAAGGGCAGGGCAGTCTTACCGATTTGCGCGCTGCCAGTTTTGAAAATCCGCAAGATCGGTCTTTTCAATTCATCATTCAGACATTCGTGGATCAGGAATTGAGCCAGACCTCACGCGGGGTTGCGATCCATGAGGCAGACTTGAGCTATGTTGTTTTGAGTGAACCTGAGGAAAAGACGGTGGAGCTGGGGCGCGAGGCTCTTTTCCCTGTCGAATATATTGCCGCTTTGCTGAAAGCCGCCAGCTCAGCTGAGCGGTTTTTTAAAGCTGCGATTTATGATGGCAGTGAGACGGGTGAAGTGGTTTTGGATACCACAGCCTTGATTGGAATGGCAAAAAGCAATGGTAAGGCTGCGTCTGCTTATCCATCTTTGTCCGGTTTGCGTCACTGGCCTGTCACCATTGCCTATTTTGAACGTGGCAAAGATAAGGATGAGATGGTGCCGATTTATGAGATTTCCATGGACTTGTATGAGAATGGCGTGAGTGCTGG
>JAOXSG010000299.1 GCA_025800105.1 Cohaesibacter sp. | reverse complement strand
CATGGGCTAGCCCCATAGTAATAGTCCCAAAGAAGACAGCCCCCGGGGAACCCCCTAGAAGACGAATGTGTGTTGATTATCGCATGTTAAACCAACTTTTGCCTAAAGTAGATAAGGCACACTCCAAAGCAAAAGGGGTTCTGACCCTAGTACCACTACTGAAAATTGATGAAATTTATGCCAAGCTAGAAGGATCCACTATCTATTCTACTTTTGATATGAGAAGTGGCTATTACCACCTTGAGCTAAACCAGGAAAGCCAGCCAAAGTCTGCCTTTGTGGTAGGAGGACCAAAAGGAGGCAAATGGGAATTCAAAAGGTGTCCCTTTGGGCTAACACAGGCCCCAGCCTACTTTCAAATGTTAGTCAATAAAGTCCTAGAAGGCCTGGATTTTACTTTTGGGTACCTTGATGATATATTAGTCTTTAGTAAAAATATGGAAGAGCATCTTCAACACGTTCAAATACTTTTTGAGCGACTGCATCAGGCAGACCTAAAACTGACCAAGAGAAAATGTAACTTTCTCAAGGCACATGTACAGTATCTAGGACATTACATATCTGGACAAGGGCTTGAACCAATACCAGAAAAGTTACAGAGTCTGCAAGAGATGCCCCCACCTACAGATCTGACTGAAACTAGAAAATTCTTAGGGTTTGTAG
>JAOXSG010000298.1 GCA_025800105.1 Cohaesibacter sp. | reverse complement strand
ACACTTTTCGACAAATATGCTCTAGGACCATTTAAAGACAATTTGCAAAATGAAGTGCAAAAACGGCAAGCCAAAAGGCCTTATAGCCAGTCTTTGCCAAATAAAACCGGATAGGTACCAAGATAGTCGGCATAGACCTTGTTCCTCTTGGCAGCAATTGGATAGAAAACCGTGACACATGAGCCCAAACATCCCTTAACGCATCAGGCATCAGAACAGCAGCAAGGGGAGCGCAAGGCCTCAATCTGGCATTGGAGTGCGCGGATCATTTTGCCAATGCTTCTGATCGGGGCAACGGCATGGGCTTTTAACATGCTGGTGGCTAGCAAGCCCGATGTCAGAAAGCGCGCGGCTCGTGAAGAAGCCTATGCGGTTGAGGTCAAAGTTGCAAAGCCGGACCAATATCAGCCCAGCATATCATTGTTTGGAACCGTTTTTGCTGCACGCACAGTCGAATTGCGGGCGCTGGTCGGTGGCGAGGTAATTTGGGTCAATCCCGGTCTGGCAGAAGGGCAAGTGTTGCTGGAGGGCGAGGCCTTGGTACGCATTGATGCCTTTGATTATGAAGGAGCCGTGCGTGAGGCGCGTGCCAATCTGGCTGAAGCCAAAGCAAAGCTGACAGAAACCCGCGCCACAATAAAATCGGAAGAAGCGGCGCTGGAGCGCTTAAAGGAACAGGCCGATTTTGCCAAGCGTGATTTGGAGCGCGCCAACAAATTGGCTAAATCCGGTTCTCTGACACAGCAATCGCTGGAAAATCGGAAACTGGTTCTCTCCCAGCGCCAACAGGCGATGGAAGCCCGCAGCAACAATCTCACAGTTCTTAAATCCAGAATAGATCAGCAATTGGCCAATTCAGAGCGTCTTCACTGGCGATTGGAACAGGCCAAACGCAATCTTGATAACACAGATCTCAAA
>JAOXSG010000295.1 GCA_025800105.1 Cohaesibacter sp. | reverse complement strand
TGACCTTTTGACGTTCTGAGTTGCAAGCCTGAGACTACTTCATTTTCTACAAACAAAGCTCATCCATGCAGCAACTTCCGAGCCGTCTAGCCCTGCCCGGCCTTGTCCACCCACAAATAGTGACACCTGTGCTTTGGAGGCAACAAATAGTTGTCCCTATAAATGTCAAGTGTGAAGCTACTGTTTCAACAGAGATAAAACTGGTGGTTTGGGTTGGTGGTTTGGAGTTGGGGGCAAGGCCATGTTTTTTTGGTAGGACTGCAAGACTTTTAATTCAAATTTAAATACGAAACAAACAAATTATAATGCATTGAAAATGATTTGTACACACTCTTTTTCACAATGCTTTGTACAGTAATTGAAATCAGATTGGTGTTGAATTCATGCCGAATTCATGCTGATTTCATGCTGATTTCATGCTGATTTCATTTTCAGCCTGAACTGCACAATGTTTTGTACAACAATTGACATCAGATTGGTGTTGAATTCATGTCGAATTC
>JAOXSG010000294.1 GCA_025800105.1 Cohaesibacter sp. | reverse complement strand
CCTGAAGGGCATCCTTCTCTTTGTTGAGCCGTATGCCTCAGGCGCCAGGGATTCAGAAAAGTACTTCAACCCCGACCTGAAGAAAGTCAGCGTCACGGTGAACGGCTCGCCCAACATGCTGTACAACAGCGGCATCGAAGGCAAGGACATTTGGGCGGAGGCCTGCCGCTTCTTTGTCAAGACAAAAAATAAAACGCAGCACATGAATCTGACTAAGTTCTACACCGATGACAAGTTCGGGCTTTTGATCGATTTGCGCTCCATGGCAGATCAGGCGCTGCACGGCAGCGGTACGCGCCTCGTGAACACAAAAGATGGAGTTCAGCTTGAACTCGAGCGAAACTCTAGCGGCTCGAGCGCTGTGAACTGCCACGTCTTCGTCATCAGTGACTCGCAGATGAACATAATGGGGCGGCAATTAGAATCTTTGCAATACTGATATAGAACATGGACTCCAGAAAGCTACCGTTCAACGCTCTCATTGTCGGCCCGACAAACTCAGGCAAATCAAGGTTTGTGGCGGACAAGATCTATGGCCCTTTCCGCGGTAAGTTCGACTACATCGTACTCATCTGGCCGACATTCGCGCACAACAAGACCTACCACCGAATTGGTGAAAATGATCCACGAATGTTTGTGATAATATGCGCGCAGAACGAGGTGGAAAATTGGTTGAAGCTCGTGAGCAGGTTTTTTGAGGGCACCAACACGCTCATAATCCTCGATGACTGCGCATCCTCAAAAGATGTGAAAGGGCGCACAGGCGAGCTGGTGAATCTCGGCTTTTCTGCTCGTCAT
>JAOXSG010000272.1 GCA_025800105.1 Cohaesibacter sp. | reverse complement strand
ACCAAGACGAATTATTTGATGGGAATGTGTCCGTTGTTCATCGGCATGGAAGTGCGCTTGTCCTGCGTGGTTCAAGAGCCTTTGTTGACACGGGAAGTTCCAGGAATTATTCGTCGCATTGCTTTGCATCCCAAGGAAGTCTTGCCGCCTGACATCGGTGCTTCAGCAGTTCATATCTTGAAATATCAGCCACTTGGGGTCTTGGTGGAAGTGGATGATCCAGAATATGGCAAGTACACCAGTGGGGATGAGGACACGCCGTCCAAACATTTTTGGATCGAGCCCATTGTGCCGAAGCAACCATGGCAGTTCATGATTGCGCCGAAGCAAAGCATTTCTTTGAAGAGACGCCAACTTCCATTGGCTCCGCGGAGCGTTCTGGGCCATTTTGGTTTGCAAGGTGTGACAGCACGGAACGGAATTTTGACTGTCCTCACAAAACCTCCAAACACCACTGAGTCAGACTACGCTTTGGCTCTCTATGTGTTGCTATCCCGGGCAACCAAGCTACAGGATGTGTACATTGTGGATTTGCCAGAAAGGCATTGGTTCGAAATGAAGCTGACAGAAACAAACCCATGCCTGGTTGAAAGGATGCGTTACTTTCAGCGCAGATCCGATGCCTCAAAGCTCGAAGGCAAACGATTCCTAGAGAAGTTGAATTGGAATCGCAATTCCTACGTCAAGGAGACGTGCAAGCTTTGAGCGTAGGCTAGATAATGTGAAGCGGACGCGCCTTGGGCCATCTCCACACTGGCAATGTGTACTCAACAAGAAAGTAAGAACAAAAACGTTGTCACCGCACGGAGACGGCGCGTTTTTGTCGATGCGTGTGGTGGCAGCGAAAGGTGAAGTGTTTTTTTCTCACTGACGCCACGTGTGGATGCTACTCTGTCATGTCCTGGCCATTTCCACACTGGCAATGTGTGTTCAAGAATGTAAGAACAAAAACGCTGTCACCGCACGGAGACGGC
>JAOXSG010000253.1 GCA_025800105.1 Cohaesibacter sp. | reverse complement strand
ACTGAGTGGAAAGAAACAATCAAACAGAAAGAAACAAAGAAAGAAAGAAAGAAAGGAAGAAAGAAAGAAAGAAAATATACAAAGACTGACGGATTGATGGATTTATTTTAGTGATCTTTCATGGAATATGCTGTCTAGCATAAGTCCAGAGACTTTGGAGGGACCTTCAAAACTCTTGAAATTGTAAGTAACTCTTTACCTGTCATGCATTTATGGACGACATTAATATCAACTGAAATGAAGATGTGACCATCACAGTTGAAATCGCAATTTAAGCATTTCTAATTAGCCCGAAGTTAAGGCTTTTGGGGGCTTTAACGGGATTCCATGGGCAGGGGTACCAAACGGCTAGTTTCGGTAAATATCTGTCCGGTGGAGGGTAATTCGGCTGACACTGTTTTCAATAGTAAAGTGTCACCTGGAATTTTCGTAGTAAAGGAAAAGTGAATGCCTATTATTTTCTGGAGGGTGAAACTGCCGATTTGGGTGCGATAAAAGCTCAGCTACCATTTTCGGAAGGCAAATATCAGCTGCTAAATTCGTGAGATAAAATTCCGTCCCCTACAATTTTCTATCATTTGAATTTTCAGCTACCACATCCGAACAGATCAAAAAGTGT
>JAOXSG010000244.1 GCA_025800105.1 Cohaesibacter sp. | reverse complement strand
AACCGGTCTCGTTTTAACCGGTCTCGTTTTAACCGGTCTCGTTTTAACCGGTTTCTTTTTAATTCAAATTTGTTCGAGCAATCTTTCCTTTGTGTTCAACCATATACAGAATGCATTCCTCCTGGTGTCGTTTGAAACCTTACCGTTTGAACCGGTTTCTTTTTCTTTCTTTTTGGTGTGGACTTAAAGTTTTCGCCATGCGTTTTTTCATCTATACATGCATGCACTTTTTTGCTTATCATGATTGCAGCAATGTCTTTTGAACCGATATCTTTTGAATTGCTTTCGTTTCATCCCACCTTTCATGCTCTTTTCTTTTCCAATCTTTTTTCTTGTTATAGTTTTGCAATTTTTCTTGTGTTTCTAGTATCATCACATGCGATACAAACGACATGTGTCGTTGTATACGACATCGCTGGAGATGGAAACTTGTCGTGTGTAGAGAACATGGTCCTTTGCGCATCGTTGGATCCTCTAGGCAATGTTTCCCCCTCATTACTTAAGCATTGTCTCATCGTTATCCAATCGGTCAAAGCGCGCGAATATTTCCTAAACCAGGCAACGGTGGCCAATTTCAATCTTCTGCGCATGAAATTAATGAAGAATGGGCCTTCACGCATATGGAAGTGATGGCTGGGCAAAGTGTGGCAACGATTGGATCACG
>JAOXSG010000288.1 GCA_025800105.1 Cohaesibacter sp. | reverse complement strand
GATACATGCAATCTGGCAGGAAAACGCTCATTAGAGGCATCATCAATATCCCAGCGCACATCCAGCCAGACATCTGGCTGATCATCAAAATTTTTCAAGGCGGGAGAATGGATCGGATAGATGGTAATGCCTTTGCCCGGTGTCAGAATACCGACAATTCGGTCCCCCGGCACAGCACCGCCTTCTGGCGCAAAACTCACCGGAAGATTGCCGGACAGCCCGCGAATCGGAATAGCCTTGCGATCACCCTGCTCGTCCATCTCACCCATCGATCCGGGAACGCGGAATTTCATGGCAGCCGCTTGTTTGAGATCAAACCAACCCTCACCCTGAGCGCCCTGCTTTTCCTCGTCACCATTCTTCGAGGCCCGCTCATCCTGATAATCCGGGAAGACCGCTTCCAACACAGCACGCGACGATAATTCTCCCCGGCCGACAGCGGCCAGTGCGTCATCCACCGCATTAAAACCAAGGCGAGACAAAGCAACGCTGACACGATCATCGCTATAATCCTGCTCGGCGCGTTTGAAGGCATTTTGCAAAATCTGACTGCCAAGACCGGCATATTGTGCACGCACCGCATCTCTTGTTGCCCGGCGGATGGCCGCCCGCGCCTTGCCAGAGACCACAATATTCTCCCATGCTGCGGGAGGCGTTTGCGCCTTGGAGCAAATGATCTCAACCTCGTCACCATTTTGCAACTCGGTTACCAATGGCATGATGGCGCCATTGATTTTGCAGCCAACACAGGTATTGCCAATGCCGGTATGCACCGCATAGGCAAAATCAATCGGCGTCGCACCGCGTGGCAGGGCCAGAACCCGGCCTTTGGGCGTGAAGCAGAAGACCTGATCCTGAAACAATTCCAACTTGGTATGCTCCAGAAATTCCTCGGCATTGTTCCCAGCATCCAGCATTTCCACTGTATGACGCAGCCATGCATAAGCATTGCTGTCCTTGGCCAATTTGCCAAGCGAGCGCCCGCCCTTGGTGTGGCCTTCCGGGTCTTTATAAAGCGCATGAGCTGCGACACCATATTCGGCAATCTGGTGCATTTCGCCGGTTCTGATTTGCAGCTCGACCCTTTGCCGACCCGGCCCTATCACCGTGGTATGGATAGAGCGGTAATCATTGGGCTTGGGTGTGGAGATATAATCCTTAAAACGCCCGGGCACACAGGGCCAGATGGTATGGACAATGCCCAAAGCCTGATAACAATCTTCAACATTGTCGACCAAAACCCGGAAACCATAAATATCTGAGAGCTGCTCAAAGCCCAATTGCTGGCGCTGCATTTTACGGAAAATGGAGTAAGCGCGTTTCTCGCGACCAGACACCCTGACATTGAGGCCTTTTTCCGCAAAAGTCTTTTGCAATTCGCCTTCAATTTCTTCAATCAGGCTTTTATTTTCCTGTCGCAAGCCTTCCAGACGGTCTGTAATGGCTTCAAAGGCTTCCGGATTGATATATTTAAAGGAAAGCGCTTCCAATTCCTCGCGAATATCCTGCATCCCCATACGCTCTGCCAGCGGGGCATAGATATCGATGGTCTCCTGCGCAATACGGTGGCGTTTATGATCGGGCACAAAATGCAACGTGCGCATATTGTGCAAGCGGTCGGCCAATTTCACGATCAAGACCCGAACATCGTCAGAAATAGCCAGCAGAAGTTTGCGCAAATTCTCTGCCTGTTTGGTCTTTTTGGAGACCAGATCAAGCTGGGCAATTTTGGTCAGACCTTCCACCAGCTTGCCAATTTCCAAACCGAACAAATCATCCAGCTCGGCGCGGGTGGCATCGGTGTCTTCCAGCGTATCATGCAACAAACCAACCGCAATGGTGCTGGAATCCAACCTTAGCTCGGTCAAAATACCCGCCACTTCCAAAGGATGCAGAAAATAGGGATCACCAGATGCACGATATTGGCTGCCATGCTTTTGCATGGAATAGACATAGGCCTTGTTGAGCAGTGCCTCATTGGCATTGGGATTATAGGCGGTTACACGTTCGACAAGCTCATATTGACGCATCATGGCAGAGGCTAAACCTTATAGAATGCTCTGATCCGGCTGTTGTGATCGCTGGCGACCCCTGCCGGTTTTGTTTGTTTCTCAAGTGTGAGGTCTATTGCCAAATTCTGGCGTCTGCCCGTCATACTTCTGAATAGATTAGGATCTTTTGGATAGATTAGGATAGTCTTTTTTTGCGCTATCTCAAAGAGAGCTGTCATCAAGCCCCAATTTTCTGCGCAGCTTGCAACAGGCCAAAAAAAAGCGGACCCGAAAGGTCCGCTTTTTGGCATCACTGCCGCAATCAATCATCGCTGCGATCTGGTGGCACAAGGCTTTCCAGTCCGCGCAACAATTCTTCTTCTGACATCTGATCGAACACCAGCTCGTTTTTCGGCTCTGCCACAACAGATTCGAAATCGGTGGTCGCCGCTTCATCCGCCGTAATCATGTGAACATCATCAGTCTCTGGCTCATCCACTTCCACATATTTTTGCAAAGAGTGGATCAGATCTTCTTTCAGATCACCAGGAGAGACAGTCTCATCTGCGATTTCTCGCAAAGCCACAACCGGGTTTTTATCATTATCGCGATCAACGGTAATGGAAGAGCCACTGGAAATCATCCGGGCCCGGTGGCCAGACAACAAAACAAGCTCAAAGCGGTTGTCGACCTTATCGACGCAGTCCTCAACGGTCACGCGTGCCATACAAATCTCCTGCAATGGGGGAATTTTTTTCTTTCAATAAAACGAAATTGTCGCCTTGACAAGAGTGCAGAAGATGCTAATTCGCTCTTTTATGCAGGTTTCCTGTTTAATATTGAGGTTTTTTTTGGGATGAAATCTTAAATATGTGTCATCTGGACGGACTGTTCTTGTATTTTTTGTCTGTTCCGGTAGCATGAACCTCTAGGACTAAAATTATTGCTTATCACTATTGAATAAGGCGATCACAATAAAATCTTCATGTTTGGCCAGCCAAGAATTCTGGAAATAAATAAAAAGACAGAATTTGCCACATGACTTACGTCATTAATCAATAGTTAAGAGCACAAAAACAAGGATAAAAGAATTGTTTGATCCCCGTGAAAAAGTTGCATTGTTTATCGACGGCGCCAATTTGTATGCAACAACAAAAACACTTGGCTTCGATATCGATTACAAGCGACTGCTCAAAGAATTCCGTAGTAAAGGCTATCTGCTGAGAACCTATTATTACACAGCGCTTGCCGAGGACCAGGAATATTCTTCCATTCGCCCTCTGATAGACTGGCTTGACTATAACGGATATCATGTTGTCACCAAGCCAACCAAAGAATTCACCGATTCGACAGGCCGCCGCAAAATCAAAGGCAATATGGATATCGAACTGACCATCGATGCCATGGAGCTGGTTGAACATGTGGATCATTTCGTGATTTTCTCTGGCGATGGCGATTTCCGCAAACTGGTTGAGGCTCTCCAGCGCCGTGGCCGCAAAGTTTCGATTGTTTCAACCATGTCAACACAGCCGCCGATGATTGCAGATGAATTGCGTCGTCAGGCAGATCATTTCATCGATCTCAACCATATTGCAGATCGTATTGGCCGTGACCCATCCGAACGCCCTCAGCGTATGCCGGTTCAAGGCGAATATGAAGATGATCATGAATATGATGGCGACTAGAATAATCAATCGCAAAAAACGCTGCTGCTAAACCGCTATAAAAAAGCCCGGATCATGATCCGGGCTTTTTTATTGGCCCATCTTTTATGAGCACCTTTAGCGCTCCGTTCGCTCCAGCAAACTCAACCAGTTTTCATAGGCGATTTTTCTGACCAGCTTTTCTCCATAGCCATGATCGAACATCGCTTTTATCAAAACGGGATTGCCTTGCGCACTGCCAATTGCAGCCGGGACAGTCGCTCCGTCAAAGTCTGACCCAAGCGCAACTCCATCCTCTCCCAATCGTTTCAGCAAATGATCGAGATGATCCAGCATCAGCTTAATGGGCGTGTCTGTTTGATATTTCTGACCATCACTGCGCAAAAACCCTACTGCATAATTCAGACCAACCACGCCATGGCTGGCTGCAATTGCGTCCAATTGTTCATCCGTCAGATTGCGCGGGCTTGGACTTAAAGCATGAACGTTAGAGTGTGTCGCCACTAGTGGGGCGGTGGAGACTTTTTGAATATCCCAAAAACCGGCTTCATTGAGATGAGACATATCGATGACAATGCCCATTTGATTGCAACGGCGCACAAATTCTACGCCCAGATCAGTAAGGCCGGGCCCTTGATTGGGCGAGCCGGGAAAATCAAACGGCACCCCATGGGCAAAGATATTATCGCGACTCCAAACCGGTCCAATAGAGCGCAACCCTGCGCCATAGAGCACATCCAGCGCATCAAAATCGGCATCAATGGCCTCTGCCCCTTCAATATGGAGCATCAAGGCAAGGACGCCCTCTTTCATGGCTTGTCTGATATCAGCGCTTGACCGACAAATCCGAACGGCCCCTTTGCTCTCACGCTCAAGCCGATAGGCACAAGCTGCCATAGCCAGTGTTTCTTTCAGAGCATGTGCCTGATCAATCGGCTTTTGCATATCCTCAAATTTCAGAGGCTGGCCCGGCTCCTGTTTTGGCGGCACAAACATCGCGAATAAGCCACCGGCCAAATGCCCTTTTTTTGCCTTGGGCCAATCGATATGCAGACTGTCATCCCCTTGCATGAAAGAAAGTGGCTTTTGGGCTTTGCGCGCCATGTCCAGTCGCAGCAACGTATCGTTATGGCCATCAAAAACCGGAATTGCAGGAACGTTCATCGCCTATCCTCTTTCAGTAAAGCTATATGATATCGTCTTACACGCCCAAGACAGCACGAGCCAAAATAAGGGCACCTGTGCCAATGATCACCATGGGGAGCAAAGACAGATAGAGACCGGCCAATCCGGCAATGATAATCGCGCCCCATTCTGCCGGACCACCATGATAAACCGCGGGCGCAACAATGGTGGTCAGAACAGCTGCTGGCACAGCATCAAGCCCGGCCTGAATGCGCGGGTTGATATGCTCAAACCGGGATATAATGATATGGCCGCCAACCCGTGTCAGATAGGTCATAAAAGCGCCAGCAAGAATAATCCAGACAGTCGAAGACATCATGATGTCACCTGCCCTTCTGATTGGGACAGCTTCCCTCTTGCTTGCGGCGAGAAGAAGGCAGCCAGCATGATGCCCGCCACCGCTCCGATGGACACATGCCAGGGAGAGCCGATGGTTTCATAAGCAATGACAGCAGCCAAGGCCGAAACCCCGACCACAGGCAACCAGAAGGAACGCTTGCGAAAGCCCATGACAAGGCCAAGAAAATAGATAGGGAGCAAAAAATCAATGCCGTAACTATGACTATCCTTCAGCAAATTGCCAAATTGCGCCCCCAGCCATGTGATGGACAGCCAAAAAAGACATGTCGGCGTCGCCAATCCCATATACCAGACGAATTCGATTTTTCCGCCCATTTCCAAACGGCGCTCTGCTTCTGCATATTGTGGATCAATCAAAAAGAACAGACCGAATGCCTTTTGCCAGCCATTCCAGTCGCCCAGATGCCGCCCGATAGAGGCCGAATAGAGAATATGGCGAAAATTGACAGCAAAAATGGATAAGACAATCACCCAAGCCGGAATATTTTGACCAAACAGGTCAATCCCCACCATCTGGCTTGCCCCGGCATAAATGGTTGCGCTCATCAGCACCGCTTCAAAGGGGCTCAAGCCACTTTCCACCGCCAAAGCCCCAAACAGAGCGCCAAAAGGCCCAGCTGCCACACAAACAGGAATGCATCGTCTGGCCCCAGCCCAAAACAGTGCCCGGTTGCTCATCATACTATCCTTAACTTGATTGGTTAAAGACTCACTTTAGGCGGGCTTTATGCCAATGTCCTATGAATTTATTGACTTTTTCGATCAGGAAAATGAATGGATTTTGAATGGCCCCGGCTTTGCCCCTAAGCCAATGTTCCATTGATCACATAATCGAGGATATCAACGACTTGCTCTGGCGTTTGCGTAACAGCCAGTGCCGCTGCATCCACTTCTTTTAAGGCATGTTGATGGTCATCGCCATGCATGGTGATGATGGATTTGCCCAAAGCGCTGGCATAGCCAGCATCAAAAGCGGCATTCCATTGTTTATATTTCTCGCCAAAACGCACCACAACAATATCCGCACGCTCAATAAGCGTGCGCGTGCGAATGGCATTGAGATTGGCACCTTTGTTGTCGTGCCAGAATTTCTTGTCTTCTGCGCCCAGAATATGCACGCCGCAATCATCTGAATTGCCATGATCTGTCACCGGTGCAGAAAATTCAACGGGCAGATCACGTCTTGCGGCTGCCTGCTCAATCTCCTCACGCCAGTTACTATGAATTTCACCAGAAAGATAGATGGTCCAGATTTTGGAATGTGACATGATAAAAGCTCGATTGCTGGAATGTCAGAAAGAGGAATAGCAAAAGATTTGTTCCATAATGCACTCTTCATGGCAAGTCATTACGACAACACATCCCAGTCAAGAGATAGAATAGGCTCAGGACCCATTAATTTGGCCCATTCTGCAAGAGCAGTTTTGCGCAAGGACAAGGAGGAAAATCGCGACAATGTGGTTCATTTTCAAGATTTTACGACACAGTCATTGCGCAAAAAATGCCTCGCCCTTCGGGTTTGTCTTGAAGCACTCATCTATCGAACCAAGAGCTTC
>JAOXSG010000223.1 GCA_025800105.1 Cohaesibacter sp. | reverse complement strand
GGAGGCAAGCTGAAGTGGCAATTTTTGAGTATATCAATGGTTTCTACAATCCGCGAAGAAAACACTCAGCTCTCGGCTGGAAAAGCCCCTTGGCTTTCGAGAGAAAAGCAGCCTAAATGAGAACACGGAGCGGAACGAAACCGGGACAGGTCCACCTCTTGCCTACACAATTCCGCAATGCTGTCTTCACCACGAAGACCAGCCAGCACAATCCGTATTTTATCTTCTGAGGAATATTTGCGCCATGTCTGTTGTCGTATATCTTTAACAACACGATCTGCATCATCGGTACGTCGTTCGTTCTTTCGTCTCATCATTCACTCCATATGGGCTATGATGAGCCTAAATCACTCTCTTAACAAATCAATCACGCCTGTCCATAAGGCGCTGATGGCCTACAAAGGAGCATCAGGTTATTGACAAAGCGTGGTGAAACAATGAAATGGGCGGCTGCCGACCGATGAGAATGACCTGCCTCCACAAATGAAACAACGCGCTCGCGTAATGCAATAGGAAGTGATTTGCCCATGAGGATCCCCTTTTCTCAAAGGGAAGCACAATTATGCAAAATGGGAATCCTGAATCACATTAATCGCGACACGCTTTAGTGAAATGTCATCTCATTCCTTCAAGTCGAAGGCCGTTTTGGGCGTCGAATAGATGGATATTTGCCTCGTCGAAGGTAAGCGGCACGGCTTCTCCGGGAGTGATCGGGACATGGCCACGGAGTGCGGCCAGTATGTCGGTGCCTGCCAGATGGGCCATGACCAGTGTTTCAGCTCCGGTTGGTTCGATAACTGATGCGGTTATGGACAATTTGGGAGCGTTTTGTGAGATTTCCATATGTTCGGGACGGATGCCGATTAGGATCTCTTTGCCTGTTTCGATAGCTTGGGGCAAGGCAATAGGCGAGCCATCTTGTAGAATGGCGGTGCCCTTATCAGTGACTTTGGCGGGCAATAGATTCATGGATGGGGAGCCGATGAAGGACGCAACAAACTTATTTTGGGGGCGGTTATATAATTCCAGTGGAGAGCCGATTTGTGAGACATGGCCACCGTCTAATACAATGATTTTGTCCGCCATTGTCATGGCTTCGATTTGATCGTGGGTGACATAGACGACGGTGGTTTTTAGTTTTTGATGCAGCTCTTTGATTTCGCTGCGCATTTTAACGCGTAATTTTGCATCCAGATTGGAGAGCGGTTCGTCAAACAAAAAGACGGCAGGATCGCGGACAATAGCACGCCCCATGGCGACACGTTGTCGTTGTCCGCCTGAAAGATGGCGGGGATATCTGTCTAGTAATTTTTCAAGTCCTAAAATTTCGGCCGCTGCTTCAACCTTGGCACGGGCCATGGCTTTGTCAGCACGGGCCAGGCGTAAGGAAAAGCCCATATTTTCGGCAACGGTCATATGCGGATAAAGGGCGTAATTTTGGAACACCATTGCGATATCGCGCTCTTTGGGCGGTGCATCATTCATGCGCTCGCCGCCGATCTCAATCTGACCGCCAGTGACCGATTCCAGCCCGGCCAACATACGTAACAAGGTGGATTTCCCACAGCCTGAAGGGCCAACTAGAACGGCAAATTCCCCCGGCTCGATGTGGATATCAACACCGTGAATCACCGGGAGATTGCCATAGCTCTTTTTGACGTCATTCAATGCAATGGGCTTCATGTTACATTCCTTCCATGGCCCGCCGCATGGCGACCAGCAGGTGATTTGAGAGTTTTGCCTGCGCCTTGATTGGATCGCCAATGGCACAGGCTTCGAGAATTTCTATATGTTCGGCCAAAGCACCCAGAACCCGCTTGGTATCCAATCGGATGTTGGCGCGGATCAGGCGTAGGCGCAACGTATTGATTTGATAGGTTTCTTCGACCAGATCATTATGTGTGGATTTGATCAGCTCATCGTGAAATTGCCAGTCGATTTCGACCGCAGCGCTCAACACCTCGGATGAGCTGTCAGTTTTTGCGCGTTCCAGAATTGCTTTGGTTGCATCCAATGTCTCGCGCGCCCGGTCCTGACTGATGTCGCAATAGTGGGGTATAGCCGCCAATTCCAATATCGAGCGCAGCTGAAAGGATTCGCGGATGAATTTATTGGTCACGTCTGTGACCTGAATGCCGCGTTGTGGATGCACTTTCAAAAGTGAATCGTGCTCCAGTTTTTGGATTGCTTCGCGTGCACTTCCCAGTGATACGCCTGCCAATTCTGCCAGCTCGCGCTGGGTCAGGAACTGCCCCGGTTTAAGCTCGCCTGAAAATAGACGCTCGCGAAAGCTCTCATATGCCGAAATTCGAGAAACCAAAACTCTTATTGCCTCCGTTTGGATCATGACATTTCGATATAGACTATCACGGTCCGTATTGTTGACCAGCATTTGACATTTGATAGTTCAAAATAAAATCACTTGTCAATCATTGATTAAGTTATTATAAGACTATTAATCAATCATTGATTAATCAGTTAATCAATCAGCATTAAAGCCGAGAGCATATCGGATGTCAGCTATCGTTATTGACAGAATTCAGGCCTTTGCACTCAGTGCCACACCATCTGAGGGACCAGAATCCTCTCTGGGCTCCATGCCGGTCAGGAACGGGGTTTTGCTTGCGTTGACGAGTGTGGATGGTCTCGTTGGTTGGGGAGAAGCCTGGTGCAATTTTCCACCTCGTGGCAATCTGTCCCGCCTGTCTTTGATTGAGGACGTTATGGCTCCTCTTGTGCATCGGCGGAGCTTTGCTGTCTATTCCGATTGCCGCACTCTGTTGGAAGCGGCCTTGGGTCGGCTGGCGCGACATACCGGAGAGCAAGGGGCGTTTGAACAATGCTATGCGGCATTTGATACGGCTATGGCGGATCTTGCGGCGCGTATGAAAGATGTGCCGCTGAGCCGTTTCCTGTCTTTAGACGCAGGAGAGAGGGTCCGTACTTATGCCAGTACGCCAAATGTTGAGCGGCTGGAAAGCTCAATAGGCAGCATTTTAGACACTGGTCACACGGCTATCAAACTCAAGATCGGGTTTGATCGGGATACAGATGTCGCTTTGTTGCGAAAGGTCCGTGAGATGACAGGGGCTTCTTTTGAAATTATGGCAGATGCCAATCAGAACTGGACTTTGCCAGAGGCCATTTCGGCCAGTGAGCTGTTTGCAGATTATGGACTGAGCTTCATCGAAGAGCCCTTGGCCTCTAATGCGCCCGATCAGGATTGGAGCGCTTTGAGCGCGGCCAGTGCAATCCCGATCGCAGCTGGAGAGAATATTACGTCTTTCGCCAGTTTTCAAAAATATCGCAAACAGGGCGGTTTGAAAGTGTTGCAGCCCGATGTTGCCAAATGGGGCGGGGTTAGCGGTACATTTGCTGTTGGGCAGGATATTCAAACTTCATCTGCGACATGCGCAATGCATTATATGGGCACGGCAGTGGGATTGGCGGCTAGCATCCATGTGCTTTCTGCCATTGGTGGCTCTGGTCCTGTTGAACTGGATGCCAATCCCAATCCTTTGCGCACAGAATTGGGTGATCTTGATCTGACGGTTCGGGGCGGACATCTTTCTGTCCCCGCAGGCCCCGGCCTTGGCTTTGTGCCGGATCCGCTGGCCTTGAGACATCTCTCAATCGCAGAAATGGACCTGAACTAACCAAACGTTTTGCACTATAGGGAGGATGCAATGCGCCTGAAAACTTACCTTGCAACTGCGGCTATTGTCGCAGTGTCGGCGAGCATGGCTTTGGCTGACACACAGATTACATTCCGTTTTAATGACAGTGAACGTAAGGAAATGCGTGCAGCGCTTGATGAATTTGAGGCCGCTAATCCGGGGATCACTGTGGATTTGCAAACCATTGCTTGGAAAGATTCCCGCGATCAGTTCCTGCGCGAAGCCGCAGTGGGGCAAGGACCGGATGTGGTGCATATTGCCTTTGTCTGGACGCAGGAAATGGCCGAAGCTGGCATCGTGAAATCCATTGACGAAATGACACAATATGGGGCATTTCCCAATGGATTTGATGATTTTATCGCAACTGACCTGACCATGTATGATGGCAAGGCTTGGGGGGTGCCATGGTCTGCGGATACGTGGGCAATGGTCTATCGAACGGACATTCTGGCCGAGGCTGGTATCAAGGATTTGCCTAAAACCTGGGATGATTTGTTGGCTGACAGCCGCACAATCAAAAAAGCGACTGGAAAAACCGGTTTTTCCTTTGCCGCTGCTAATCAGGTCTGGTTCCCGCTGAATTATTATTTGTGGTCCAACGGGCAGGCGATTGTCTCGGATGATGGAGCGGGCGGATACAAGGTCGGTGCCTCTGCCAAAGAGCTGGCTGCCGCTATGGATTATTTTAAAACCTATGTGGATGAAGGGCTGGCGCCGCGCTCCATCCTTGCCATTGATGTGCCTCATGATCCGGCTTTGTTGCAAGGCTTGCTGGATGGCTCGCAAGCCATGGCCTTGATGCCGACAAACACCTATCGTCAACTTTTGAGCGCTTATGAGAAGGCCAATCCCGGTGCGGATATTCCCTTTGCTTCAGGTGTGATGATGGCTGGCAGTGAAGGGCCAAAAACCCATCTTGGCGGTCGTACGCTGGTGGTGAATGCCAATACTGACCATCCCGAGGAAAGTTGGAAATTGGTGCAGTTCCTCACCGATGCGGGCTTGTTTGAAAAATATTATACCAACCAGTTTCCAGCCCAAAAGACGCTGTTGGGTCAGATCAAATATCGGTCTGAGGAATTGGGCTTTTCCGAGCAGTTGGCCAAGAATACCCGCACTTGGGGCGCATATGCGCAAAGTGGTGCTGGTGTGGGGCAACTTTGGAATTTGACATCACGGGCTGTGGGGACGGCAATGTCGGGTCAGTCAAGCTCGCTGGATGCGGCATCCGATTTGGTTGGAGAAGTTGAACGCTTGCTGAAAAAATAAAGAAAAGGAGGGCATCACGCTGTGATTCCCTCCAATGACCTTGCCAAGGATGGCCAGATGAAGCTTACCCCTACCGCCCGTGACCGGATCAGCGCCTTTTGGATGCTGCTGCCGACCTTTCTGATTTTGATCGGATTTTATTTATATCCGACGCTCTATAATCTGGAGCTGAGCTTTACCGACATCACGCTCTTGCGTCTTCGCCAGGGGGGAGATTTTGTCGGGCTGGAGAATTATTCGGAATTTCTCACCAGTTCCAGTTTTCTGGATATTGCGATCAATACGATTTTCTGGCTAACGGCTGTATCGGTTGTCTTGCGTCTTATCTTGGGGCTGGTGGTGGCTTTGCTGCTCAATTCGCGTTTTTTGCAAGAGATCCGCATGACCACTGTGGCGCGTTTGATCATTCTTGTGCCTTGGGCAACACCGCCTGTCGTTGCGGTTATTGCGTGGCGCTGGCTGTTTGATCCAACCCATGGGGCGATAAATTCTCTTTTGCTCTCGACAGGGCTGATTTCTGATCCCGTTGCCTTTCTGGCGACTCTGACAACGGTTTGGCCTGCAATTATCACCATTGTTGTCTGGAATACCACGCCTTTGATTGCGGTGTCTTTGCTGGCAGCCTTGCAAACAATCCCAGAGGAATTGAATGAAGCGGCGGCCATTGATGGGGCCACACGCTGGCAACAATTTCGGTTTGTGACACTGCCCTATCTGATGCCGACAATCTCGGTGCTGGGTCTTATGTCGGTGATCTGGACATTCAATAATTTTGTTTATGTCTGGCTTGCCACTGGCGCGGGGCCTGGCACCTTTTCCAATGTTTTGGCAACCGAGGTTTATCTGAAAGCCTTTGTCGATCTGCGCATCGGTTATAGCTCGGCCATTGGCGTGGTTATGGCGGTTGTGATGGCGCTGTTTGGGGCGCTTTATTTCAGATTCTTTGGTTTGAGCGACATGCAGGATAAAGTTGGATGAGCATAAGAGTAGAAAAAACCGGGCTTGCCGGATGGATCGAACGGGGCGGAATGCTGGCTCTGTTTCTGGTCCTTATGACCTTTTTGTTGGCTCCGGCGGTTTTTGTTTTTAAAGGGTCGGTTGAAAATATTTCCATCTCGTTGGTGGCCAGTGAAGGCGGCTTGACGCTTAAAAATTATGGGAAAATCCTGTCGGATGGATATTTTATCTATGTCTTTAACAGCCTCTATATCTGCATTTTGGCCACTGTGCTTTCTTGCACAATCTCGCTCTTTGCCGCTTATGGTTTGTCCCGGTTTCGCTTTCCGGGGCGCGGTCTTGTCTTTGGTGCCATTATGGGGGGACAGTTTTTCCCTTGGATCATTCTTGTCAATCCGATCTTTATCTTTTTTGCCCGGGCCGGGTTGATCAACAGTCATATCGGGCTGATCCTGTGCTATACTGCCTTTATCACGCCTTTTACCGTTTATCTTTTGGTGGGCTATCTGACGACCATTCCCAAAAGCCTTGATGAAGCTGCGATCGTGGATGGGGCAAATCGTTTGCAAGTGATCTGGATGGTGATCCTGCCCATTATGTGGCCGGGATTGGTGGCTGCGGCGACGTTTGGCTTCTTGCAAAGCTGGTCTGAATATTTGCTTGCACTGGCACTGATCACGGAAGACGGATTGAAAACCATCCCTCTGGGCCTCTATCAGTATTTTGGCGATGTGCAGGTGGATTGGGGGGCGGTTATGGCTGGCTCTGTTGTGGCGACTGTGCCCACTTTGCTTTTGTTCCTACCGCTTCAGAAAAAACTTGTGGCTGGCTTGACCCAAGGGGCTACAAAATGACCCGTGTCGTGATGGCAACGCGGATTAAGCCTGACTGCCGGGCAGACTATGTGGCAATGCATGCTCAGCCTGATCCCGTGGTGGCGCAGGCTTTGCGTCGCCATGGTCACGAAAATTACAGGCTTGATTTGGTGGGGCCCTATGCGATTGCCAGTTTTGACTATAGCGGAACGGATCTTGAAACTGATCGCCAGCATATGCGCGCTCTGCCAGAACTGGCAGACTGGATGGCCAGAACCAAAGCTTGTCAGGAGCCTCTTTGCTTAGACGAGGATGCGCCGCTTTGGTCTGAAATGACGCCAATTTTTACTCTGGTGGATGAGGGGGCTGAGAATTAATGGGTCCTGAGCCTAAAATATTTCAAGCTCTTTGATCAGTGCCTCTATCAGCTTTTCTTCAACAAGGGAGGCTTGTTGTTCGGATTTTCGGATGATGGAAACCGGAATGCTAAGCTCTGGTGAAAAGGGAATGGCTCTGGATTTGGTCAAGGTTGCTGTTGAAAGGGTGACGGCATCTGAAAGGCTGGCGGTGACCCCTTGTTCTGCAAAGGCAATGGCTGCTCTGCAATTGCGCAGCTCGATTTTTGAAACAGGCTCCAGCCCTTGTTCAAAGCAGGTTCTGATCATCATACGGCCAATCGGATCTGTGGGGCGCATCAAGGCTATGGGCAAACGGGTATAATCTTGCAGTGTCATTGATGCCCCATCATGCTGATATATGTTGGGTAGGACACAATAAACCGGAATTTTTTTGGAAAAGAGAATCTCTACCGGATTGTTGCCCGGATTGCCAAAAATACAAGCAAAATCAAGACGGCCCGCTTGCACAAGGTGAAGCAATTCGTGTGAATTCAACACTTCTATGGAAATGGTCAAATCTGATGTTTGGCAGGTGATGCTGGAAATGGCACGGGCGGCAATCTGCTCGCTCAATGCTGGCACCACACCCATACGGATATTGCCGGTTCGCCCTTCTGACAGAGCTTTGGCCAGTTGTTCAAGCTGGTTGATATCTTCATGAATTGCCGTGACTTGCCGGAATAACAGATGCGCTTCGGCTGTTGGTTGCAGGCGGCCTTTGACCGAGCGGAAAAGCTTTAAGGTTAGCTCATCCTGCATTCTTTTCAAGGTTGTACTGACGGCTGGTTGAGACACGTTTAAAAACTCTGCCGCGGCAACGGTAGAGCCTGTTGTCATATAGGCATGGAAGACTTCGATCTGACGCAATTGCATAACATCGCATATAATATCATCTTATTTATGTCTTGCAAATCGTTATTTGATGATATGCGTTGCTGTTTTTACCCTGTTTTCAATATCAAGCATCACCCAATGATAATGAAGAGGACAGGGACAATGAAATCGATCTATGCAGCCGCTTTGGTGGCTTGTTTATCTCTATCAGGTCACAGTTTTGCGCAGACCAAGCTTGTTATGGGCACCGGAGGAACGGGGGGAACCTATTATCCGGTTGGCGTTGGCCTTGCCAAGATTGTCTCTTCTGCGGTGCCGGATTTGTCTATTGATGCGATTTCATCAGGCGGCAGCACTGAAAATGTGCGTTTGATTGGCAAAAAAGAAATTGAGCTGGGTATCACCAATGGTGTTGTTGGTGCGTTGGCGAGTAGCGGAACGGGGGTTTTTGAAGGCAAGCCGCAAAAGAATCTTCGCGCGCTCTTCTCTTTGTGGGGCAATACTGAGCATCAGGTTGCCCTTTCAAAGGATGTGAAAACCGGGACAATCGCTGATTTGGCCACGCTGTCTGGTAAATATAATATTGGTGGCCGCAAAAGTGGGGCGCGGACTGCGGCCTCGCTGATGCTGGGAGCCGTTGGTCATGATGTCAAAGACATAGATCTTGAATTCCTTGCCAAATATTCTGAGTCAGCGCGTGCCTTGCAGGACCGTCGGATCTCAGCGGCCAATCTTGGCGCAGGTATGCCTGTTGTGGCGGTCACAGAATTATTCGCTTCTGCTGGTGCTGACAAAGTGCGTATTTTGTCTTTTTCCGATGAACAATTGGCAAAGTTCAACCAAGCCTATCCGGGGCTTTATTATCGTAAAGAGATCCCTGCCAATACATATCCGGGACAAACAAAAGCAGTCCCTTCCGCTGAATATGCCAATCTGATGGTGGTGGATGATAGCGTGGCTGAAGAGGCGGTCTATCGCTTCGTCAAGGCTGTGTTTGAAAATCTTGAGACGGTTCATGCCATTCATCCATCTGCCAAGGCGATCAAGCTTGAAACAGCCATGGCCGGCTTGAGCGCGCCTCTGCATTCCGGTGCCATTCGCTATTATGAAGAACAGGGTTTGACGGTTCCTGATCATCTTCGGCCATAAGCGCTATTTCGCCCAATAAGCACCAGAGTATTTTGACAATGAGCCAATCATTCAAATTGCTCTGGTGCTTGTTTTTGCAGCTTCCTGTTTTGCGGAACACTGACAATGACCGACAAGACCAATCTCTTCAGCCGGGTAAATCTGGATGTGGCGCTTACTGCTATGGCATCTGCTTACGGGCTGTTTCACCTTTATTTTTCAACGCTTTCTACTCTTTCAGAGAGCTGGAGAAACAGCATCCATGTGGGAGGGGCGCTGGTTTTCCTGTTCATCTTCTCTGCGATGAGACAGAAGAAGATGCAGGGCAGGGTGCCTTTGTTTGTGCTTGCGCTGCTTTCTGTTTCGCTGCCAATTTATGTTGTTGGCATGGAAGAGGCCCTCTTTCAGCGAGGGGATGAATTGATCAGCGCTGATCTGGTCATGGCCGCTTTGGCCATGTTTTTGGTGATTGTTGCTGCGGGTGTGAGTGGTGGCTGGGTGTTGTCTTTGCTGGCACTCATCTGCGTTTTTTATGCCATCTATTTCGGTGCCTTGCTTCCCGGAACTCTGGGGTTCAGGGGCATATCTTATGAGACATTTGCTTATCGGATGTTTTGGGGCGGTGAAGGATATTTCGGTTTTCTGTCTTCTATCTCGGCCACCTTCGTTTATTTGTTCATTTTGTTTGGCTCGGTTTTGCTGGCCGCAGGCAGTGGTGATTTTCTTATGCGCTTGGCTTTGGCGGTCGGTTCGCGCCTGCATGGCGGCCCGGCGCAAGCGGCGGTGATTGCCAGTGCATTGATGGGCTCGGTCAGCGGCACCTCCATCGGCAATGTTATGGCTACCGGTTCTGTTACAATCCCGATGATGAAACGTGCCGGATATTCTCGTCGTTTTGCAGCTGGTGTTGAGGCGAGTGCCTCTAATATTGGCCAGATTGCACCGCCGGTTATGGGTGCTGGAGCCTTTATTCTTTCCGCTTGGACACAAGTTGGATATGGCACTGTGGTGGCTTTGTCTATCTTGCCGGCTCTTTTGTATTTTTATTCGGTTTTTGTGAGTGTCGCTTGTTATACCAAACGGGCTCAATTTGATCTGTCGATAGAAAAAGTCTCGATAAAATGGCGCAATTGTATTCCGTTTCTGGCCGGGATTGCTGTTTTTATTAGCGGCCTTGTTACAGGATATACGCCTGTCTATTCCTGTTGTGCGGCAATTGTCGTGGTTATTGCCAGCAGTTGGTTGACCAGTGACAATCAGATCACCTTATCCCGTCTTGCTGGGGTATTTCTGGATACGGCCAGAACCGCGTCGGTGACCGCGCTGATGCTTGCCGTGGCCAATGTTATTGTTGGCATTTTGACGATGAGCGGCAAAGCCATCACTTTTTCTTCGCTGATCTTTGATGCCGCACAGGGAAATGTCTATCTGATGGTCAGTGCCGTTATTCTCATTTCCCTGATTTTGGGAATGGGGCTTCCCATCACCGCCAGTTATGTGATTGTGGCAGCTGTTGTGGGATCCGGGTTCGAAGAATTTGGCTATAGCATTCTTGCCATCCATTTGATGATTTACTGGTATAGCCAAGATAGCACAGTGACGCCGCCAGTTGCCTTGTCTGCTTTTGCTGCTGCTGGCATTGCCGGGTCCAAGCCTTTTGCCACCAGCCTTGTTTCATGGAAATTGTCCAAAGGGCTTTATGCCATCCCGCTTTTATTCTTGTCTGGTGATATTTTGTTTCAAAATGGGATAGGGGCTGCTCTTGTGGCATTTGTGGCGGGCTTGATTGGTTTAACCGGTTTGGCCTATTCATTGTCGCGGCACACAATGGCAGGGCCAGTTTCTGTTGTCTTGGCTATTTTGCTCTTTATCACTTCGGTTGGCTGCTTTTTGATTGATCGGATGATTGCCAATAGTGCTGCGGTGATAACGTTTATTCTGCTTCTCTTGGCTGAATATCTCTCAAGGCGCGATAAGAAACGCCTCCCAATACAAGATAAAAAATCGGAGGCTTTTGATGTTTGATCTGGTTATTTCAAACGCAACTATCATTGATGGGACTGGTACTGATCGCTATCTGGGAACAGTTTGTGTTCTGGATGATAAAATTGCAGCGATAATGACAAAAACGGATGTAGTTCCTGATGCTCGTCAGCATATTGATGGTCAGGGGCTGATCTTGTCTCCCGGTTTTATCGATGTTCATACCCATGATGACATTGCCCTGATTGTGACGCCTGACATGCAAACGAAAGTCAGTCAGGGGGTGACAAGTGTGATTGTTGGCTTATGCGGCTACAGCCCTGCGCCTTTTCTTCCCAACGCCCAGATCCCGGAAGAATATAGCATTCTGATACAAAATGATGGTCAGCGTTTTGAGCGATTTTCTGCTTTCCTCAAAGCGGTGGAAGAAGCAAGGCCTGCGGTTAATTATCTGGCACTGGTTGGGCATTCAACCTTGCGCTTGTCTGTTATGGAGAGGTTGGACCGGGCGGCAACCAAGGCGGAAATTGCACAAATGGCCGTGCTCCTGGAAGAGAGTATGGAGGCTGGGGCCATTGGTCTGAGTTCCGGTTTGGCCTATTCCATGGCGCTTCAGTCTGATACGCGCGAATTGATCGAATTATGCCGGGCCATGTCAGCACGTGGTGGCTTTTATGTGACCCATATTCGCAATGAAGCGGATGGCATGATTGATGGTGTCAAAGAAGCCTTGACGATTGGGCGTGAGGCTGAGGTGCCGGTGGTCCTCTCTCATCACAAAGCGTTATGCGCGCATAATCATGGGGCAACCAAAATGTCTCTGTCCCTGATTGATAAGGCCCGAAAGCAGCAAAAATTGGCCCTGGATGTCTATCCTTACTGTTTTTCATCGACATCTCTGACCCGTGAGCGGGCTGCAAGGGGCGGGCATATTGTGATTGCCCGATCCGAGACACTGCCGCAGATGGTGGGCAAAAGCCTGATGGATGTTGCAGCTATTCTTAAATGCTCCATTGAAGAGGCGGTTGATCGGTTGCAGCCAGCCGGGGCGCTGTTTTATTTGATGTCCGAAGAGGATGTGCAACGGGTTATGCACTATGATCTGACCATGATTGGATCTGATGGATTGCCCTTTGACGAACGGCCCCATCCACGTCTTTGGGGAACTTTTGCGCGTGTTTTGTCTCGCTATGTGCGCGATATACCAATTTATTCTCTGGAACAAGCGATCCATCGGATGACGGGCTTGCCCGCGCAGGTTTTTGGTCTTCAGGAGCGTGGCGTGATCAGGCAAGGGGCATTTGCTGATCTGGTGTTATTTTGTGAAGATGATATTGCGGATCTGGCAACAGCAGAGCATCCGGCTCAACCCTCAGCAGGGATCAGAGCGGTTTTTGTCAATGGCAAAAGCGCCGAGGCGCGCTGTGGACGTTTGATCCGGTAAAGTGGTTCCATATTTTGGTTGCGGCAGGCATTTGCCTTCTTGTTTTACTGAAATCTCACCATCGTCAGATATCTGGTTTTGGCTTTCCAGATAGGTGTCATTGCCCATAAAATTTAATGTCAGACATAATAATTGATTTTGTCTGACATTATTGTTAAGTTGCTTTCACTGATCAATCGAGATGTGAAACGTGACAGAGCAACAAAAGAAATTTCAGACCCTAAAGAGTGCCGCTGACGTGCTAAAGCCTTTGGAAAAAGGCAGCAGCAGTCGGGATGTGCTGGATGCTCTGATCCATATGATTGAGGCGGCCAATTTATGCATTGGCGATCATCTGCCCCCTGAGGTGGAAATTGCTCAGAGGCTTGGTATTAGCCGCGCAAAGGTGCGCGAAGCACTGGTTGCTTGGCAGAATATGGGCATTGTCACGCGCAACAAGAAAGCGGGAACAAGGCTTGCCGCTGAAGTGACGGCCAATGCGATCCACTTGCCTTTGAGCATCAAGATTGAAGCGGAAAGCCTGCTTCGGACCCATGCGGTGCGTCGCCCTTTGGAAATTGAGGCTGTTCGCTATGCAACCCGCCATATCACGGATGATGAGGCGAAAGTCACTTTGTCGAGAATGGAAGATTTGATGCGGGTTTTTGAGGCCGGAGAGGATTGGCGCCCTGCGGATCATCGCTTTCATGCCACCCTTTATGAGGCGTCGCGCAATCCGCTTTTTGGGCAGATGATTCAGCAAATTCAGCAAGCTTTTTACGAGATTTACCAAGCGCCATTTGGTCGTCCTCAATTGGGCCAAAGCTCGATCCCGCTGCATTCTGACCTCGCTCATGCGGTTGTTGCGCGCAAGGAAAACAAAGCCGCAGCCATTATGGAGGAAATCCTCAATCTGGTTGAAACAGAAATACATCAGATTATGGACATGAGCGATGATTGAGGCATCCAGTTTGGCAACCTTGCTGGCGCAAGTGATGGAGGATCCACATGGGGCTGTTAATCCTCCAATCGTGCAAAGTTCGCTCTTTGCCTTTGATGATTATAACGCCTTTGAAGCGCGGATGGCGGGCCATACCGACGAAGCGCTCTATACGCGTGTTCAGAACCCAACCGTTGCAGCCTTTGAAAATTTGATGGCGCAGGCCGAAAAAGGAGAGGCTGCGGTTGGCTTTGCCTCTGGCATGGCGGCCATTTCATCCACGATCCTTGCTTTCATCAAAGCTGGTGATCGCATTGCCTGTGTTGAGCATGTCTATCCAGATACATATCGCTTGATGGAGCGTTTGCTGCGCCCGTTTGGGGTTGAGGTTGACTATTATCCGGTTGAAGCTTTTGCGAATGAGCCGGACTTGCTCAAAGATGTCCAACTTGCCTATCTCGAAAGCCCGACCTCTATGGTGATGGCAACAACGGATCTGGTGCGCGTGGCGGCTCATGCCCGTCGCCATGGTGTCTTGACCATGATCGACAATTCATGGGCCTCTCCGGTTTTTCAAAATCCCTTGTCTCTTGGCATTGATATTGTTCTGCATTCTGCTTCCAAATATATTTCCGGCCATTCGGACACGGTTGCGGGCGTGGTTGTCTCCTCTCAAGCCAATATTGCCCGTATTCGTGATCTGACTTTGCCGTTGCTGGGTGGAAAGCTGGCACCTTTTGAAGCCTTTTTGCTGATCCGAGGTTTGCGCTCTCTCTCTGCGCGCATGAGGCAGCATGAAGAAACGGCTGAGCTGTTTATCAAACGGCTGAAAGCGCATCCCCTTGTCTCACACATTCATGCGCCGGAGCTGGACAGCTCTCCCGGATTGATGGGGCGCGCCGGACTGATCTCTGTTGAATTAAGCGATCATGTTGATATTCCAGCCTTTTCAGATGCTTTGAAACTTTTTCGGCTCGGTGTGAGCTGGGGGGGCTTTGAAAGTCTCGTTATTCCGGCTCGTATCGCGCTGGCTCAGGCTGGGGACCAAAATTCTGTCCAGCGATTTGGGGTTTCCCCCAATCTGGTGCGTATCAATCTTGGTCTGGAAGATCGGGAGGATCTATGGGCCGATTTTGAGCAGGCGCTGATCCTTGGAGCCAACAAACGATAGTCGACAGACTGTTTATAACAAAGTGGAGGAACGACATGAAGACATTACTGGCAACAGCAAGCCTTGCTGCCTTGCTTATGACGCCGCAAGCATGGGCCGAAACAACTTTGAAATTTGTAGAGGTGATTACCAGCCCGGAACGGACGAAAGTTCTTCAAAGCCTTGTTGACCAATATGAAGCAGAAAATTCAGATGTGAAGGTCGAGATTATCTCCCTTCCATGGGGGCAGGCTTACGAAAAACTGGCAACAATGGTTGCTGGGGGCGATATCCCCGATGTGGTTGAAATGCCCGATACGTGGCTTGCTCTTTATGCTGGAGCTGGAAAATTGGCCAGTTTGGAAGAGCGGATTGCCAATTGGGAGCATGGCAAAACGCTGACAGACAAAACACTGGCTGTGGCGCGTCAGGCTGGTGATGCCTATATGATCCCTTATGGCTTCTATTTGCGCGCGATGTTTTATAACAAAAAACTTCTGGCAGAAGCAGGCGTAGACGGTCCCCCTGCCACGATGCAAGACTTTATGGATGCATCGCAAAAGGTGTCAAAACTTCCGGGTAAATCCGGCTATTGTTTGCGCGGCGGGCCGGGTGGCACCAATGGCTGGATTATGATGGCCGCGGCTATGAATGGCTCCAATGAATTTTTCACCAAAGATGGCAAAAGCCGGATCAATGAGCCGGGATCGGTGAAAGGCATTCAGTTTCTTCTCGATCTCTATCAAAAGAATTATGCCCCCAAAGACAGTGTGAATTGGGGCTTTAATGAAATTGTTGCCGGTTTTTATTCCGGGACATGCGCTTTTCTTGATCAAGACCCCGATGCGTTGATTGCGATTGCAGAGCGGATGCCTGCTGAAGATTTTGCCGTTGTGCCGATGCCGACCGGACCCTCAGGTCAAGCCTTTCCAACCATTGGTTTTTCTGGTTGGTCTGTGTTTAAGACCACCAAACATCCAGATGAAGCTTGGGGCTTGGTGGCCAAGCTTTCAAGCCCGGATGCCAATGCCACCTGGACCAAGCGGGTGGGCGTGATCCCCATTCACAAAGGAGCGGATCAGGATCCACACTTTAAAACGGAACAATTCAAAGGTTGGTTTGATACTTTGAATGGCGAGCAATATGTCCCAACCATCATGCCAAGCTATCTTGAAGGATGGGGATATTTTGCCAGCACAATCGTAACCGAAAGTGCGCAAGAGGCGCTTTTGGGGCAAAAAACAGCACAAGAGCTGGCTGATGATTGGGCCAAATTCCTCAATGACGAACATGCCAAATGGAAGGCCAAAAAGTGATAGATAAGGCGTCAGATGGAGCAACGCCCGGATCTGAGCGGGCATACCGATCATTTTATTGGCGGTATATGGTAGAGCCATATCTCTATCTGACCCCTGCCCTTGTGCTGATCGGGGGGGTGATGATGTTCCCCCTGATCATTGGCATTTCCTATTCTTTCCAATCCATTGAATTGTTGCGCCCGTTCAATACAGGCTGGATTGGTCTGGACAATTATCTTGATTTATGGAGCGATCGCAAATTCTGGCTTGCTCTGGAAAATACCTTTTGGTGGACGTTCCTGTCTATCAGCTTTCAATTCACATTGGGGTTGGGCCTTGCCATGCTGCTCAATACCCATTTTTACGGCAAGCGCCTGTTTCAGACTTTGGTTTTTCTGCCATGGGCGGTTCCCACTTTTCTCTCTGCGCTCACCTGGTCTTGGCTGTTTAATCCGGTGATTGGGCCTTTGCCTCACTGGATGGCGGGATTGGGCATTTTGTCTGAGCCTTACAATATTCTGGGGGACCCGGATTTGGCGCTGTGGGGGCCAATTGTTGCCAATATCTGGTTTGGTATTCCCTTCTTTGCCATCACCTTGCTGGCGGCCCTGCAATCCATTCCATCAGAACTTTATGAAGCAGCGGCCATTGATGGGGCCTCCCCATGGCAAAGCTTTACCAAGATCACTTTGCCTTTCCTCGCTCCCATGATTGCTATTACGGTGATGCTGCGCACCATTTGGATTGCCAATTTTGCGGATCTGATCTTTGTCATGACGGGGGGTGGCCCTGCCAATTCCACCCAGATTGTCAGTTCCTACATCTTTACCACTGCCTTTCGTAAGCTCGATTTTGGTTATGCCTCTGCTATTGCGGTTGCTTTGCTCGTGCTTTTGATGATGTATGCGGTCTTTTTGCTGTGGCTACGCAAGAAGCTAGTCAAAGTGTGAGTTGTTGATATGATGCATCAATCTTTCTTTACCAGATCTTTTTTGCACATTGGCAAATATGCGGCTCTCTCTTTCTATCTTGTCTTTGCTCTGTTTCCGCTTTTCTGGCTTTTGAAAATTGCGGTAACCCCGGATCAATTGATGTTCTCGGAAGGCACCCGTCTTTGGCCATCCTTGATGACGATTGAGAATTTCTCAATCGTGGTGCTTCAGACAGATTTTGTGGCATATTTTGGCAATTCGCTGATTGTTTCGCTGGGCACGGCCCTTGTGACAACCGTGATTGCTGCGGCCACCGGTTATGCCTTTTCGCGCTTTGATTTCGGTGGCAAGCGGATCATTGTGGCGCTCATGCTGATCACGCAGATGTTTCCGCTTCTTATGATCATTGCTCCGATTTATAAAATTATTGCTTCGGTTGGTTTGTTGAATTCTTTGACATCGCTGATCATTGTCTATACGGCCTTCAACATTCCCTTTGCCAGCTTTCTTATGCAGTCTTTCTTTGATGCGATCCCGCGAGAATTGGAAGAAGCGGCTATGGTTGATGGCTGTACCCGCTTTGCAGCTTTGCGCAAGATTATCTTTCCGCTGACATTGCCCGGCCTTGGGGCAACATTGGGGTTTGTCTTTACGGCTGCCTGGTCGGAATTGCTGTTTGCTTTGATGCTGATCTCCAAAAATGAAACCATGACCTTCCCCGTTGGTCTTTTGACATTTGTATCAAAATTCTCGGTCGATTGGGGGCAGATGATGGCCGCAGGCGTTCTGGCTCTGATTCCCAGCTGTTTCTTCTTCATCTTCATTCAACGATATCTCGTGCAAGGCCTGACGGCTGGTGCAGTCAAGGGATAGGAGGCCTCCTGTGGCACATCTGAAACTTAACAATGTTGTCAAACGGTATGGATCCGTTGAAGTTCTGCGCGATATCAATCTCGACATCAAAGATGGTGAATTTGTTGTGCTGGTCGGCCCATCTGGCTGTGGCAAATCCACCCTGTTGCGGATGATTGCCGGTTTGGAGCCAATTTCTGGTGGGGACTTTCTGATTGATGGCAATCGCATGAATGACGTGCCACCGCGTGATCGGGATATTGCGATGGTTTTTCAGTCCTATGCTCTTTATCCGCATATGGATGTGGCGCGCAATATGGGCTTTTCCATGGAGATTCGCAATGCGCCGACACAGGACCGGATCTCACGGATCAGGCAGGCGGCGGAAACGCTTGGGTTAAGTGTCCTGACGAAAAGATTGCCCAAGGCTCTGTCCGGTGGTCAACGTCAGCGGGTTGCCATGGGGCGTGCGATTGTTCGCGATCCTCGTGCTTTTCTGTTTGATGAACCTCTGTCAAACCTTGATGCGGCTTTGCGTGTCGAAATGCGACTGGAAATTGCCAAGCTTCACCAAAGGCTGAGTGCCACGATGATTTATGTCACCCATGATCAGGTTGAAGCCCTGACATTGGCTGATCGCATCGTTGTGCTCAATGATGGAAATATCCAGCAGATTGGCAGCCCTCTTGATCTTTATGAGCGTCCTGCCAATCGCTTTGTTGCCCAATTTATCGGTTCTCCCACCATGAATGTGGTGCCTGTTGAAAGCGATGGCAACGAGATGGTGATTGGAAAAGGGCCTGCTTTTACCTTGCCGCATTTACCCCAAGGGGCCGTTGTGACAGAGCTTGGTATCAGGCCAGAGCATTTTCATGTGGTTGATCCTGACAAAGGGCAGTTCAAAGCTGTTGCCGATGTTGTCGAACATCTGGGGTCCGATACCAATATCTATGCCGATGTTGAAGGCATTGGACTGCTTTTGGTTCGCAGGCATGGCAATATTGCGGTTCGCAGCGGTGAGACCATTGGGCTTACCATCCAAAAGAGCCATGTTCATGCGTTTGATGCGAATGGAATGGCCCTTCGTTTCTAGGAGGTTCCGTCCTAATATGGCTCTCTTGCGTTACAATATGATAATGACAGAGCCTAAGACGACAAGTGCGGCGCCGATCCATGCTGGAGCGGGAGGGCATTTGCCGGTTTTGATCCACATAATGGGAAGCAACATGACCGGAACTGTCGAGCCCATGACCGCGACAATCCCGGAATTGTAAGAGCGCAAAGCCAAGAGCAGCAATGACATTGCCAGAACATAGCCCATCCATCCGGCGAGAATGGCTTGGGTTATGACCTTCATGCTTTTGCCGCCAAGATGCTTGAAACGAAGGTTTGGCAACAAAGCAAGGCTAATAATGATGACGGCACCGCCAATTGTTCTATAGGCTGAGACAGCCAAGGGGTCTGCTCCGCTATCGATTGCGGGCTTTACCGCGACCAATCCGATTGCCTGACACAGAGCAGCGCCCAGTCCCCAGAGGACAATAATCGTCAATTTACCTTCTACATGCTCATAAGCGTTGTCCTGACTATCTCCTTGAACAAAGAAAATAGCCATCAGCACGCCAATCAGCATGAGCAATGCACCAAAGGCATCGGTAGGGGGCAGAATTTCACCAAGAAAGGCAAAGCCAAGGATCGCCGCCAAGGGAGCATTTAAGGCGAACAGAATTTGCATACGGCGGGGGCCACCCAATTCCAAACATCGGATCAAGCATAGATCTCCCAGAAGGATGCCTATGAAGCCGCTGACGATGATAGCGGTGATATGGTCGTGCGAGACCGTATTCCAGCTTCCAAGGAAGGTTACCACCAGAGCCAGCAAAAGTGCAGATGTTGGGAGCTGGATTTGAACAAAGGCCAATGTTCCAAGCTGTCGTGCAGGATTGTGTGCCACCAGTGACGAAATCGCCCAGGTTAGTGCAGCTGACAGACCCAGAAGAATTCCTAATATTTGCATTTATCTGCTTCTTCCTTAAAGAACGGCTTTTAGCTGCCCACCAGCTTTTCTTTGCAGGCGGGAGAGCAGACTGCCATTCTATCTTGTCTTTATTTTGAATGATTTTTGGATGGTTGCGAAACTGGCTGAGGGCCATGGCTTGTCGAGCTGATCTTTGATCAGCAGGTTTCTTGATTATATGGCGTATAAGCAGGGAAATAGATAGGCTCAGGACTCATTAATTTATCCTATTCTGTTTGTCTTGAAGCATTCAGATAGAAGAACCAAGAGCAAAATAAGGGTGGTTCCCTTTTTGCAGGTCTTGGTTTGATAGATGGGTGCTTCAAGACAAACCCGAAGGGCGAGGCATTTTTGCGCAATGGACTGCGTCGTAAAATCTTGAAAATGAACCACATTGTCGCGATTTTCCTCCTTGCCATTGCGCAAAACTGCTCTCGCAGAATGTGCCAAATTAATGGGTCTTGAGCCTAGTCAGAGATATGAGATCTCTGCTTAAGCAACAATTTTTAGGGATGTGCAGCAGGTTTGATTGGCTGAGAGGTTGGCTATGATGTCTTGCTGATTTTCTTTGTCACTGGTTAAAAGGTGGATATAGAAACCAAGGGTATTTTCTTGAAGCATTGTGAGAGCGTTGGACATTTGAGCTGTTAAGTCTTCAATGCGGCCCACCCAGACAAATTCTGGTGCCTTGTTTGGGGCTTCTTTGGAGATGAGCAAAATGCAGTCTTGAAAGCTGTGTAGATCCTGACTTTTGATGCGGGTGAAGAGATAAGGCTGATTATCCCGCCCTTTCCAATAGCAAAAGCGATTGGGCAGAGTGTTGTGCCGATCTGTTTTTTCAGGACCATTCTGCATTTAAGATTTCCAAGCGCTTTTTATGTTCTATTGCATGAGAACAAATATAGAACATAAAAATTTGAGAATCAAGCTTTATAACGTCTACATAATGTAGTGTCGTTATTTTAAAAATACAATATCTTGATTTATCTTATTGCTTGGGTGCCAAAAAGGGGCCGCCTTCGGCTCTGGCTTCTTCGATCAATTGATTGGAAGTGCTTTCGATTTGATGAGAGAGGGTCTCAAAAAAATCTTGGGCGGGCATGCCCGGTTCCATGGGGGGCATGATTTGTACGATGACTTTGCCGGGATAGCGCATGAAGCTGCGACGGGGCCAGAAGAGGCCTGAATTGATGGCAACCGGCACGCATGGCACTTTGAGCACCTGATAGATATGGGCAATGCCAAATTTATAATGTGGTTCACTATCAACCGGACGGCGGGTGCCTTCTGGATAGATGATGATTTGGCGCTGTGCAGCCATTTCTTCTTTGGCGCGTTTGAGCATTTGTTTGAGCGCCTTGGAGCGTTTGCCCCGGTTGATGGGAATCATGCGTGATTTGATGGCGCACCATCCAAAGAAGGGAATGAAGAGCAATTCGCGTTTGAAGATATAGACAGGATCCTCAATCAAGGGCAACAGGGCGAATGTTTCCCAAACGCTTTGATGTTTTGAGGCCAGAATAATGCCGCCCTTTGGGATATGTTCTTTGCCGCGAAATTCTACCGTTCCGCCTATGATGACCTTGAAGAGCCATGTTGAGGATGTGCCCCAGAAGCGGATGATTTGCATGATATAGCGGCGTGGCAGCACGAATGTTACAAGGCCGATTGCGACAAGAAGAGCTGTATTGAGGTAGAATGCTGCATTAAACAAGGCGGAGCGGATGAACAGCATGATTTGTCCTCAATAAATCCGTTTTAAAGAAGGGGTGCCCGAAACAGGCTTTTTTGTTCTTTTTGCGCGTTCTTGATCTGAACCCTTGTTCAATTGTTCCAAAACACGCACTGTCGTCATTCGTGGATGGTTATGTGCGAAAAACGGGGCTGTGTCTATCCTGATTCTGCCAAGCGTTCACGACTTAGTTGGAAAAAGGCCAAAAGCAATTTGCCATATTCCTTGCCAAGGAGTTTTAAAGTGTCAGGCTCGCTCAAGCGCTGCCAATAGGAGAAGGAGCTGGCATAAGGCACGCTATAGGTCTGGAACGTCAGGCTGGGAGCGGCTCTTTTCATTTCCAGCATGGTGCGGGGCATATGATAGGCGCTTGTGACGATGATCAGGCTATCATAGCCGTGTTTTTTTGCCCATTTGGCGGTTTGTGTGGCATTGGCTTTGGTGTTGAGCGCGCGTTTGTCCAGCTCGATACAGCATTGCATCTGTTGGGCGCTGACTTTTAAATTGAGCGGTAAATTGTTGCGTTTGAATTTTGGATGAACGCCAGAGATTAACAGTTTATCGCCCAGCTGTTTTGAAAAGAGGGTGCCAGCTGCTTGCAATCGTCCCTTGCCTCCTGTGACGACGACAATGGCATCGGCTTTTTGGGGCAGCTCCGTTTCATTTTTCAGTGCTTGCAAGGAAAAGAGGACAAATCCCCAGAAGAGAAGCATGATCACGCATAGACCCAAAGAGCCAAATGCGAGAATAAGCTTGAAACTTATGGAGCGTTTGGACCAATGCAGAAACGCAAAGATCTTATGGGGTTTAGCTGTGTCGGGGTTAGGGCTTTGTTGTGTCATCAGATTTGGCAGTGTCGCACATTGGGGGGCGCAAGCCGGTGCGCAAGGGGATGCATAAGAGGGGGGTGTTGGTGTGTGATCTGACATTTCTGCCTTTATCCCCGCATTTGCTGCCTAGTGAGATGCGTTTGATTGCTCTTGGACCAAAAAGATGTCTTTTATGAGTCTATGTCCTAATGCAGTTTGCTTAAAGTTTTTATTACCGTCAATCTTGTTGTTATTGCTGTGAGAATGGCAATGATGAATGTCAAAATGAATGTGGCGATATAGGCTTCCATATCCAGCTTTATCACGCCAAGCAAGGCTTGCATTTGATCTGCTGCGGCGCTGGCGGCTTCGTTGGACAATACAAGTTGCATGATGAAGAAGGTCAACATGGCGATTAGGCCACCTGCCAGACTTCCCTTTAATCCCAATATGAAAAATTTTTGCTGAAATTCTGCGGCAATGAAGCGATTGCCTGCACCGACAAAATGCAGCACTGCGATGGTTTCCTGATTGCCTGCCATGGCCGAGCGTGTTGCGAAAATAACGGTCAGGATCGTTGCGGCGAGAACCAGACATAAAATGGTGAAACCGATCAGGATGGCGGTTTCGGCCATGGAGCGCAGACGCTCGACCCAGAAACGATGATTGTCAAGAATAGCGCCTTTGACTTCGCTCTGTAACCGCGTTGACAGGGCGATGAAATCGACGCTTTCAGGATCGGAAATATCCAATTCGATCAGGCGTGGAATGGGCAATTCATCAAATGCCAGATCCAGCCCCAACCAAGGCTCTAACAAGGCGCTGGATTGGCTTTGGCTAAGCGCGGTTGCCTTTTCAATGCCTTTGCTGGCGCGGGCAATGTCAATGGCTTTGACAATCTGGCTTTCAATATCGATGCCATCTATCTGGCGAATCTGGATGGTTGCACCACGGCCAATGTCACTTTGCCAATCGCGGGTTGCGCTTGAAATCATGGTCACGGCAGCAACGGTTAGGGCTGCCAGAAAGCTCATAATGGCAATGACCAGCACCAGTGCATGACCGGCAATGGTGCCTTTGGGCACGATGGGGCCTGGCTTTTTGCCAATGGCGAAGGGATTGCTGCTTTTGGGCTGTGTTTGTGTTGTATCCGGTACTGTGTCGGATTGATGGGATGAGGGCATATTGGCGGATGGCAGCGGCGCTGTTGTTTCGTTTCGATTGTCTAGATGTGTGGTCATGTTTTTCTCCCTCAATCGTAAATGAAGAGGGCACCATCATTGAGCACAATGCGGCGGGCCTGAATTTGATCCATGAGGCCTGTATCATGTGTGGCAATGACGATGGAGGTGCCTGAGCGATGCAGCTCGATAAAGAGCCGCAACAGGCGTCGGGCCAGAATGGGATCGACATTGCCCGTTGGCTCATCGGCAAGCAGGAGCTTGGGACGAGAGATTAGGGCGCGGGCAATGGCGGCGCGCTGTTTTTCTCCCCCAGACATAACGGGTGGATAGACATGCATGCGATGGCCAAGCCCGACCCAGTTGAGCAATTCTTTCACATCCGTTCTGTAATCCTGTTCCGACAGGCCTTGAACGCGCAGGGGAAGCGCGACATTTTCGAAGGTGGTCAGGTGATTGAGCAACCGAAATTCCTGAAAAACAAAGCCGATATTGCGACGCAATTCCGCCAATTCTTCAGAATCCAGTCTTGCTGTGTCTTTGCCAAATACGCGGATCAGGCCCCGATTGGGCTTGAGGGAGAGAAACATCAATTGCAGCAAAGAGGTTTTGCCTGCGCCCGATGGACCAGAGAGAAATTGAAAGGAGTTTGGAGCAATTTCAAAGGAGACATCGCGCAGGACTTCGCGTCCGACACCATAGCGCAATCCAACATTTTCAAACCGAATCAAAGCTGTTGCTCCCTTGTGACTTTGAAATGAGAGTGCCTTATTCTTGATGCCTTGGCAAAGTGCCAGTTGCTGATAATCTATATTGTGGATGATTCGAAATGAAAAAGGCCTGCATGTGTGTGTCTTGCTGGCCGGATGCGGCATTGTTTGATGAAGATTACCTGTCCCAATTGTACGACCAGTTATCAGGTGCCCGATGATTATCTTGGGCAGGATGGCCGCAAGGTCAGATGTGCCAATTGCGGCGATACCTGGTTGGCCAAAGCGCAAGAGGCGCCTGCCCCGGATTTGGAAGAGGGTCTGGATACCAGTCGCGATAGTGCGGCGGATATTGTGTCTGGCGGGGAAGATCAAAGCCAAGACGATATTGATGCCTTGTTTGATAGTCCCTCTGGTGGCGGTGAAGATCAAAGCCAAGATGATATTGACGCTTTGTTTGATAGCCCCTCTGGCGGGGGCGAAGATCAAAGCCAAGATGATATTGATGCTTTGTTTGATAGTCCCTCTGGCGGGGGCGAAGATCAAAGCCAGGACGATATTGACGCTTTGTTTGATAGTCCCTCTGGTGGGGGCGAAGATCAAAGCCAAGATGATATTGATGCCCTGTTTGATAGTCCCTCTGGCGGTGGTGAAGAGCAAAGTCAGGACGATATTGACTCGCTGTTTGATAGTCCCTCTGATGGGGGCGAAGAGCAAAGTCAGGATGATGTTGATGCCTTGTTTGATAGCCCGGCCAGCGATCCGACGCCTAAAGCTGCGCCCGCTTCTATCGAACAGGATAGTCCCGTCGTTGATATGGTCGATGCCGCAGCTTTTGAAGCCGAGAAAGAGGTGGCCAAGGCGCAAAATCCTGCTCGCAAAGGCATTGCAACAGCATCGCGGCCCAAACGCAAAATCAAAGCGCGCAAACAGAGCAAAGCCCCTTCCGGGTCTGGTTCAGATCGACTTTATTGGGGTGTGGGGGCCGGGTCATTGGTCGCCAGCCTCTTGTTGATTGGAGCCTTTTTCCTGATGCCTGCGCGCTTTGTGCATCTGTCGTCTGATTTTGCCAGACTGTATGACATATTGGGTATGGAGGTGAATCTCAGCGGTGTTTCCTTGCAGGATGTGTCTGCCGGTTTGCAGCAAAAATCCGGTGCTCCGGTTGTTGCTGTGCAGGCAAATCTGGTAAATGCCACAGCAAAGCCTGTTTTATTGCCGCAGGTGGAGGTATCTGTGCTTGGCAAGGATGGGATAGAGCTATATTCATGGTCAGTGAAACCGGAAGGGGTTGCGCTGGGACCGGGAGAGAGCAAACGCATTTTCTCGCAGGTTGCAGCACCGGTTCAGGCAAAGCAGGTGTCGTTGCGGGTTACTCCTTCCAACTGAATGCCAGAGGATCGTTTTGTGATGCGAGAGACTGGCTTGTGAAAAGCCTGATCGGGCAGGGTGTGTGACAACGCTCTGTATCGGGGCTTTAAGAGAAACGGACGACCGGATCTTTATGACTGAAATTATCCATGTTCTCTATGACGAGGAGACATTGGCCAAACGCAATGCAGATTTGGCCGAGCAGATTGCCAATGCGGGCTATGAGAATTTGCTGGTCATTGCGGTGCTGAAAGGCAGTTTTGTTTTTGCAGCGGATTTGCTGCGTGCGCTTTATCGGGCCGGTGTGCCGCTGGAAGTGGAGTTTATGTCTCTGTCTTCTTATGGCGGGGATACCAAATCAACCGGGACCGTGCGTGTTGTGCGCGATGTTGAGACATTGGTCGATGGGCGCGATGTGTTGCTGATTGATGACATTCTGGAATCTGGTCGGACGCTTGCCTTTGCCAAAAATTTGCTGAAAGAGCGCGGGGCCAGACGAGCCGATGTTGCGGTTTTGCTGGATAAGCCGGGCAAACGTGTTGCCGAGATTGAAGGCGATTATGTTGGCTTTGACTGTCCTGATGAATTTGTTGTTGGCTATGGGATGGATAAAGGCCATGCCTATCGCGAGGTGCCCTTTGTGGGATATCTAAACCCCGATCCGTGAGGGGTAGGCTGTTGGCTGTTACGCAAATATCACGCTTTGTCTGTTGTTTTGAACAAATCAGCGGGTTTTTGTGGCAAAATGTGACGACTTCCAGTAAAGACAATAGAATGATGGCGCGATGATAGTGGGAATATGGGATTGGATATGCGCAAGACACTCTATTTGACATCCTGTCTGGTGATGGCCAGTGCCGGTGGGGCCTTGGCTGGTGATTATGGTGCGCCTTTCTCTGCGCCCAATGCCTTTATCAGCGAATTGCGTATGGGGGTTTTGTCCCATGATGTGGCTCGGCGTGAACAAGGCTCTGTCGATATTCAGGCGGAAATCCTGTTTCAGCCCTTTGGAGATTTTTCTGAAGGTGGCTCCTTTTGGGATATGATCCTCTCGCCGCGTCCCCATATTGGCGGCTCGGTTAATAGTGAAGGCGATACCAGTTATGGTTATGCTGGGTTAAGCTGGCTTTATTCTGTCTGGGGTCCGGTTTTCATTGAAGCCAGTTTTGGCGGTGCCATCCATGATGGCAATTTGAACGATACCGATCCAAAGCGTGAACCGCTTGGCACGCGCGCCTTGTTCCGCGAAACTGCTTCGCTTGGCTTTGACTATCAAAATTATCGTGTGATGGTGACGGTTGAGCATTTGTCCAATGCCGGGCTTGGTGACTGGAACCACGGTTTGACCCATGTGGGTGGACGTGTGGGCTATAAATTCTGACCACGTTTATCCCCCTCTTGCCTTTGCGTTCCTCGTTTATGGAGCGATTGGACAGGTTGATATTTTGGTGAAGCGCATTTGCTTGGCGAATGCGCTTTTTCTTTTGCTTCTTTCTTTTAAATCGGGAACCAAGTGCTTTTTTGCTGCGTATGGTGTTTGATTGTGACTACAATCGCGTGCGATATGCATTCAAGCGTGTTTGATATGAAAGGCTTTGCAATGGTCAAATTGAACAAGATCTATACCCGCACCGGTGATAAAGGCACCACAATGCTTGGCAATGGTGAGCGGCGTGTGAAACATGATCTGCGGGTGGACGCCTATGGAACCGTCGATGAGACCAATGCCATTGTTGGTTTGGCCCGGTTGCATATGGCCGATTTTGCTCAACTTGATGATATGTTGTCCGATATTCAAAATGATCTGTTCGATTTGGGAGCTGATTTGTCGACCCCTGATACCGGGGAGACGCTTTCCTATGAGCCATTACGCATTGTGGCCAGTCAGGTGGAGCGGTTGGAGCAGCAAATTGATAGGCTCAATGCTGATCTTGAACCTTTGAAGAGTTTCATTCTCCCCGGTGGCAGTGCGGCCTCTGCTTATTTGCATCATGCGCGTACGGTTTCGCGCCGGGCAGAGCGTTTGATTACGGCTTTGGCAGCATTGGAAGAAGAGAATATTTCACCTCAGGCTATTCAATATACCAACCGCTTGTCCGACTTTTTCTTTGTTGCGGCCCGTTGGACCAATGACAAGGGGCGCGAGGATATTTTGTGGGTGCCGGGCAAGACCAGATGAATGAGTCCTGAGCCTAAGCCTAGGAGGATAGTTTGTTATGTTTCTTCCTTTGCATGATCAAAATGCCTTAACGCATGTGCGTCTGCAATATGTGACTTTGGGGCTGATTGCCTTGAATGTGTTGATTTTTCTTTTGACACATTCAGGGACTGCCGGGTTGGTTTTGCAAGATTATGCGGTGGCTTTTGGCTTGATTCCTGCTTTTTTCTCCGGTTTTGATGCGCCTGCTTTGATGCTATCCGACCCTATTTTGCTCACAGCGCCGATTTCTTATGCTTTTTTGCATGGGGATTGGATGCATCTGGCCGGGAATATGGCGTTCCTGTGGGTTTTTGGGGATAATGTGGAAGATGCCATGGGGCATTGGCGCTTTCTTTTGTTCTATTTGCTTTGTGCCATGGGGGCTGCGGCTTTTCATATTTTTGCCCATTGGGCGTCTCCTGTGCCGTTGATCGGGGCGTCTGGTGCCACATCGGGTCTTGTTGCCGCTTATTTGTTATTGCATCCCAATATCAAAGTCTGGGGGCTGTTTTTGGGGCGTATTCCGTTGCGTCTTCCTGCCTATTTGTGCCTTGGGGCCTGGCTTTTGTTGCAGATTTTCAATGTCTGGAATGATGTCGGTGGCGGTGTTGCCTGGTGGGCGCATGTCGGGGGCGCTTTGTGTGGTGCAGTTTTGCTCCCCTTTATGAAGCGTGCCGAGGTGCCGTTGCTGGATGGATATTGGCGTTGAAAAGGGGCGTAAAGCTTGTGATTTTAGCGATTTTTGCGTAATATTTGCGGTCTAAAATATCCAGAATCCGGCATCATAATATTTTCTCATAGCTCTCCGACTCACGGACCGTTGACAGCTGACTATATTGTCAATACCGTCCGTGCGACCATCCGGGACTCACTATGTGTGGCTTGTCAGTCTGCAACGGCAAGGACGCGTATCGATAATAGATTTGGGGCACTTGGTGCTCACTTGGGAGACATACTCGATGAAGATTCTGGTACCCGTGAAGCGGGTTGTTGATTACAACGTCAAGATCCGTGTTAAAGCCGATGGCTCTGGCGTTGAACTTGCCAATGTTAAGATGTCGATGAACCCGTTTGACGAGATTTCCGTTGAAGAGGCGATCCGTCTGAAGGAAGCTGGCAAGGCATCAGAGATTGTTGTGGTCTCTGTTGGTCCCCAGCAAGCTCAGGAAACCTTGCGCACAGCCTTGGCAATGGGCGCTGATCGCGCGATCCTCATCAAAACTGATGAATTGGTGGAGCCATTGGCTGTTGCTAAATTGCTCAAAGGCGTTGTTGCCGAAGAAAATCCAGAGCTGGTGATTGTTGGCAAACAGGCCATTGATGATGACAGCAACCAAACCGGTCAGATGCTCTCTGCGCTGTTGGGCTGGTCTCAGGGCACATTCGCTTCCGAGGTTTCTCCGGAAGATGGCAAAGTGCTTGTCACCCGTGAGATTGATGGCGGTTTGCAAAAGGTTGAATTGGCCATGCCTGCGGTTATCACCACAGATTTGCGTCTGAATGAGCCACGTTATGCTTCTCTTCCCAATATCATGAAAGCCAAGAAGAAGCCTTTGGATACCAAAGAGCCTTCTGATTATGGTGTTGATATTGCTCCACGTCTGGAAGTGGTGTCCACTGTTGAGCCTGCTGCGCGTGAAGCCGGTATCAAGGTTGCTGATGTGGCCGAACTGGTGGATAAGCTGAAAAACGAAGCTGGCGTTCTGTAAGGCACCTGTGAGGAGATAAGTATTATGACGACCCTTTTGATTGCCGAACATAACAATGCGGCTTTGAATGATGCAACTGCCAAGGCGCTGACAGCTGCTGTCGAGATGGGCGCTGATGTGCATGTGCTGGTGGCTGGCAAAGATTGCGGTGCTGTGGCGGAAGAAGCTTCAAAACTGGCTGGCGTTGCCAAGGTTTTGACTGCAGAATCTGATGCATTGGCCCATCAATTGGCTGAGCCGATGGCTGCACAGATTGTGTCCATGGCTGGTGATTATGGCGCAATTGTTGCTGCGTCTACCGCCAATGGCAAAAACTTCATGCCACGGGTTGCGGCGCTTTTGGATGTGATGCAAGTGTCCGACATCACCAAAGTGGTCTCAAGCGATACGTTTGAGCGTCCAATCTATGCAGGCAATGCCATCCAGACCGTGAAATCTGGTGATGCAACCAAGATTGTGACTGTGCGGACCGCAACATTTGCTTCCGCAGAAGCAACTGGTTCTGCGCCTGTTGAAGCGGCAAATCTTGCTGAGGCTCCTTCTTTGTCTTCTCATTTGGGCGAAGAGCTGTCCAAGTCTGATCGTCCTGAGCTGGCTTCTGCCAAGATCATCATTTCCGGTGGTCGTGCCATGGGGTCTGAAGAGAAGTTCCAAGAGGTTCTCACTCCGGTTGCTGACAAGCTGGGCGCTGCGATTGGTGCTTCTCGTGCGGCAGTTGATGCCGGTTATGCCCCCAATGATTTGCAGGTTGGCCAGACCGGTAAGGTTGTTGCGCCAGAGCTTTATATTGCCTGTGGTATTTCCGGTGCCATCCAGCATTTGGCTGGTATGAAGGATTCCAAGGTGATTGTTGCTATCAACAAGGATGATGAAGCGCCGATTTTTCAGGTTGCTGATTATGGCCTTGTGGCGGATCTGTTTGATGTTCTGCCTGAGCTGGAAAAAGCTCTGTAAAGTTTCAAAAAAAGGGCGCTGTTTCAGCGCCCTTTTTTCTTTTCGCATTTGCGAAGTGACGAAAAGTCTGCCAGTATCGCATTTAAAGATTTCCGACTGGCCCTGTTCTTCCTCCCTCATAGAGACTGACCGGTTCGGACTGACTTTGGACCCGCTTGTAAGGGCTTTTCCCGCATACATTCGGCCATGCAATGGCAACTGGTGATATATATGGTTTCTGAAATCAAAAAAATCGGAATTATCGGCGCAGGCCAGATGGGCAACGGGATCGCCCATGTCTGTGGTCTGTCGAACTATGATGTGGTTCTGAACGATATTTCTCAAGACAATCTCGACAAGGCTTTGGCGACGATTCAGGGCAATTTGGCCCGTCAGGTTGCTTCTGGCAAGATTTCTGAAGAGCAAAAGGCCAATACGCTGAACAAGATCAATGCCAATGTTGCTTTGGATTCTCTGGCTGATGTGGATCTGGTGATTGAAGCGGCGACCGAGAATGAAGACATCAAGCGCAAGATTTTTGCTTCTGTCACTCCCATTTTGCGCCCTGATGCGATTATTGCTTCCAATACCTCGTCCATCTCCATTACTCGTCTTGCAGCGTCAACCGATCGGGCGGAGCATTTTATCGGTATTCATTTTATGAATCCGGTTCCGATGATGAAATTGATTGAGCTGGTGCGCGGCATTGCAACGGATGAGTCAACCTTTGCTGTTGCCAAACAGTTTGCCGGCAATCTGGGCAAAACTGTTGCGGTTTCAGAGGATTTCCCGGCCTTTATGGTCAACCGTATTTTGCTGCCGATGATCAATGAGGCCATTTATACCCTTTATGAAGGGGTTGGCACTGTTGAGGCCATTGATACAGCATTGCGTCTTGGGGCCAATCATCCCATGGGGCCGTTGCAACTGGCTGACTTTATCGGACTGGATACATGCCTGTCCATCATGCAGGTTTTGTATGATGGCTTGGCCGATACGAAATATCGCCCATGTCCGCTGCTGGTGAAATATGTTGAAGCGGGCTGGCTTGGCCGCAAGACCCAGCGTGGTTTTTATGATTATCGTGGTGAGACACCGGTT
>JAOXSG010000214.1 GCA_025800105.1 Cohaesibacter sp. | reverse complement strand
CACTGTTGTCGAAGCAAACTGCGCCATAGATTGTGCTTGAATCGCCAATTGCGTTGCATCAACTGTCTGCTGTCGCGTAGACTCCACTTCTGTCTGCATCCGCTGAGACAATTGTTCCATAGTTCGCTCTTGTTGTTCTCTCCTCGACTGCTCTTGGAACAATGTCCTATCGCTCTGTTCTTGGATGCGAATTCCAATCTTCGCGACTTCTTCCTTCAATTCTGCAGCAGTTGCTTGTTGCTTCATTTGCATCATTTGCGTTTCCCTTAGAGCCTTCTCACTCAATATTTGCGCTCGCTCAGCCATTACTCGTGATTGCTCTTGAGCGACAGATGATGCACTCAGCTTTGCTTCGAGGTCACTCGCCACAAAAGCAGTCCTGCGCAGTGTTTCTTGTACCTGTACTAATGACGCTACGTCCCCTTGCTGGGCCTATTTCAATGCCTCGACCGTACTCGCCAATACTTGTAGGCTTCCCTGGATTTGCCCATGTTTCGTTGACATATCCTGAAACGCTGATGACACTTCCTAGAAAGCTTCTTTGGTCTCCTGGCGAGACGGCACATCGATGGGGACTGTAGGGGCTACAGCACTCGGTTGCACACTTGCTGCAGCAACAGGAACAGTGGGTGCAACTCCACTGCGTCCTGCAAAAACACTCGACTGCTCTGTGGGGATAGGCTGTTGCATCTCTTGGGCCATGGGAGAGT
>JAOXSG010000210.1 GCA_025800105.1 Cohaesibacter sp. | reverse complement strand
TATGGATCAGAGCCAACAGCCTTGCATGCTTATACGCTGGACCATCAGGTGGTGGAGCCTTATCTCTTTACCCGTGCTGTGCAAAATGCTTTGCGTGAATTTTGCCCCGATGTGCTGATCATTCTCGGCCCCGGCAAAACTCTGGGCGGGGCGGTGGCCCAATGCCTGATCGATTGCAATTGGCAAGGCCTTGCTAGCAAACAGGATTTTCTCGATCGTCAAAGCAAGGACCCCATCGTGCTCTCCATGGGCATGGACGGCCAGCGAGCCATGGTGACAGGCGCTTGATATCGCATATTTATCCGCTTGCAGACGATGAGTATCTCAAGGCTCACTGGCCGCAACAAACAGGTTGCAGCCAGTGAGGATGGGCATAGACTTCAAAAGTCCTGAGTTATGATCGGTCGCTGATGCCCCATTTTTGCATATATTTGGGCCGGGGTTTGTCTTGCAAGATGAGCTGATTGTTGGCGTGAATGCGTGTCGGCAAGGCGTTGCGATCAATTGCGCCTTCCAGTGTCATGGCCAGATCGCGCGCAAAGACGCGGTTTCCGATATGCCAGGAATGATTGAACGTGCCAAAATAGGTGGACTTATCCGGGTCAAGTGACTGAAAATAGTCGCCACATTGCACATTGACGGCCTTGTCATGGGCATCCTTTGGCAACCCGACACGCCCCGCACGCGCTGAGACGCCCAGCCGCTTGGCATTGGAGACGCCCAAAACGCTGTCAAAGGGATTGGAATAATTTGTCAGACGCATGATGCGATGGAACATGGCTTTGGCCCATTGGCTGTCGCTAGACAGGCTTTTGGATGAGACATCCCCGCCGATAAAGACCGTCTGGCCCACCCGCCAATCGCTTTTGTATAGCTCGCCGTCTTTTTCTGCCTGAGAGAAGGCTTCCATAATCACATAAGCGCCAGTGGAATGGCCGATTAAATGGATATTGGCCTCACATCCCGCCCCTTGCCCATCGGCAAGCACCTTGATGCCTTTGGCGACCAATTGCAGGGCGACTTCCGCTGCATCTGAGCGATCCTCAAGATAATTGAGGGTGCTATCATGACTTGGCCAGTCAAAGCCAATGACAACGCCTTCCCATCCTTCTGCCTTTAAGTCTTTTGCCAGCTGCCTCTGGCGCTCCATGATGATTTTCAGATCATTGTTATAGCCATGCAGGAAAATCAACACATCGCCTTTGGGACTGATGGAGTTGGGATTGATGCACTGATCTGAAAGCTCTCTGACTTCCTGCACCCATTTGGCAAGATCCCCGCGCCCCTTTGTCTGATGCTCTGGTGTTGGAATGGAAGCGCGCCGCGGCACGCGCAGATAGCGTACCGGACCGGGTTCAGAATCAAACTGATTGTTTTTAATGCGTCTTGCGGTAATAACATAGTCAATATTGCTCATATTATCCTCCTATAAATCCTGAAATTTTAAGGAAAGAAGAGGAGGAAATGCAATCATTTATTTATTATTTTATAAAATGCAATTTTTGATATATTTTCTCTTCTCTGCTCCCTTCGTGCCTGAATTGCTCACGGGATGCGCTTTGTTTTTAAGTGTAAATACTTATGTATAATCCCTGTAAATTTTATGTAAGACTTAAGATCAGATGATTTTTTGTTTTGTAATGATGATATTTTAACATATTTTCATCTTGCTATTAACTTCAAATTATCTTTGGCTTATCAAGATGGCGACAGTTCCCCGAATTGGATGACTGTTATGATCATATCCAAACTTTCTCTTTCCTGGAAGATTGCCTTGCCAGTGCTGGTGGTCTTCTGTTTCACTATTGGTATTTCAATCTTCGAGCTTCGTTCTGAATGGGTAAAGACCCACTCGGAACGTCTTGAAAGCCTGAAACAAATAACAAATTCGGCTGCCAGCATTGCCAAACATTTTCAGGCACAAGAGCAGGCAGGTGAGTTAACGCGCGAGCAAGCGCAAGCCAAAGCCAAAGAAGCCCTCAATGCGATGATTTTTGACAATGGGGTTGGTTATATTTTTGCCTATAACTGGGATGGCACCAATCTGGTTTTGCCGCTCAAGCAAAGTCTTGTTGGCAAGAATTTGATGCATTTGAAAGATGTCAACGGCGTGTATTTTGTGCGCGAAATGATTGACAAGGCAAAAGCCGGTGGCGGTGATGTGTCTTATCTTTGGCCCAAAAAGGGCAAGGAAAAAGACGTTCTGAAATTCAGCTGGGCCGAAGGCGTGCCGCAATGGCAATGGATGATTGGCACCGGCGCCTATGTGGATGATCTGCAAGAGGCTTTCTGGAAAGAGGCCATGGCTGTGATCATCTTTAGCCTGATTGGTTTCAGCCTGGCCGGGATCATCAGCTATTTGATCATTCGCTCGATCAATCGTCCTATTTCAGCGATGATTGACAATATGGGCGCTTTGTCCTCTGGCAACAGCGATATTGTGGTCGAGAATACCGACCGCGGCGATGAAGTTGGCCGCATGGCCCGGTCCATTCAGATTTTTGTCAACAATGAGAACAAACGCAAGGCTCTGATGAGTGAGCAGGAAAAACGGCAATTGCGTGAGATTGAACGGGGGGAAGCGGTGCAAACGCTGTGCTCTGATTTTGATCACAATGTCTCTGAAATGCTGTCCATTGTCTCGGCATCGGCCCATGATTTGCAAGAAGCGGCCGAGCGCATGAGCCAGAATGCCAGCAGCACTTCGTCTCAGTCAGAACAGGTTGCCAGTGCCTCGGAACAGGCCTCCAACAATGTGGAAGCGGTGGCCTCTGCCGCAGAAGAATTGGCGGCCTCTGTTTCAGAAGTGGCGCGGCAGGTTGAAGCCTCGAACAATATGGCCATGCAAGCCTCCTCAGAAGCCAATGCCACCAATGAGCGCGTTGAACGTCTGGCCCAGTCTGCCAAACAGATTTCCGATGTTGTGTCGCTTATTCAGGCCATTGCCGAGCAAACCAATTTGCTGGCCCTGAATGCCACCATTGAGGCGGCCAGAGCGGGCGATGCCGGTCGGGGCTTTGCGGTTGTGGCTTCTGAAGTGAAAGAATTGGCCAGCCAAACCTCCAAGGCAACGGAAGAAATTGACAAGCAGATTTCTGAAATTCAGCAGGAAACCGATTTGGCGGTTGGCGCTATTTCTTCCATCTCGCAAACGATTGAAGGTCTGTCTGGTATTTCTTCCGAAATTGCAACAGCTGTGTCGGAACAACGGGCCGCAACGCAGGAAATTGCCGGCAATGTGACGCGCGCCTCAAGCGGGACGCAAGAAGTGTCGTCCAATATTGGTCAGGTGACAGAAGCGGCGCAATCGACCGGGCAAAGCGCTGAAGTGGTCAATCAATCCTCTCAGAAATTGCAGTCCAGAGCGGATCAATTGCGCCAGCAGGTCAATAATTTCCTCTCCAGTGTGAAAGAGCGCACAGAGGCTGCGTAAAGTGAGGCTGTTTAACTCACAATGAAAAAAAAGCCGGGCTTTCTTAAAGCCCGGCTTTTTCTGGTCCGCAAAGTCCCATAACTATCTAGAGATATCTAGAATGTATAGCTCGCGAAGAGCTGGCCGCCCAGTTGGTTGTCATCCAAAGACAGCGGGCTGTCTGCGGCATCGCCGATCAGGCGGGTATAGCTGACTTTCGATCCAATGATCACATGATCGGTGAGCGGCACCAACAGGCCAAGATCGGTTGAGAAGGATTTAAAACCTGCTTTTGCCTCAAATGTCTTTTTGCCAGATCCGGCGGCTTGGGCTGCATTGATGCCAAAATGTTCGCGCATATAGGCTTTGTCGGCCCATTGGGCAGAGAGGCCCAATGTCAGGGCCGCACCGGGCAAGCCATGGCCTTTTGTCTCACCCTTGGCTTGAGATGTGGCATAAGCCTCGCCCATATTTTGCCCAAGCAAGACAGAGAGCGGCACAAATGTCGAGAGGCCTATTTGCGTGGTCACACCTTTGCTGCCTGCCAGATATTTGGTGAGCGAAGCTTTGGCTTTGGCCAATTTCAGATCATATTCTAAAAAGCCCCTTGCGGTGCCTCCGGCATCAATATCTCCCAATCCTTGCAATTCTGATCGGCTGTTCTTTTCTTTTCTGCCAAAATCATAGCCAAGGGCAGCTCCGGCCTTAAAGCCCTGATACTTGAGAAGATTGGCCCCCAGCCCATCGATGGGATTGAAAAAGAGTGTGTCTTTCCAGACCAGATCAAAATAAGGCAAGGCCTTGACGGAGTGGCGTTTGGACCCCTCATAGCGTGGATTATAGAGCAGCCCGCCGCCAAGGCTGACCTTCCAGTTGTCTGCCTCTGTCAGGCCGCCCTGCATCAGGGTTGTGAAAAGGCTATCGGCTTTTGCGCTCGATGATGGGCTGAGCAAAAAAACAGCCCCAAGAGCGATGGGCAAAATGGCGCGAGGGATAAGCGCCTGACAGGCAAAGGATGGGGCCATGATGAGGTCCGATACTGGAAAAATCAAAGAATGCGTGCAATCCTATCACAGATTACCACACTTATACCAAGAAGGGGATTGTCTGGATCAATGTCCTAACCCGGAAATTCTTCTTCTGGTTTGCATCATATCCAGTTTATGGGGGCGCATTGATGGATCCGGTTTTATTCTTTGCTTTTTTGACAACCACCTTGCTGTTCTTGCTGGTGCCGGGGCCCTCTGTCGCCTTTGCCACTGCGCAAGCCTTAAAATATGGACCACGGGCGGCCTTTATCGCCGTTGCCGGGGATGCTTTAGGGACCATGGTGCATATTTTCGTTGCCATCGCCGGTTTGACGGCCCTTATGGCCTTGTCAGATATGATCCTGCCTGTTTTGCAGATGATTGGCGGCTTGTTCATTCTCTGGATGGCATGGAACGCGCTCAAAAGCAGCCGATACCCTGCTCCAATCTCCTCTCAGCGCTCTGACAGGGCCACATTTTGGGCTGGCTTTTTTGCCTGTGTGACCAACCCCAAGGCGATTGTCTTTTTCGTGGCCCTGTTTCCTGCTTTCATTTCGCCAGACCATTCTATTGCTGTGCAAGGCGTGGTTTATGGAGCGATTTTCCTGATTCTGGATGCCATCTCTATTCTGACGTATGCGCTGGTTGCGACCTTTGCCTTGAAAAAAGCCAGCGGCCGCTGGCTCAGTGCCGATGCCTTGAGCGGTCTTGGCCTCTTGGGCGTTGGCCTTGCCATGATCGTCAAAGGCTATCGCGCCCTGCCCGCGCAATCCTGAAATCAGGCTCTCCGTGCCCGATTTAAAAGTCTCAGCATGAGACTTTTAGGCCGCATCTCCATCCCTCTCCCCCTCCCAAACCGCCCACGAGGGTACCATGACGGGTGGTTTGGGAGGGGGAGAGGGATGGCTCAGAACTTGTAAATCAGCCTAAGTCATCTCATGGCGTTTGCCGCGTTTTGGTCCCTCACTGGTGATCACGCTTGTGGCAAGGCTTTGGTCGGCATTGGTCATGCGATGGGATAAAAGCTGTTGGGTCATCTCCAAAAGCACAGGGGCCATGGTTGGATCTTGGGCCAGATTGTGCATTTCCCCCTCGCCTTGTCGATCAAACAACAAAGGCGGTAGGCCACCATTGAAATGCACCAATGTATAGCGAGATCCGCGCAAAATGCTCAAGTTGCATTGATTGGCGGGCAGACCCAGCGCCTCTTGCCATTTGGTTGGCTTGACCGGATTGCCATAATCCAGCTCTGACACACTATAGTCGGGCCAGTTGGGGCTCTCCCCTTTGAGGAAAGGTGTGAGCGGGCGGCCATCCATGCTGTGCGGGATATCCTGCCCCACCCAATCCAGGATGGTGGGCGTTAAGCTGACACTTTCCGTTGGCTTTGTAATGCGTTTGCCATGGCCTTTGGGGTTATCTGGGTCGCGAATGATCAGCGGCGTATGATAGGCCGCATCATAGACGCTTTGCTTGCCCCAACTGTGGCGATCGCCCAGCATTTCGCCATGGTCCGCGGTGATGACCAGCAAGGTTGTATCCCATTGGCCTGTTTCTTTCAAAAAGTCGATGATCCGCCCGATATGAGCATCCACTTCTGTGGCAAGGCCTAGATAAACGGCGCGCATGGTCTGGATCACCTCATCCGTTGCTTCCAGCCCGTCAAAGCCATTGACAAAGCTTTCTGCTGTCTGGCTGGCATGGCAAGGGGCAAAGAAGGGATGCATCTGCTGTTCCGCTTCCTGACTGTCCAGCCTCGCCGGCGCTGGTAAATCTGCCGGGTCATACATTGTATTGTAAGGCGCAGGCGCCACCAGTGGCGGATGGGGGCGGATATAGGTCAGATGGGCAAACCAGTTCTGGTCGGTGCGCACAGACAATTCTTTCAGGCAGGCATCGGTCAAAAAGGCTGTGTCGCTGTCTTCTGCCTTATAAAAAGCCGGATCATTGATTTTGAGCGTCTCGCCCTGTGCCACCGGGATATAATGCTCGTCTTTATAATTGTCCGGCAGATCATAGCCCTTTTCCTTGAGATAGGCGCGCCATGGATAGCTCTCGCCTGAGCGCATTTCCACCATCTCGGCAAAGCCATGCATGGGCATCTCATATGAGGTCAACGCCGGATCATCAGCATCATGCACCCGCGGGTCTTGAGCCGTATCGGTATAGCCAAACAACATGGGCAAATAGCCCGATTTGCGCATTTCGGTTGCCACATTGGGGGTGTCATGGCGCAAGGGAGAGGCATTGCGAATGCTGCGGTGATTCATCGCATATTGCCCACTCAGCAACGATGCCCGGGACGGACCGCACGGATTTGTCACGGAATAATGGCGTTCAAATGTAGTCGCATTTTCCATGAAAGCGCGCAAATTTGGCAAATCCACATATTTGGAAAGCGCGCCAAACAAAGTATCGGCGCGCAATTGGTCAATGACGATGAATAGAACATTCTTCTGGGACATGGGGTTTTCTCTCCCTCTGGTTGGCCCTTTCAGAGACGATGAAATGGCAGTCTCTGCAAGCAAAAAGATGCATTTATGCAAGCCTTTGCAGGGATAAAGGTCAGAAAAAGCGCCAATTTCTGCCTTTTGATGCACGAATTGCAGATGAACAGGCCCGGTTGGATCCGGCATCACAGGCTGTCTTGCCAATCAAAGACGCAAATTGTGGATGTCTGCATTGATTTGTCCTAAAGACAGCTTGACAGATAGTCGAACTTTCCACTGGCGTGCGGATTGAGCCTATTGACCCCCGTCCATAATCCTAGCAAGGTTGGGGCACAGTCATAAGGAAGGGATAGAGGGGGCTTATTTTGAAGATAGGAACACCTAAAGAGGTTTTTGCAGGGGAATGTCGCGTTGGGATGACGCCTTCTGTTGCAAAACATCTGCAAAAGCTTGGCTATGAGTGCGCGATTGAGAAAGGGGCCGGTGAAGCGGCTGGTTTTTCTGA
>JAOXSG010000207.1 GCA_025800105.1 Cohaesibacter sp. | reverse complement strand
TTTGCGCAAGGACAAGGAGGAAAATCGCGACAATGTGGTTCATTTTCAAGATTTTACGACACAGTCATTGCGCAAAAATGCCTCGCCCTTCGGGTTTGTCTTGAAGCACCCATCTATCGAAACAAGAGCTTCAAGAAGGGAACCACCCTTATTTTGCTCTTGGTTCTTCTATCTGAATGCTTCAAGACAAACAGAATAGGATAAATTAATGGGTCCTGAGCCTAGGCTCAGGATACCCAGCCTGTTGCCAATCTTGGGACCCATTGCGGGTGATTGGCGGCTTTTGCAAGCTCAATCATGCGACTGGGATCATAAGGCACATGACGAAAAGTGCTCATCCAGCCAGCCTTTGTTCTCTCCACCACAGCATAACAGGCAGCATATGTGCCTGTCTCCACCACATGATGAACGGGATTGTCATCCATATAACCGGGGCAGCCAACACTGCCGGGATTGAGGATGAGACGACCATCAGGCAGATCAATGCGCCGGGGAATATGGGTATGACCACAGAGCAGCAGGCTGGCTTTTATGTCACAGGCCTCGCTCACAATCTCGTCTCGTGATCTGAGAACAATCTCACCTGCCGGGGAAACAGCCTCTGTCCAATAGGTCATATCGCTATTTGGCGTCCCGTGACAGGCAAAAATATCGTCCGACAACCAAAGGCTTGGCGATAGATTTCGAAGCCATGTCAGATGGTGGTCTTCCAATTGGTCAAAGGCCACACCATCAATCGAATTCATCTCTTCACGCGGTGTTTCCACCAGCCAACGATCATGATTGCCGCGTATAGAGGGCATATCAAGGGGTAGTAGCAGATCAGCTGTTTCTTTGGCCGCCATCGGGCCGCTCAGATGATCCCCAAGATTAACGATGCTGTCGATAGCCTGAGCTGATATATCCTCAAGAACGGCCTTGAGAGCATCAGAATTGCTATGAATATCGGCAATGACAGCGAAACGGCTGGAATTAAACTCTTTCATCTAGTCATTGTAAGGTAAAAAGGGAGCAAAGGCCACTAGGTGTTGCGAAAAATACGCTAAGTCGCAGCCTAAGAGCGGCTCTTCAAAAGCGCTTCAAAGGTCTCTGCTGCGTCATGTTCGGGTAGATTTTCGGTCTCCCAGGCGCTGCCAGCATCGGTCAATTGGCTCTCAATACACTCAACCTGCAAGCGCAATTCCGCATCCCCTGCAAAAATAAGACGAACCACACCATTGGGTCCATCGCCTTCTTGCTCAAAGGCAATGGCAAGCAAGTTCAAAACGGCATCCTGTGCCTGCATTTTGATGTTGCGAGCCTGAACAGAAGAGACCTGATCAAAATGCAAAACAGACTGGCGACGCTCATAAGTGGGTTTGGGCGCAAACAGGCCTTTCTTTTGCGCAAGCGCTTGCTCCCATGCAAAGCGATGCATGGCAATGATCAGGCGATTTTCTGACCGCAGCCAGGAAATATCCCCCACCTTGATCACGGCATCCTGACTATGGCTCGATAAAATGGCCAAATCTTCCGCATCCAATGCAGCAAGTCTTAACGGGGTCATCATCCGTCTCCAAAATTCAATTGCTTTCACCGCTTAGATAGGGTGCAGCACCTTGCTCTTAAAGGGGCGTTACGCCGAAATCCGCTCAATGGTTGCCCCGCAAGCTGTGAGCTTGTCTTCCAGCCGCTCAAAGCCGCGATCCAGATGATAAACCCGATTGACCTTGGTTTCGCCTTCCGCCACCAGACCGGCAATGACCAGTGAGACAGAGGCGCGCAAATCGGTTGCCATAACCTGTGCGCCTTTCAACTCGCTCCCGCCTTGCACATGGGCTTTTTGTCCATCCAGCGAAATGGTCGCCCCCAAACGGGCCAGCTCCTGAACATGCATGAAGCGGTTTTCAAAAATCGTCTCGGTAATGGTGGAAATGCCTTGCGCCTTGGTCATCAGGGCCATGAATTGCGCCTGCAAATCGGTCGGAAAGCCGGGGAAGGGGTCTGTGGTCACATCCACAGCCTTCAAAGGATCACCATTGCGCGACACCCGAATGCCCTCATTGGTTTCAGTCACACTTGTGCCGGTCTGTTCCAGAACATCCAGCGCAGAGCGCAGCAAATCGGCCCGCGCCCCTTTTAGCAAAACTTCACCGCCTGTCATGGCCACTGCCATGGCATAGGTGCCAGTTTCAATCCGGTCCGGCAAGACGCTATGGCGGGCCCCATGCAGCCGTTCCACCCCTTCAATGGTAATGGTATCAGAACCGGCACCAGAAATATTTGCCCCCATGGCAATCAGACAATCGGCAAGATCAGTCACTTCCGGCTCTTGGGCGGCATTTTTCAGGATTGTGGTGCCCTTGGCCAGAGTTGCGGCCATCATCAGCGTATGGGTCGCTCCTACTGATATTTTGGGAAATTCAAAGACCGCCCCTTGCAAACCATCCGGGGCCGAGGCAACCGCATAGCCACGCTCAATATCAATATTGGCACCCAGCGCTTTCAAGCCATCAATGAAAAAATCAACGGGCCGTGTGCCAATGGCGCAGCCGCCGGGAAGTGAGACCCGACATTCTTTCATGCGCGCAAGCAAAGGACCAATCACCCAAAAACTGGCCCGCATTTTTGACACCAGCTCATAAGGGGCTTTGGTATCAATAATCTCTTTGGCTTGCAGATGCACCACTTGTCCATCCATGCTGTCCTGACCGGGGCGCTTGCCCTCAATCATATAGGAAACACCATGATTGGAGAGAATTTGCTGCAATTGCTGAACATCACGAAGGCGCGGCAGATTTTCTAAAATCAGAGCCTCGTCGGTCAACAGCGACGCAATCATAAGGGGCAGGGCAGCATTCTTTGCGCCAGAAATCGGAATCACGCCATTAAGCTCTGCACCACCAACAATGCGAATTGCATCCATTTGTTTCTCTCTCTTTTCTTATTCAAAGCCTGCCTGCTTACATCATATATGATCAATGAAAGCGGCTGCGAGCCTGAAAAAGGCCCGGACTATAACATCTAGCAAGTCACTATATATCAGCCCCAAAGACTGAATGACATATGAATGGCCCAAGCGTGGTTCACGTTGTCCGCTCAGCTTTATCCGATTTAATCGCCGCCAACAATCCCGGCCCTTTGCTGCCCAGATCACTGTCTGACCGGCTTTTGCTTTGCGCCTTGCGTCGCCGCAAATTGCCCCGTAATGCATCAGACAACCGCGCCTTGCGTTTGTCCGGTGCCTTGTCGGATGCCCCACTTTCAGAGGTGGAATTTTGCTTTGAATGATCAGACACGACGGATCCTTTTTGGTTGAAACCCTCTTAACGCAAAAATCAGAGACAAAAAAGCCCACAATAGGGCCTTTTCATGATCATTTGGCAGATTTTCGCCCACGTGGTTAGCGCCGAAAACAAAAGACAGGCCTATGAGACGGCGCAAGACATTGGTCTTTTCACAGGAAAGCGCTTTTTTTCAAAAAACAGGCTTGCATTGTCATCGAAGCTGCTCTAGAAACCGCCCTCATCGGAGCGACATTTGTCGCATCAAAACACCGTGGCATGCTGCAGTAGCTCAGTGGTAGAGCACTCCCTTGGTAAGGGAGAGGTCGAGAGTTCAATTCTCTCTTGCAGCACCATCTCTTTTCAAGAACTTAGCACAAAATTACGGATCGCTTGCGAGTTCTATTGAGCCTGCCTGATTTTTGTGAAGTCCAAAATGTTTGCAGCCTTTTGTAAATGGCCGGGAGAGAAACGGGCGTAGACGCCATATGTGGCGATACATTTTCCAAATTTGCGGCTTTGCATATCTGATTAAAGCCTGTCTTGATGCTTTTGACGGGCTTATCAGTCCATTCAATGACAAATTCTGTTTGAGCGCCTTGTTTTGCGTGCTGTAAAGCAGCTCGTGCGCCTGCATCAATTTGTGTGGTGATATGTTTGATGGCCTCTTCCATATCATCAAGGATCGAACGGTATCCGACGTGAACGATATCATAACCTGCTGTTTCTTAGGACATTAAAGGCGTTGGAGTAGGCTGACCGACGAACGCAAATACCTCCCAGAAATATTGCTAGCAGCTTTTCTGGGAGGTATGTCATTGTTTTTCAATCAGGCTGCCACGCGGCCATCTTCACCTTGAACGAACTGATTGATGGCAGCGAAATCAAGTTTCCCAGATCCCAGAACGGGCACTTTGCTTACCACACGCACTTCAGATGGTATCATTAAGTCCTGCGCTCCATTGACCTTGGCAAAGCTGAGGAACTCTGCGCGGGTTGCATCTGTCCGCTCGGTAATCAGGATCAACCGTTCTCCTTTGCGCTCATCTTTCACACTGGCAACAGCGGACAAAGCGTCCGGCCAAAGCTCTCCAGCGATTTGTTCCACCGCCGCGAGAGAGACCATTTCGCCACCAATTTTGGCAAAGCGTTTGGCGCGCCCTTTGATCATGACAAAGCCTTCGCCGTCGATATTGACAATGTCACCGGTATCATGCCATCCGCCTTCAAGTGGAACAATTTCGCCTGGTTTTTCGTGCAACAGATATCCCAACATAATGTTCGGACCAGCGATGCTTAGACGCTTACCATCTTCGACACCGGGCACTGGATCAAGGCGGGTTCTAATGCCAGGAAGCAGCTTGCCCACCGAGCCCGGCTTGTTAAACATTGGAGTGTTGATTGATATAACCGGCGCAGCTTCGGTGACACCATACCCTTCCAAAATTCGCAGACCAAAGCGTTGCATATAGGTCATTTGTGTCGAAGCCTTAACTGGCTCAGCACCAGCAAAGCAATAGCGTAGGGAACGGAAATCATATGGATGAGCAGTCCGTGCATATCCCGACAGGAAGGTGTCCGTGCCAAAAAGAATGGTAGCATTTGAGGCATAGATTAGCTCCGGAACGATGCGATAATGCAATGGGGAGGGATAGAGGTAAACCGGCACACCAGAGACTAACGGCAAAATCGTGCCCGCAGTCAGACCGAAAGAATGGAACATCGGCAGCACGTTGAACAGCTTGTCCGTTGGCGTGAAATCAATCCGGGCGGCCGCCTGTGTCGCATTGGCAAGGATATTGCGATGACTAAGAACGACCCCTTTTGGGCGCCCCTCAGAGCCAGAAGTGAACAGGATCACGGCGACATCATCAATGGCACGCTTGACCAAAGGAGTTTTACGGCCCAGATACCCACCTAGCTTCTCGATCAGTGAGATGTCTTTGCGGATATCTTCCAACCAGAGAAACTCGATATCACTGCTAAGATCCTCAACCAGATCTTCTAACTTGGCCTGTATAATAAAGGCCCGCGATGTCAGCACTTTTGAAACCTCAGCCGTTTGGCACGCAGACAATACATTTTGCGACCCAGCGGTGAAATTGATCATAGCTGGAACTTTGCCTGCAGACATCAGCGCAAGGGTTGTCACAACTGCCCCATTTGCATTGGGGAGCATCACGCCGATATGGCTTTCATTCGCGAACATCTTTAAGAATTTGCGAGCCAGAACGCCAGTACCCATCATTAACTTGTTGTAGGATAAACGACCAGTTACGGGATCTTCCAGAGCGATGCTCTTTGGCCCACGCTCATGAGCGGTCTCAATCACTCTTTCAACAATCGTTGCTTTTTCATTCATGGATGTGTTGAATATCAACTCAGACATGATCTCATATAGCTTGGATCCTGCCGCTGCTCGGCGATTGCGTCCTTTCAACTCTGGCTCCACTGAAAGTGACCGAGGAGGCATGATCGTGATCGTCAGCTTAGGGAACAAGCTTTTGCGGATCTGGCTTGGGTTGAGATAAGAAAATGGTGTGCGCTCCAGCCCATCAATTCGAATAGGTACAACCTTCGCTCCGGTTTTATCCGCAACCATAGCGGCACCATCATAAACCTTCATCAGTGATCCGGTTACGGTTAGCCGCCCTTCTGGGAAAATTACCATTGGTTCACCAGATTCAACAACTCGAATCAAAGAGCGTGTTGCCATCGGTTTTGCAGGGTTGATCGGCAACGCATTGGCAAGCTTGAGAAACGGGCGCACCCACCAAACCTGTGCGATATGATAATCGACTGCAAATGTTGGTGCTCTGTCGGTCAATGTCAGTGCTGCAGCGGCATCCAGATAACTGACATGGTTGAGAGCCAAAATTGGTGCTTCGCCGGCATTTTCCAAATTCTCCATGCCTTTGACTTCCATGCGGAAGATGCAGCGATAGAGAATAGAAACAAAATCCCGGAATGGGCTGGTCGGAACGATTTTGATCATGACGCTGAGGCCCACAATATTAAGAGCAGCGAGAACGAGGACCACTTGAGCGACAGATGCACCAAAATGCTGGGCAACAGTAAGAGCCAATGCAGCGGTGACCATCACCGCAGCACCCAACGCATTTGAACCTGCGATAATACGAGCACGATTTTCCGCCTTCGCCCATGTCTGAAGCGCGGTGAAGGTGGGAACCACTAGCAAAGCGCCGGAAATTGCAAGCCCGGCAAGATCAATTGCCACATGAACAACGCCTTCGCGAGCAATGAAAGCGGTCAAGCTTTCTGCTGGACCAAAATCCTGAAGACCATCCAAGACAAAGAACAGATCAAAGCAGAAAAATGCCATTAGCGCAGTGCCAACTAGAGCAGGAAGCAAGTTGACACGCCCAGAACTGAGCCAAGCAGCGAGTGCTGAACCGATACCAATAGACATAGCAAAAACAGTGAGGAAAAAGGTGACGGCCAGCTCTCCGCCACCTAGAATGTCTTTCACCAAGATTGGTAAAACAGACATGATGACAGCGCCAGACAGCCAGAACCAACTATTCATCACTGCGGCTTTGAACAAACGCTTCTCACGATAAAGATCACCAAGGATTTGCTTGGTTGATCGTAAAAAGTTGCCGTCGATTTTCAAATCAGGTGCAGCTATGGCCGTTGATGGAATGTGACGGCTGAACCAATAGCAAGCCGCAGCCAAGCTTATCATCAAAGGTGCAAAGACCAGAGTTGCTCCACCTTGTGTGAAAAGAAGGCCAGCAGCAATGGTGCCACCTAGAATAGCAATAAACGTGCCTGCTTCCACCCAAGCATTGGCAACCGGAAGCTCCGATGCTTCAAGATGATCGGGCAAGAGTCCATATTTGATGGGGCTGAAGAGAGCTGATATCAGACCAAACAAAAACAAAGCCACAAAAAGTATAGGAATGGATTCTATCGCCATACCACCGATAGCGAGCACCGCAGCGCCTGCTTCGGCCAGTTTCAGCTTTCTCGCAATGAACGCCTTATCGTGCCTATCTGCAATTTGCCCGCCCATCGCAGAGAGAAACAGGAAGGGCGCAATAAAGATACCTCCCGCAAGAGAAATGAGTGCTGCAGACCCATCTGCAACTCGAAATAAGATCAGAAACACCAGTGCGTTCTTGAGAAAATTGTCATTGAAGGCAGACAGGAATTGCGTCCAGAATAGCGGGGCAAATCTTTTACTCTTCATCAGTGACCGGGACATATCTTCATTCCTTGAAAAGTGGGGCCACATGGCGTGGCCCTGTAATATTGATCTGATCTAATTCATCAAAGGTTGCATTTTCGTTTCTTCTTATGGTTGCAAATTTCTTACTCTTACTCGGCTGTGCCTATATCCATTAGCAATTTCTCCGTTTTTGCCTCTTCAATCCGATTGTGGAACTTCTCGGCTTCTTCTTTGTCTCGCAAAGTTTTGGTCAGGGTGATGGATGTGTGGACCAACATGATCGATGCCATTGCATAAAAGCCTTTGGCTGAGAAACTTGCCTCAAGAAAGTAGATCCCTCCGGCCATCATGCCTGCGGAAATGATGAATGCGACCAGGGTGAAAAGATGCCAGCTGCTTGATTGTTTGAGTGTGGTATCTTGCATGATTTTATTCCTTCGATTTTGGTTTATCTGTTGAGTTCAACAATGAGGCTTTTGAATCAGGATTTTGGTTGTTTAAGGCGCTCTAGAACCGCATCAACGGATGTATGGACACAGCTGCCACATCCCGCATCCGAAAGGCGCTTGATTAATTCGTCTGAGCGCTCTGTTACCGAAAGCGTTTTGAAGGCCTGTTCGGCCAATTCCTGCCTTTCTTGCCGCTCCTGAATGTCAGAAAGCGTCTGCTCGGCTTCGCTTAATGTTGAAAGCTCGATGACATTGCCTGCGGTCTGGACTGTTTTGCGAACCTTAGCTACGCGCTGCCCTCTTTGAAGGGTACGCAGTCGAATTTCGAGTTGTCGTAGATTGGTCAAGAGAATGGCGAGATCTTCTTCGAAAGCAGTGATAGATTTTTGCAAGCCATCCCGCTCGTCTTCAAGGCTTGCAATTGCGATGGCAGCATCCCGGGCCAATGCATCCTGTTCTTTTTCAAGAGCAATGCGGGCGCGATCTTCAAGATCTGAAATGTCTGCCAAAATCTTTTCAAGGCGACGGCCATCCTGTTCATGTTGTGCCTTGGCAAGAGCAACAGCTTTGCGTGCCATCAGGACTTGCTGGCCAGCTTCACGAGTTTGTTGTTCAAGCGCCAAATGGGCGATGGAAGCAGTCTTTCCTTCAAGGCTGCCGAAAATGGCGGCTTTAACGGTGGATATCAATTTACTCATTCGATTTCTCCAAAATTGAACAATGTTCATTTTTTGACAAAGCCACAACTGGAATGTGAAGTCAATTAAAAAATGAACATTGTTCAATGTCTGAGTCAGGGCTTGGTTAATGGCAGCTATTCAAAAGGCGAAGCGATTGCAAATCTGAAGGCGAGGGTGGGGCAGGGGAAGGGCGAAGCGGTTTTCTGATTTGATTTGACAAAGGCGTATTTTGGCTCACCGTAGATCTATCAAAGGAAGACACCCACCCCAACGAGACGTTGCTGCCTGACTTCACCTGTCCAGCATTCTCGATGATGTCTCACGCTATGTCATGGCTTGAAAATTGTGCACCACCATGAAGGTCCTGAGCCTAGCGATCTCCTCAAACCGGTCCAGTTACTCAGCGGCCAGCTCAGCAGTTGGAGCGCTGTAAACCAGCCTCAAGCCTCATGAGTTTTCAGGTTGACAACTCTTCAAAATATTTTGGGTAATTAGGGTTTTTGTTCTCAATTCCGTTCACCACTTCATTGCATCAAGACAGATGATGGAATTATGTTGATGTGCAAATTCGTTTGATAGGCTAAACCAGCGTCCAACCTCATAACCGATACAAGGTCTGTTTCATGCAATGCGATGAGATCACCTCCGAATTGTTGAATTTTATTCTGGAAGAAGACAACGCCGAAACATTTGATAGTTTGGCAAAAAAGGTTTTTGCCTATCAATTTGGAAACAACCTATCCTACGCCAAATTCGCCAGATCGCGTGGTAAAACTCCTCGTACGGTAAAGACATGGACTGACATTCCCGCAGTGCCAATCAATGCATTCAAAACACTGGATTTAACATGTTGCGCACCCGCAGATGCAGCCGCCATTTTCATGACGAGTGGAACAACACAGGGCGGAATTCGAGGAAAAAACTATCATTCGACCCTGCGGGTCTATGATGCATCCATGCGGCAAAACTTTGCAGCACGTGTCATGCAGGGCAAGAAGAGAATAGATATGGGCATTCTCTTTCCTACTCCTGAAGTAATGCCCAATTCCTCGCTTGCCCATTATCTGAACCTCGCGGTTTCAGATTTTGGCAGCCCAGGCAGTGGTCATTTGATCACTGACGGATCGATAAATTTTGACCGCCTGATTTCCGAGCTGCGCCAAGCTGAAGCAACAGGTACACCTTACGCATTGCTCGGAGCCAGCTTCAGTCTGGTTCATGTGCTTGATGAGTTCAAGCGGCAAGGGCTGACAGTAAAGCTGCCGGAAGAAAGTCTGATATTCGATACGGGCGGCTTCAAGGGACAATCGCGAGAATTGGATCTGGATGAATTTTATGATGCCCTGAGTAGCACATTCGGCATGCCACGCAGCCGTTGCATAAACATGTATGGCATGACCGAGTTGGGCACGCAATTTTATGACAACGGCAATGAAGCCTGCCCAAGCGTTAAGTCAGGTCCAGGCTGGATCCGGACCCAAGTTGTCAACCCGCTGAGCGGAATGTCTGTGCCAAAGGGTGAAAAAGGCATTCTGGCCCATACAGATCTCGCCAATTTCAACAGTGCAGTCACCATTCTCACCGAAGATGTGGGAATTGAAACAGATGATGGCTTCCTGCTTCTGGGGCGGGCAGAGGGTACGCAAGCACAAGGGTGCTCATTGGCTGTTGATGAATTCCTGAAAGCTGCCGGTTCAGCATGAGTGATAGATCTGAAAAAGCAGGATATCTCGCGGGTCTGGATGCGGATGCAATAGAATGGATTTCTCAAACCTATCGCGCAAATGGGCATTCCCTCACGGTCCAACTTCCGCATCTGAACAGTGAGCAGATTGCTGATTTGGCCTCCCATGTTGCGAGACAATCCAAAAAACAGCTCAAGTCATTGCCGCTTGATCAAATCGTTGATGCCATCGATCGTACCATTGCCCGTTTACTCGATCGAAATGATCCCAATCGCCGCAAGATGGAAGAGCTGCTGCCTGTTGTCACAGGATATGCGCCTGAAATGGTGGCTCTTGGGCTGACAGGATATCTCAAAACGTTCCGCAAGCCTCAGCTCAAGCGTTTTCTGGCCGAGGATTTTGCCAATCCGTCCATTCTTGACGGGTTTCAACCATTGATTAAGGGCGGATTTGGCCGTGCTTTCGGCCCGGATCTGTCGGCCCATATCTGGGCTGGTAATGTCCCGGGCCTGCCACTCTGGAGTCTGATTTCAAGCCTTTTGGTCAAATCCGGCACCATAGGCAAGGTTTCCACTGCTGAGCCTTTATTTGCAGGATGGTTTGCCCAACTTCTTGCCGAGGTTGAACCAGCATTGACGGACTGCCTTGCGGTCATCTGGTGGCAAGGGGGCGATATAGAGCGCGAGACTGCCTTGGTCAAACAGGCTGATCTTGTTCTGGGATATGGCAACAATGAATCGCTACAATCCATTCGCCAACGTATTCCTGTCAGCAAGCGCTTTCTGGCCTATGGTCATAAAGTCAGTTTCTCTATGGTTGGAACACAGGCCCTTAGCGCAAACAAGGCAAGATCAACTGCGCGATTGGCGGCCTATGATATTGTCCGGTATGATCAGCAAGGCTGCTATTCGCCGCAAATGATGTTCGTTGAGCAAGGTGGCTCTGTTTCACCGGAGCGATTTGCCCAATATCTGGCACATGACCTTAGCGTATTTGAAGCAAAATATCCTCGCCGTGCGCTCGATATCGAAGAGGCTGGACGTCTTGCAAACTGGCGCTCCAACGAAGAATTAACACCGTCTGGAAAGATATTTGGCGAGGCTGCCGGTCTTTGGACTGTATCCTTTCAGCAAGCTGATCAAGGCTTTTTGCCCAGCAGTTTGAACCGCACAATTCGCGTCATTGGTGTCAACAGCTTGCAAGATGTGCCAAATATCGTTGCCCCCTTCAAGTCGCTTTTGCAGACCGTGGGCATAGCAGCTTCGCCCGAAAGGCTGTTTGATTTGGCGGGGCCTTTGGGAGCAGCCGGTGTGACACGGATTTGTGGTTTGGGAGATATGAGCAGCCCGGAAGCAGGATGGCATCATGATGGTCGTTTCAACCTTCTTGATCTGGTAACAATCACTGAAATTGATGCAAGAGCAGAAAGTGCAGCAGACAGGTTGGCGTCTTATGTCGATTAACAGAGATTTTTTCACAATTGATCAAGTCGGCTATTCTTTCTCTGGCGGTGACAAGATATTGTCCGGTATTGATTGGCATATACCTTCAGGATCCTTTCATTGTCTGGTGGGGCGCAGTGGCTGTGGCAAAACCACTTTGCTCAAACTGGCCGCAGGACTTCTGCTTCCCTCTGAGGGCCAGATTCATATTGAGGCGGCCCCTGTTGCAGGTCCCTCGCAAAAAATTGGCTTCGTTTTCCAAAATCCTGCGCTTTTGGACTGGCTATCCGTTATGGATAATGTGCTGTTGCCGATTTCGCTGCATCGCAAAGTCAATGAAACAGACAGGCAGTCTGCCCATGAATTGCTTCATCTGGTTGGTATCGCAGATCTTGCAGATCGTTTCCCGGCACAATTGTCCGGTGGACAGCAGAGCCGTACCGCTCTTGCAAGAGCCCTGATCACCTCTCCCCCAGCCTTGTTAATGGATGAGCCATTTGCAGCACTGGATGCCATTACCCGAGAAGAGTTGCAGGATGATCTGCTTGACTTGGTTGCATCGCGGGACACTACGGTGTTGTTTGTGACCCACGATATTGCCGAAGCCGTCTATCTTGGGGACCGTGTAGCAATGATGGATAAAGGCAGAATTTCTCTCAATATTGAGATTGACATTCAACGGCCTCGCAGTGCAGCTTGCCGCTATGGCAAGCAGTTTTCGGATATTTGCCAAACCATTCGTTCAGCAATGTCCCGGCAGGTTGTGAAGTAAAGTAGTAAACAGACGTGATACGACATCGCCTCCTCTCCATTTTATTGCTCTTGATGCTCCTCTTCGGCTGGGAATGGGTCGTTCGTGCCACCAACCTTTCGGCTTTGGTCGTCCCGCCTCCTTCTGACGTTGCCTCTGCATTATGGAATGGTTTGATATCAGGCTATTTATGGCCACATATCTGGATCACGGGAGCCACAACTCTTCTCGGATTTCTTTTGGGCTGCTTCATCGGATTTGCGAGCGGTGTCGTGTTGGCAGAATGTGAACCGCTTCGCAAAATAGTTTGGCCTTACATTCTGGCCATGCAGGTCGTGCCCAAACTTGCACTCGCGCCAATTTTCATCATCTGGTTCGGCTTTGGCATGAAGCCGACTGTCGTCATCACTGCCCTGATCTGTTTTTTCCCACTTTTGGAAAATACCATGACGGGTCTGCAAGAAGTTTCCGCAGAAAAACGACAATTGTTCCGCATGCTTGGTGCCAATCGCTGGCAAACACTGATCCGCCTGAAAATTCCTTCGGGGCTTCCAGTCATCATGGCCGGGGTTCGTGTTGCGATCGTTCTGGCTCTGGTGGGCGCCGTCGTGGGAGAATTCATTACCGGCCGAGACGGACTTGGAGCCAGCATAATTGCAGCTCAAGGCATGATGGATTCAACACTGATTTTTGCCCTTTTGATCATCATCACATCAATCGGGCTACTTTTTTATCAACTCACTCTAATATTTGAACGCTGGCTGCTACGCCGGTGGTCGAAAGGAAAAATAGTATGAAATTGTCCCATATTTTCCGCAACATCGCGGCCTTTGCCTGCATTGCGATGGCTACACCCAGCGCAATGGCAGAAGATATGGATAAGGTCACGATTGCCGGATGGGGCGCTGCAATCAGCGAAATCACCAACATCCTGGCAGAGCCAGACAAAGGGTTCTTCAAGAAAGAAGGTATCGACCTTGGATATGTGCCAGGCACCGGTGGTGGTTCGGCTATCGTCAATATGCTCTCCGGTTCTGCAGATATTGCCTTCACCGATCCATCAGCCTTTTATCAGGCACTCGACAAAGGCGAGAAGCTGGTCGCTATCTACAATATTTATCCGCAAAATGTCTTCAATGTCGTAGCCCCTAAAGGCCGCAACATCAAAAGTGCAGCGGATTTGAAGGGTAAGACCATCGGCGTTTACAGCCTGAACAGCGGTACCAGACAGAATCTGCTCTTCCTTTTGCATCAGATAGGTTTGAGTGAGTCTGACGTGAACATTCAGGTCACAGGCTTGCTGAATTTTGCTCCGGTTATTCAGGGGCAGGTCGATGCAACCGCTGCAACCGATACAGGCCTTTACGTTGGCAAACTCAAAGGTCTTGGCGAGGTGGATGTGCTTGAGGTCAAGGATAGCCTGAATGTGCCAAGTGACATGTTTGTTGTAACCCAAGATTATTACAACAAGAACAAGCCTTTGCTACGCCGTTTCCTGAAAGCCTATCGTGACAGTGCTGCCTGGATGATTGCTGAGCCTGAGGAAGCTGCCAAACTGGCCATCAAGCATTCCATCAATGGACGCAACGAGGACGTCAATCTCGAAATCATCAAGATCAGAAACATTTCTGCGCAGTCAGAAACCACCAAAGTCAAGGGCCTTGGTCATTTTGACCTGGAAGTTCTGCAACAAGGTGCAGATGCCTATCTGGTTCACAAGCTCATCAAATCCAAGCTGGATATGAGCAAAGTGATCAAATCCGATCTGATCCCTGAGTAAACCTCATGGATTTTTCCAGTAAAATAGTGCTTGTCACCGGTGCCAGTCGTGGCATCGGTGCAGCTATTGCAAAAGCATTTGCAGCTGAAAATGCAGACGTCATCATCAATTATCTGCAAAATGAAGCAGCAGCCGATGAGACAGTTGCTTGCTGCAAGGCGTCCGGCGCAGACGCGATATCGATACAGGCGGATGTTACTGATAGAGCGGCGGTTGATTGCATGATTGAGCAGATCATGGATGAATTTGGTCGTATTGACGTCTTAATCAATAATGCTTTTCGCCCCTATAGTTTTGATCCGGAAGCCCGCAAAATGCACTGGCAACTGGATTGGTCCGACTATCAGAACCAGATTGATGGTGCTGTAAAAGCAACGCATGGGCTGGCGCAAGCGGTTTTACCGTCTATGTTGAGCCGTGCGAATGGCTCAATCGTCAATATTGCGACAAACCTGATCTCTCGTCCTGCCGTGCCTTATCACGACTACACCACGGCGAAAGCTGCATTGGTCGGTTTTTCCAAAAATCTGGCGATGGAATTGGGGCCGCTGGGTGTGCGGGTGAATTGCGTTGCACCCGGTTTGGTCAGCCCGACAAATGCCAGCCGCAACACGAAAGAAGAGGTCAAGGAAGCAATCATTGCCCAAACACCTCTCGGACGTATTGCGACACCAGAAGATGTTACCGGACCTGTTTTGTTTCTTGCATCTGACTGGTCCCGCTTCATGACGGGACAAACTCTCTACGTAGATGGCGGAATGGTGATGCCCTGAACCGGTCTCTTCGCCTTTCATGCCGTTGGTATTAAGCGCAACTCTGGCCTTGAAATCCAGGGAAGGATTTTTTCGCTTCAACATTCCTGGTCTCTTTTTCGTCGAAGATCAGCTGATCAAATTTTATAGCTTATGTCACTGTCCAGTTTTCCGGGAGTAACTCACATGGCATTCTGGCTATGGTTGAGCCTTGAGGATAGGAGGATCAGAGCTTGGTTCTATTTTTATGGTGACCTTCGCACTTGCGGAGCAATTTTGCATGCCGGGCCACAAGAGATAAAACAAGTCAGCAAATTAGCCAAAATCAGAAATTCCGGCCAATTTGCTCTTTTGCAAAGGTATAAAGCAAGCTGTTAGACCAATGGCCTTAGCACTCTTCGCAGAAAACTCTGAGTTCTTGCTTCCTGAGGATTGCTAAGTACGTCCTTTGCAGGCCCTTGCTCAACAATTACGCCACCTTCAAGAAACAGAACACGATCAGCAACTTCGCGCGCAAAACCCATTTCATGGGTTACCACGACCATCGTCATGCCTTCATCTGCCAATTGGCGCATGACTTCAAGAACATCGCCGACCAGTTCAGGATCAAGGGCAGATGTGGGCTCATCAAACAGAATTGCTTCGGGTTGCATCGCAAGTGCTCTGGCTATGGCAACGCGCTGTTGCTGACCGCCAGACAGGTTGGCAGGATAGCTATCAAGTTTATCGGCGAGGCCAACCTTTTCCAGATAGTTTGTTGCCCGCTCACGCGCTTCATGCGGATCGATACCCATGACATAGATGGGGCCTTCCATAACATTTTCCAGAGCTGTACGGTGCGGAAACAGATTGAAGCGCTGAAATACCATAGATACCCGCAAACGTATATCCTTGATAGACCTGTCTTCCGGATCAACCCGCCTGCCATCAATGTGAATATCACCTTGTTGATAGGTCTCCAAGCCGTTTAAACAGCGCAAAATCGTTGATTTACCGGAACCCGACGGACCAATAATACAGACAACCTCACCTGGATTGACATTGAAGCTGATCCCGCGAATAACCTCGACTTGACCATAGCTCTTATGGATATCACTGACCTCAATCATGATTTCTTGTACCTTTTTTCGAGTTGACGAGCCAAGTATGTGAGAGGCAGTGCCATAACCAGATACATGAGCGCAACCAGTGTGAAGACGGTCATGTTGTCAAAAGTCGAAGCCGCAACCAATTGCCCCTGACGGGTCAGCTCGGTCACGGTTATGGTGGAAACCAATGAACTGTCTTTCAACATCATAATCATGGTATTGCCATAAGGCGGCAAGGCAATACGGAAGGCTTGAGGCAAGATAACACGCCACATGATCATGCTATCGCTCATTCCGATAGATTGAGCTGCTTCAATCTGGCCTCGGTCAATAGCCTCAATGCCAGCACGGAAATTCTCTGCCTGATAGGCCGAATAGGCAATGCCCATCCCGATAACCCCAGCCTGAAACGCCGTCAGATTGATGCCAATATCAGGCATCACAAAATAGATATAGAAAAGCTGAACAATGATCGGAATGCCGCGTATCAACGTGATGAAGGTCCGACTGATAATCTGAAAGGCGCGTATTTTAGTCCAACCCAAAATTGCCCAAAAGAGCCCCAGTACCGTACTCAAAAGTAAAGACAGAACCGTAACAGCAATGGTTATCCAGACGCCTTCCAAAAGAACAGGCATATAGTCACCGGCACGTGAGAGAACCTCGGACATAATCATTCTCGTATCATTTTCTTACTAAAAGGATGACACGGAAAGGGACCTTCCGTGCCGTTCTAATCATAACAGGGAGACCTATTTCAGACCCCACTTGACCAAAATTTTGTCAAGTTCACCGGACGATTTAATCTTGGCAATGCCGCTATTGAGTTTGGCCAAGAGAGCATCATTGCCTGGTTTGACCGACATAGCGATATGGCCAACCACTTGCGATTCATAGGTTTTGACAAGCCGTAACTTGCTCTTCTCATCCCGGGAGAGCTGATAGCCGACAATCGGCAAATCGCCAAAGCCAGCATCAAGACGGCCCAACTCAACATCACGCATAATATCGGCAATGCTGTCATAAATCTTGATTTCCTTAAAGACATCAAGCGCTTTCATGGGCTTGACATAGGCTGTACCTACCTGAATGCCGACAGTTTTGCCTTTCAGATCCTGTGGTGTTTTATAGGCTGATATATCTTCTTTGGTAACAAACAAGCCTTCACCATAGGAATAGACAGTATCGGTGAAATCGACAACTTTTGCCCTTTCGGGTGTTGCATACATCGCAGCAGAAATAATATCGATCTTGTCTTTGGTTAGAGATGGAATTAGGGCTGACCATTGGGTTGCTTGCACATCGGTAGAAAACCCTTCCTTCTCACCAATTGTGTTGATGACATCGACCATAACACCTTGAATATTCTTTGTTTTGACATTCAAGAAAGTGAAAGGAACACCAGTCGGCGTTGAACCTACCTTATAAGTAGGGGACTGGGCCTGTACAGGTGTGAAAGCCATTGAGGCTGTAACTAGGGCCGCAGCGCCAAAACCAAGTAGCGTACGACGAGTTGGGATAAAGCGGTTCGATCTCATTTTGATAGTTTCTCCTGAAAGATGAAATGAGGGATTTTATTATTTTTTTCTCTTTTATTGAAATTTTATGATGATTATTTCATAATGGATGAAGAAATTGAGATTTGTCAACGCTATGTCCAAAAATTCTGGAAAACAAAAATACAAAGTTGCCAAAAGGGTTCGATATGTCACGATCTGAAAAAAATACAGCGCAAGGCCAAAAGACGAACGATACAGAGGGTGATACGATCGGCGCACGATTGCGACAACGAAGAAAGGTGCGGGGTCTGTCTCTACAAGTGTTGGCCGATCGTGCCCAGGTATCAATCGGCCTGCTTTCTCAGATAGAGCGCGGCTTAACGATGCCTTCCGTAAATTCACTAAGTGCAATTTGTGCAGCCTTAGAGATGCCTGTTAGCTGGCTGTTTGATCCCGGCGGCAATCCACAGGAGCAATATATCGTGCGCCCCCATCAGCGCCGTGTACTGGATCTAGGCGCAAAAGGTATGCGCAAAGAACTCATGACGCCTGATAATATTGCAGACATTCAAATGATGCGCCTGATTATTCAACCAGGTGGGTCGACGGGCGATATCCCCTATCGGCATGAAACCGGCGCCAAATGCGGCACTGTATTACAGGGCTGTCTTGGTCTGGAAATTGATGGCCGTACAATATTGTTAAAACCTGATGACAGCTTTGCATTTCCGGCCACTGCACTTATCCGTTTTTGGTGTGAGGGTGCAGAGACGACCGAGGCCTTGTGGATTGTCACACCAGCAGTTTACTAGGCTCAGGACTCATGAATTTAGCCTAGCTTGAGACATGCCAGTCGCATCGAAAATTAAGAGATATGCCAATGACCGAACAAATGATTGCCAATGAGCCCGGCTTCCTCTCGAAATCCCTTTGGACCGCAACCGCAAAATCCTTTGATCCTTTCCCACAGTTAGATGGAGATCATGACTGCGAGATTGCGATTGTCGGTGGCGGATTTGCAGGCCTTTCTGCTGCCTTACATCTGGCAGAAAGGGGGCATGATGTCTATGTCTTGGAGGCAGAAACTCCGGGCTGGGGAGCTTCGGGCCGAAATGGCGGTCAACTTGTACCGGGACTGAAGGAAGATCCTGACGAAATCAGACGACAGTTCGGGTCTGAGATGGGTGAACGCATGGTGCGCATGTCGGGCGGCGCTGCTGATTTTGTGTTTGATCTGATCAAACGGAACCAGATTGATTGTAATGCTTCTCAGTTGGGATGGATCCAGCCAATTCATAGTGAAGCCGCCAGAATGACAGTGAGCAAGAGATGCAGGCAATGGCAAAAATCTGGCGCTCCTTTAGAAATGCTTGATCGAGATGAAACGGCTCATTTGTTGGGCACAGACACCTATTTGGGTGGGATGATAGATCGTCGCGGAGGAAGTTTGCATCCCCTCAATTATGCTCTAGGACTGGCGCAAGCCGCTAAAATTGCTGGCGCCCTGATCTTTGCAAATAGTCGGGTACAAAACATACAGGAAGACAAGGATGGTATTGATATCACGACATCAAAAGGCAGATTGCGTGCCCTCAAGGTTCTGATCTGCACCAATGGATATTCGGATCCTGCATCAGGAGCGATTGGACGCACTATTGTTCCGATCCGCTCCATTCAGGTTGCGACGGAACCTTTACCAGATCATGTCTTGAACAGCATTTTCCCGCAAGGGCATGCCGCATCAGACACCAGACGGCTTTTGCTCTATTTCCGAAAAGGCCCGAACAACAGTTTTGTGATGGGCGGACGAGGAGATTATTCGCAGCGTGGCACACAGCATCAATATGATGTTCTGAAAAAGGAGAGTCTGAAACTCTATCCGCAATTGTCCGGCGTGAAATGGACCTACCACTGGGGAGGCTATGTTGCGATGACCAGCAACCATTATCCCCAGCTGCTACGCTCCAGTGATCGCATCTGGGCAGCACTAGGCTTCAATGGTCGTGGTGTAGCCATGGCATCCAGTCTTGGAAAAGTGGCGGCAGATGCCGTCCATGGTATTGATAAAGGAAATCTGGATTTCCCGGTTACCTCACCAAAACCGATTCCGTTTTACTTCATGCGCCGGTATGCGGTTGCTGCTGCAATTGCATGGTCCCGTTTGTGCGACAAGATCGGCCGCTAAAAACAAAAATAATCATAGAAAATATCAAGCGCCTATCTTTGAATACCGAGATCGGTCGCCTTTGATTAGTCTGGTTTGAATTGTGGATCAGCATGCAAAATTGGCCCACCAATATCGTTGACTCTCCGTATGTTCATTGCGCAGGAAAGCTCAGATTATAGTGATGGAAAGCATTTCAATGATCCGACGTTGGGTGCTGATTGATGGCCGCAGCATCCGATCTGTCGCGGATCAAACCGGTTTGCCACACAACATGCCTGACAAACAGAGCAGAGAGACCCATGAGACCAAATGATTATTCAACCCTTAAAACGCTATCAGAGAACAGGCCTCCTGAGATAAAGGATACATCATCAAAATTTGTCTCAAACATCTAAGGCCGTGGCGTTAGGGCACTTCGGAACAGAAAATCGAGATATGTTGAGGCACTTTCAAAACGGTTTTTGGCTTTTGGCCCGGTCAGAGTGCGCACCTGTACATCAAAATCGGCATAATGCTGAGTGGTCGACCAGATTGAGAATAACAGATGATGAGGATCGACCGCGTTGATTTTGCCTTCAGCAATCCATCTGGCAATCACAGATGTTTTCTCATCCACCATGAGCTTCATGGTGCCGGAAATCAAACTGTCAATGCGTGGGGCGCCTTGCAAAATTTCATTGGCAAACAAACGGCTCTCACGCGGATAATCGCGGGCCATTTCCAGTTTGCGCTGAACATAGGCACATAATTCTTCGACCGGTTCGCCATTTTCATCCAGCTGATTCAAAGGATCCAGCCAGATATAGAGAAGACGCTTGATCAATTCGGCATGAACCGCTTCCTTATTGTCAAAATAATAAAGCAGATTTGGCTTTGAAATCCCCGCTTTTTCTGCCACCTGATCAATGGTTGATCCACGAAATCCATAAGCAGAGAAAATATCCAGCGCGGCAGACAGAATTTGCTCGGTTTTTTCTTTCTGAATACGTGTTTTGCCTTTGGAATTTGAGGCTCTTGCCATTGTGTGAAGGTCTCTCTTTTCAATCGTGACACCACGAAAATCGTAAAAGCAATGATCGAAGCATTTCCCAGGGTCCAGTGATCAAGTGTCGATCATAAGGAAATATTCAATTACGAACAATGATACGATATTTTCAGTCTCTTGGATCTTGCCAGAAATGTGCGCTGCAAAATCGGTGTTGCCAATAGCAGATAAAGAGTAAAATTCAAAGTCTCAAAATCACAGAAATATCCATATGGCGCTTTGCTCCCCCAAGCGCTGGTCGCAGATGGCAAAAAGGCCGGGCACTGAACGGCCCGGCCTTTGTTGATGCAGGAAAGATGGCTTCTGTTTTTCTAGGCAAAAGCGGGAATGATTGTCTCGCCATAATCAGCGATGATTTTCTCTTCATTGCCACTATCGAGATAAACATTGAACTGGGTCACCCCAGCGGCTTTCAGTTCATTGAGCTTGCTGATATGCTCATCCACTTCCCCCAGAACACAGAAACTGTCAATGACGTCATCTGTGATGAAATCGAGATAGGGGTTTGAGCTTTGACCATGCTTGGAATAGTCATAGCCTTGACGATCCTTGATATAGGACGTCAGAGAGGAAGGGATATCCTCGCGTTCGGTGCCATATTTCTCGACAATATCGGCCACATGATTGCCCACCATCGCCGGGAACCATTTGGTCGCTGCGCGTCCCTCTTCGCGCGATCCGGTCCAGGCAGGAGCCGCCGCCTGAATGCGGAAATTGGACATGTCACGGCCTTCGGCTTCGCCTGCCGCCTTTGCCTGATCCCCCAACCATTTACAAATTGCCGGTTCGGCAATCTGCAATATCAGGCCATCGCCCACACGACCGGCAGAGGCCAGCGCTTTGGGGCCGTAAGCGGCAACCCAAACCGGCAATTCATAGCCATCCGCCCAGGGAAATTTCACTGGCTCTGGGCATTCGCCATATTGCGCTTCATCGCCGCGAATAAGGGCTTTGACCACATGGGTAAATTCTTCAAGGCGTTTCAAAGGCGCAGGCTTTTTGCCCATCACACGCACGGCACTGTCGCCGCGTCCCAGTCCAATATCAAACCGGCCATTGGATTGTTTGGCCAAAGAGCCAAACAGGCTGGCCGCGTGCGACCAGTCGCGGGTGTTGGGATTGGTGACACAAGGGCCAAAGCGCATGGTTTTGGTGTGTTCCATACACATGGCCATGGCCACATAGCTTTCGCGCCACAGAATATGACTGTCATAAAACCAGCAATAGGCAAAGCCTGCATTCTCGGCCTGACGAACCAAAGCACGGGCGCGGTCCGGCTCGACAAAGCCTTTAAAACAAATTCCAAATTCCATGAGATCCTCCTGTGGGATTGTCTGTGCCCCCGTTCGGGGTGCGAATTGATGCAAGGTGATTGTTTGAGGGAGCCATCAGCCAGCCCTTAGCCAGCCTTCAATGGTCTGGCGCCCAGATCTTGATACCAGCGTGAGAAAAGGGAACGGCTTTGGAGATATTCTGACGGATCAGAATGGGCGTAATGGCCTCGATACAGCGGGCGGCCTGGGCATTGCCGGCATTATAGGTTTGCACATCTAGTTTGGAGACCAGAGCCATGACTTTCTTGCGCGCTTCAAGGGAATTGCCGCAAATCAAAATGTCGCAATTGATTGGCCAATCGAGAGTGTTGAGCGTGGTGGCAGAGACATTATGCAAAGCCCCAATGACGGGAATATCCGCGCCCAGCAAGTCTTGCGCGGCCTCTGTGGCAGAGCCTTGGGGCGGCATCTCCACCAATTTTGGATCATTGGGGGAAAGCGGCACCACAATATCGACCAGAATTTTGCCTGCCAGATGGGGTTTCAGGCTTTCCAGCGTCGCATTATGCGCAGAGAAAGGCACAGCCAGCACCACCATTTCATCTGCCGCCTCTGTGGCAGATATATTGTCCAACCCGATGATCTTAGCCGATCCTTGCGGTAGTTTCTCCATCAGAGAGGCGGCAATTTCGGCTCCGCGATCCCCATCGCGCGAGCCAAGGGCAACAGCGATCCCAGCTCGGGCAAAGCGTAAGGCAAGGCCTTGTCCTTGCGGGCCTGTGCCGCCAATGATTGCAATTGTCATTTGAACATATTCTCCTTATTGGGGCGCAACAGCTCTTGCGCGGAACTCTCGGTTTGCTGCCAGTCCAGCCCGCGAAACAGAACCACGGGTGTTTGGGCGGCTTTGCGGATGACAAGGCCCGATGCCGCCGCCAACTCGTCGGCAAAGGCAGGCTCGGTGACACTGAGAAGGCGGCCATGGGCATCGAGATTGCCTTGCTCGCGAATGGTGGCCGGAAGCCCCGCCAGACCAATCGCAACATTGAGCTGACCGATGCGCCATGGGCGGCCAAATGTGTCGGTGATGGCAAAGCCGATCCGGGCGTTGAAATGCTTTGCGAGAGAAGCGCAAATGCGCCGGGCACTGGCATCGGGATCATCGGGCAACAGAATGAGGCTTCCCTCTTCGCCGATATTGGATTCATCAACCGCGGCATTGGCTGAAATGAAGCCAAGGCGATGCTCGCAAATCATGGTGCCTTCATTCTGGCCGGGCCGTTTGAAAGAGCGAATGACGCGCTTGCTTTGGGAGAGGATCACTTCAACTTTTCGCGGATCCTTATTCAGCTCTTGCGCATAGCGACGCGCCTCTTCTCCCGGTGTGACATCGGCCATTTTGACGACAGCGCCTTCGGCCTTGGAAACAATCTTGTGCGCCGAGCTCAGAATGTCCCCATCTCGCAAGGACAGGCCCGAGGCTTGCAAACAATCGGCAAGGATTGCGCCAAGATCGTCGCCCGCCACAATCTCTGGAATGGCGGGAACGGGGGCAATCTGAAGGGCAAAAGGGGATGGAAGGGAAGGGGCAAGCGTCATCCTTGTGCCCCTCTTATGCTGGCAGGATGATCTGTGCCAAGCGCCCGATGAAGGGTCGGGGAGATCGAACCTGCCAGATCCTCTGCGCTGTCAATATCGTGGGATATGCCTTCCAGTGGCAAAATCACCGCATGAAGGCCAGCCTCTTTGGCCGCGCCCAGATGGCGATGAAAAGAGCGGGGGCCATAGCAAGGGGGCAGGGCGTCAGGCGGGGTGATCAGCAAGGCATTGGTGCCCTGATCTTGCGAGGGACAGATGATGACAGAGCGCTCTGGTCTCTCACAATCAAGAAGGCGCACAAATTCCCCCCGGTCATGATCGGCCAGATCTGCGGGAAGAATGCAGACGGAGCGATAGCCATTTTGTTTGGCCCAGTCACATCCAAAAGCCACAGCCCCATTGAGGCCGCTGTCATCACTTTGCTGCAAGGCCTTGATGCCAAAGCCATTGGCCAGATCAGCAACATCATAGGAATTGGTGACAACAAGACACGCAAAGGCATGATGCATGTGGGCGCAAAAATCCCTTAGAAAGCGCAAAGTCTGGCGATAGAGGCTCAAGGCAAGGCGCTGACGGGTTGCATCAGAGAGGACCGCAGACAAACGGCTTTTCGCCTGATTTGGATCTTTCATCGGCACAAGGAAAAGCAGATTTTTGCAAGCTGCCTTTTGATCTGTCATAGCTGGATTTGTTATGGCTTGATCTGTCATTGCGCGGCCTCCGGGCATGAAAAGCCGTTAAAGGCTGCATGATTGGCCAAGAGCGCATGTGCCAGACGGATCTTGTCTTGCCGGGTGCACATCAAAATATCATCAAGAGAGCAGACAAGCCCCATGGCTTCAATCTCGGCCTTGCTTGCCTGATCCTGATGATCAATGACAATCTGGTCGATCAGATCGCGATAATATCGTGCAATGCCTGTGGCAGACGCCTCCAGCCCCATGGCTTTCATCACCTTGTCCGCCGGACCCTTGACCGGTTTGCCGCCAATCAGGGGACTGAGCGCAAGAATGGTGGCCTTGCTTGCTGTCAAGGCATCCCGAATGCCGGGGATGGAAAGAATTGGCGCAATGCTGAGGATCGGATTGGACGGGGCGATTATAATCAGATCCGCCTCAGAAATGGCTTTCAAAGCCTTTGATGTGGGGTGCGCCTGATCCGCGCCCTCAAAATGAATATCCAGCACTTCAGGCGCACATTTCTGGCGCACAAAATAATCCTGAAACAGGATCCAGCCATCCTTTGTTTTCAGTCTGGTTTGTACCACATCATCGGTTGGCAGGATTAGGGGAGTGCCAATCCCTAGCGCATGGGCAATCTCGCTGGTTATTTGCGAGCGGCTATAGCCCTGCTTGAGACGATTTGAGCGATGGATATGAAGGCCAAAATCCCTGTCTCCCAAAAACATCCATGTGTCATTGCCAAGCTGCTTGAGCATGTCAAGCGCTCTGGAGCCCTCATTGGCAAGGCCCCAACCCTGATCGCGATTGACCAGCCCTGACAGGCTATAGGTTAGCGTGTCGATATCGGGTGAGACCCAAAGGCCATGAAAAATCTGATCATCGGCAATATTGCCAAGGATAGAGAGAGTGATGCCTTCAATGGCGGCCAGACCTTCGGCCATTTTTGCGCCCCCCACGCCTCCGGCCAGAAGCAGGATATTGGGCTTTTCTACGCTCACATATGACATCAGCCCGCCCTTTCATTCGCTGTTTTTTGTTGTGTGCGAATATCGGGAAACATGCGCAGGAAATTGAGATCCTGATCAACACTGCGCTCCACCAGCGGCGCCTGTTCTTCAGGCTCTCTGTCGGCATAGCAGGCCTTGGTCTCATAAAGGGTGGTGCGCTGATAGGGCACCCGTCCTGCCCCTCGAATGATCTGCACCATTTCATGGGGGGTGATTTCCTGGCCAAATTTCGATCCGGCAGAACGGGAAATGCTTTCATTCATCAATGTGCCGCCAAGGTCATTGACCCCGGCTTGCAACATTTGCCTTGCTCTTTGCGGTCCCAGTTTGGTCCATGAGACCTGAATGTTATCGATCCAGCCATGCAGCATGATGCGGGCCACCGCATGCATTTTGTCGACTTCCATTGCGCTGGGGCCGGGGCGGACCTTGTCAGGATTTTGCCTGTAAAGCGGGCTTTCGGAATGAACAAAACTCAGCGGCACCAATTCCGTGAAACCGCCTGTATCTTTTTGTATGTCACGCAGCAGAGCCAGATGGGCCGCCCAGTGTTTTGGGGCATCAATATGGCCATACATAATGGTTGCAGTGGTTGGAAGTCCGACCTGATGGGCGGCCCGAATGATTTCGACCCATTTTTCGGTGCTGAGTTTGTTTTTGGTCAGTTGCTGGCGAATTTCGGTATCGAGGATTTCCGCAGCCGTGCCGGGCATGGAGCCAAGCCCTGCTTCCATCAAATCAGCAATAAAATCCTGATAAGACATGCGCCTCTTGGCAGCGCCATACCAGATTTCATAGGGAGAAAAGGCATGAATATGCATGTCGGGCAGGGCAGATTTGATGGCCTTGCACAAATCCCGGTAATAGGTGCCTTCGAGCTTTGGATGCAGGCCACCCTGAATGCAGACCTCTGTTGCTCCGCGCTCCCATGCCTCTTGCGCGCGGGCTACAATTTGCCCAAAGGATAAAAATTCCGCGCCCTTCTCCTCGGTCCGTTTGGCAAAACCGCAAAATTTGCACCCCATATAGCAAATATTGGTGAAGTTGATATTGCGGTTGACGACAAAGCCGACCCGATCCCTATGGACGCGCTGGCACAAATGATTGGCTGTGCGTTTCACAGCCTCCCAATCCGCACCATGACACTCAAACAGGGCAATGCCGTCTGTTATGCTGATGTCGTTGCCAGCCAGGGCCTTGGCCAGAATGATACGGATCTTTTCGCTTAACGCGCTGATATCACCGTTCAAATCGCGCAAAGATCGCAAGCCGGAAAAGGCAATATGCTCCACGGATGGGGACAAGGGAGGGGAAGATGTCATGCCAGATCTCCTGAAACTTGATGTTTGGCCAGTCCGTCGGTTCGGGCCATGGCGTGCGCGCGGGCAACGAGGGAAGGGTCCATAAAGAGATCGTGATTTTGCAGGAAATGCGGATAAATGGTCAGCCGCTCCTGCAAGCTCAAGCCCGCCTTTGTGGTGGACGCAGCCAGAGCGTCAATCTCTGGCCAGCTATGCTGGGGATTGATAAAATCAATCGTTACAGGCGAGATGCCGCCCCAGTCATTGATCCCCGCCGCCAGATAATCGGCATGGCGTTTGTGCAGATTGGGGGGGGCTTGCAGGCTGATATCTGGCGAGAGTATCAGCCGGGCAACGGCCAGCGTCTGCAACATATCTTGCAGGCTTGGCTCTGGATGATTGGCCATTGCAATGTCGGGCTTGGTCTGGAAATTCTGGATGATGACTTCCTGAATATGACCATGGCGTCTGTGGGCTTCATTGATGGCGGCCAATGCTTGCACTCGCTCTTGCCATGTTTCCCCAATGCCAATCAAAAGACCTGTGGTGAAGGGCACCTGCTTTTGGCCGGTTCTCTCCAATGTGCGAAGGCGCTGCACGGGCATTTTATCCGGGCAGGCATAATGGGCCTGGCCTTTTTGGGTCAAACGGCGGCTGACGGTCTCCAGCATCATGCCCATAGAGGCACTATAGGGGCGCAGCTGGTCTATCTCATCGTCAGATAACGTGCCCGCATTGACATGGGGGAGCAAACTCGTCTCCTGAAGCACCAGCTGGCACATATCAGCCAGATAGGCGACCATGCTGTCATAGCCCAGAAGACCAAGAGCGGCGCGGGCTTTTTCATAGCGACGCTCCGGTTTTTCCCCCAGACTGAACAGCAATTCCTTGCATCCGCGCGCTTCCCCCTGCCGTGCCGTGGCAAGGACTTGCTCCGGAGACATGATCATGGCCTGTGGGTGATCGGGATGTTTGACAAAGGTACAATAGCCGCAACTATCCCTGCACATATTGGTCAGAGGCACAAAAACCTTGCGCGAATAGGTCACCACCGTTCCCCAGTGCTTTTCTCGCACAATACAGGCGGCGTGCATCAAATCCGCGCGCTCGGTTGCGCTGATCGCATCGAGTGTCAGAGCTGTCTCAAGTGAAAGCATATTTTTACCTCCCGATAAAATTTTTATCAAAAGGTAAAATTGAGGTCAATGGACCAATCACAGGTGTCAAATTTCAGAAATTCTGCAATTAATGGCATCCAAACGGCAAGCTTATATTTTCAAAATAATCTTATTATATTGATAATATTGCATTTTATTTCAAAATTTCAAGCTTTGCATATGATGCCTGAATGACTTTTGGTGATGAGGTCCACTTTTCACTTTACCACAGGCGGTAAGAAAAAATTAGGATATAGATTTCATAACGTTGCAGGATTTTTGAAAATTATTTATTTTTTGACTATTTGATAAATTTATTTTTCTTATCTATTCTGTCTCCAACAAAAAGACGACATGAGAGTCATGAGCTCTCAGTAAACCATCAGCAAAACAAAGCTGTCGAGACGCAGATATCTTTGTTTGTTGAGGGAGGAAAGATTTGAAGATAGGAACACCTAAAGAGGTTTTTGCAGGGGAATGTCGCGTTGGGATGACGCCTTCTGTTGCAAAACATCTGCAAAAGCTTGGCTATGAGTGCGCGATTGAGAAAGGGGCCGGTGAAGCGGCTGGTTTTTCTGA
>JAOXSG010000204.1 GCA_025800105.1 Cohaesibacter sp. | reverse complement strand
GTGGTGGCTGGTTGTCATGTATGATGATGATGATGATGATGATGATGATGATGTTGTTTTTTTTGCTGTGTGTGTGTGTACCTTCTCAAAAGAAGTAAAACTTGTACCCGTTCTGGATGATGAATTTCTTGTTGAAAAACTATTGATTGGAATATTTTGTCCTTGTGGAGTTCTTTTACAAGAATTGCAGTTCATTACAAAATCATTCGACATGTCACCACTGGAAAACATTTTACAGCAGGGGCACTGGGCCTTCCTTGGCAAACCCAGTGCAACGAAGCTATGCCTTGGAAGGGGAAGCATGACCTGATCAGTCATGTGTACCTGCACAACGTCATGATTCACATGGTGATGAAACTATGTTTGGTTGGGGTCCTTTTTGGTTTTTTGTTTCAAGCTGTTGCTTCACCTTGGCAAGGAACATCTTCTGTCATGACTTTGGCACTTGATGCCTCAGTTTTTGTTAAAGTGTGTAACCTGTGGTGGGTGTCCGACACGGTGCCACAGGGCCGGGGCTTCGTCC
>JAOXSG010000198.1 GCA_025800105.1 Cohaesibacter sp. | reverse complement strand
AGCTACACTTGTAAAAGTTTTATTAAATTGACCCAAGGCTACTCTTTGTCGAGCACACGAAGCCCATTAGCGGACCGGTGCCATGTGCTTATTAGAAGACAATTATTAATTATTAGATGGTGCCAAAAATCGTTGAATTTGCTTGGTTCTAACGACCTGAACTGCCGCCGCGAATTTTCACATTCGATGCCAAAGCGGCATCGTCACAGGCTGTCGAAAAAGTGGTCGATCATAACGGCCGTGATCCAATTCGAATTAATGACAAAGCGACAAAATTGACCCTTGCCATCTCCCCCAGCGCACCGTTCCGGCATCGCCTCATACAGAAATTATGTCCTGCATCGCCAGCCCAAAGGCATAATTCTTGCTCTGATGTAAGTTTCTTTTCCTCTGACATCTAAAAGTTTAAAAATTTTCTGAGCTCAGTGCAAAATGACCGGAAAATATTTCTGCGCTGGGGGAGATGGCAAGGGCCAATTTCGTCGCTTCGTCATTAATTCGAATTTGATCACGGGCGTTATGATCGACCACTTTTTCGACATCCTGTGACGATGCCGCTTTGGTATCGAATGTGAAAATTCGCGGCGGCACTTCAGGGCGTTAGAACCAAGCAAACTCAACGATTTTTGGCAGCGATCTTCGGACATTATGTGGCTTTCATTTGCCCGAGGCTGGACGGCGAGGGACGCGTGGAAGTGGGATAAAATGGACAAAATCCAGGAGGCGTTCTGCTCGGTCGGCTGACAGAGCTGCATG
>JAOXSG010000197.1 GCA_025800105.1 Cohaesibacter sp. | reverse complement strand
ATTTTGTTGGCCAGGCCTTGAATGATGAACAGATTGATGCAGTTTCCTCGGTTGCGAGGCAGTTGCAGAGAATGTGGTCCAAACATGAGGGCAGTGAATTGTTGCCATCGTCATGGGATGGTGAAAACTTACAGGTGATGTTTCTAGGCGGCAAGACACACACCGTGTTAAGAGCCATCAAGCCCTTGATTGAATGTGTTTTTTGGCCGCGGGGGATTTGGAAGACAATGTCCAAGCAATGCTAGTGCAGGTTTATTTGGAGGCCGCACCATTCATAACAGCACCGGTCTGAATGCAACTAGCTCCGTGAAAGTCGAACATGTGGGGCTTAAAGGTAAAACAAAAACAAAGATAGTAAAAATTACCGGTCCGGCAGCTGGCATTTGACGAAGTTTCCCAGATGCCGGCTACTATGTTGCACGCAAATGCTGTAAGACATACTCATGGCCGTGCAAGGGAACACGGATTGAGGGTAGATGAGCTATGAATGAACGAACTTTTCGGCAGAATGCCGGTGCTGCTTTTGTCTGGTGACTATCTTCAGCTGCCACCATTGCCAGAAAGCACCAGTGTGTTGTGGCCGGCTTTAGGAGCTGCAAATGAAAACCGGCAGGGGAAGGCTCTCATCAGCAGTGTGCCATTGGTGTACGAATTCTGAAAAAAGCACGGGTAACAATTGAAGGTAACAAAGACTTTGAACTTTGCATGCTGGAGATGCTTGAGGGATGCAAGATGTGGAAAATGCTTCAGGGATGCAAAACCTTGGATATGCAAGTGTGGGAGGGAGGGGGGTCGCTGCTGCCTTTCAGAAATGATACAAACACGACGTAAAAAAAACATTGTGAAGGCGCAAATACAGCAGAATAGAAAATTGAAACAAGACATTGCAAATGGCGCAAAGGATGCCTTTGATCCAGATAGGGTGAAGAGTTCGGGGCACTGCCCTTGTGTTGCCAGGCAGTGGTTTTAGATTCCTTGGGGCAAATGTGTTTGGCGGTGAATGGTGCCGCAAGCAACAAAGTCATTGCACTCGCTTTGTTGATGGATGTGCTACTTGACGATAAAGATGCCGATCTTTTGAATGGGATAGATGGAATGATCGTTCAGGCAAGGCTTAGGCGCGTAGCATGGAATCAGACCATGCACTGGAAGCAAATTAAAGGGTGTCATCCGGAGCG
>JAOXSG010000186.1 GCA_025800105.1 Cohaesibacter sp. | reverse complement strand
CTCCCTTTTGAGGCTTTTGCCTCTTTTGGTTTGAATGGAGAGATTTTTCTTAACCGCGCGATCCCCGCAGAGCATAGAGGAAGGTCGCTATGAGCCCTCTTTGGCTTTTGGCTGTCATTTTCATTGTGGCCTTGACTGGTGCCATCCTTGGTCGTTCGCGCGCGATTGGCGCTGTCGATGGCGAGGTCTCCACCCTACATTCCAGACCCGGTTATTACGGGTCTTATGTCTTTATCTGGACGGCGATTCCAGCAGCTCTTTTTATGGCCGCTCTGCTGATTGCCCAGCCTTTCTTCAATCGCTCTGTGGTTCATGATCATCTCTTTGGCGCTTATGAGAGCGGATGCCAACGCAGTTTAAATTTTGGCAAAAGCGATGCTGCCATCCTGAAAGCCGGTGATGAGAATGCGCCGCAAATCTGCCGCGACTGGATCGAGTTTCGCGATCTGGAAACACGGCAGGATCTGGTACAAGGGGTTGTGCGCAATGTTGCAGATGGCCTTGCACTTCTGAACAAGGATGAATTGACAAAATTGCGGGCCGGTCTTGTTGCCATTCGTCCGATGATGGCGCAAAAAGGCATTGCGCTGGCTGAAGATGTCAGCGCGCCGATTGTCAGTGC
>JAOXSG010000180.1 GCA_025800105.1 Cohaesibacter sp. | reverse complement strand
TACAAAATGTCTCCCAGAATCGGAATTGCGTTGAACGGGCTGTTTTTTCCTAACTGCAATCCTTTTCCCAGAGTTTTTTTTTTATCTTTTCCAGTTTTCTTTCCCATTCCAATAGTATTGTTCCAATTTCCATAAAAAGGTGGTGGGTACAATGGATACTGTCCTCCATCTTGAGGTACATAAACATTACTCATTTTTTTTTGTCGATGGTGCTTTATCAACTTGGAGACCCCCACCTAACATTTTTGATACTAAGCTAATTGCCATTGGAATTCCAATTGAAGCAAGAGTACCCAAAAATCATCCTTCTACTTGTTTTCTTGTTGGTTTCAAGACTAATTTACCACCTGTTTGACTGACTTCATTGATTTGATCTATTTGAGATTTTGTTAATTCATTTACAATATAAGGTAACATTGGAAAGAATTTTTTGGGAATGTCAATTTCTTTACCAAAAATCTTATCAATTCCTAAAGATCCAAGTGCAGAAACAGCACCAGTTGCCAATGCTGGAACAGCTTTCTTTTTTCAGCTTTCCTTTTACAGCGTAAGGCAATACTTTTGCTCCAAGCGTTGCAAGTGATGAAAACAGATTTCCACCAACCTTTGCTACTTTTCTGATTTGTGTTTTACTTATTTTTATGTCAGTTCCTGTTCCATTGCCTAATGATTTTCGTATTTTGCCAATTTGTGTTTTTGTAAGCATCAATTCATCATTTCCTCTGAGATTAGAATGTTTTATTGTGAGAGTCAAAGCAGTTTTATTTTTTATGGCTGTAGCC
>JAOXSG010000173.1 GCA_025800105.1 Cohaesibacter sp. | reverse complement strand
CTTCCGATTTGTTCATTAACGATGCAATTTAATGAGGTTGCCTGCGTTCTAGTCACAGCGTGCAAAGGCAAAGAAAAGAATTTTGATTCACGCAAATGCGCTGAATCGTGAAACCCTCCCTTTAAATTAAATGATGGAATTATTGTCTTTGAATGAGCAAGAAAGCAATGTTTGTATTGTGTATCACAACAGCTATTTCACCTGTACACTTTTAAACTCTGATAAAAACTCCGCGCGAGCGAAAGTGGCGGGAAATGGAAAGAGCCCTGAGGGAGAGGGGGAGGGAGGGTTTCTCGCACAAACTATCTGGATGGGCCGATATTGGTGGATATTGCCTATATACAAACAATCGCATTTGCAAGTATTTTTTCACTTTTTGCTATATTGATCAATGAACCTATTTTATTCTTTTAAAAAATGACAACTTTATTGTTTGATATCCCGGAATCTATTTTTTAAATATCCCGTATCCCGTTAATTTTTCCCCAAAATATCCCGTATCCCTATAATTTTTTATCTAAATATCCCGTATCCCGATAACCCCTAATAGGGCCTCCTTGGTGTATTGGTGTATACAATGATAGTCACTT
>JAOXSG010000032.1 GCA_025800105.1 Cohaesibacter sp. | reverse complement strand
GGCTGAGAATTTTACCAAACAATCCCATCATCTGATCCAAGTGGCGATGATGCAAAACTGGTATAAAGGCCATGATATTTCCCTTGGCATGATGGCAGAGTTCAAAAAACAGGGGCGGGATATTCATTTGCATCTGATCGGCGATGGCCCGATGCGAGAGGCCTTTGAATCCCGGGCTAAAGAGCTGGGTGTTGCCGATCATGTCCATTTCGTTGGCCAGCTCAAAGCCGGAAAAGCTGTATGGGACGCCATGGATGGAGCCGATATGCTGATTTTGCCATCGCGTCAGGAAGGCCTTCCGCGCGTGGTGATTGAAGCCATGGCACGGGCTTTGCCTGTTGTCTCCAACAATATTGGCGGAGCCTCAGAATTGCTCGATCACCGCCAAATGATCGAGAGCCTCGATATTGCCACTTTCGCACGATGTGTGTCAGACAATCTGGACAATGCGGATTTGCTTGCCGAACAGTCTGCGCGCAATTTGCGCCATGCAAAGCGCTATATGTACCCCATTGTTCAAAAACGGCGGGAAGCCTGTTATCGGGTTTTGAAATATCAACTGACCGCCCAAGCGCAATATATCTAAGACAGTCTGTCCAGCTTATGACCTTGAAGAAAAATTTCGTCTGGATGCTGATCAGTCAGGGCATATTTTCCGGGCTGCAATGGCTGTTGGTTATTTTGCTGGCACGGGGCGGCGGGGCAGAGCATGTCGGGCAATATGGCCTGGCTCTGGCACTGACGACGCCGGTGCAAATTTTCTTCAATCTGTCCTTGCGCACTGTTTATGTCACCTATCAGGGCAAAGAATATTCTTTTGGCTCTTTTTGGCGGCTGCGCCTGATCAGCCTTTTGCCGGCAGGCCTTATCATTCTCTTACTGGCTTTTTTGTTTGGCGATGATGGACAGGCGCGGTTGGTTATTCTGTTAATTGCGATTGCGAAATTGTCTGAATCCGCCTCTGATATGCTGTATGCGCTGCCCCAGCGGGTCAATCAGATGGATCAGGTGGGTAAAAGCATGGTGGTGCGTGCTTTGGTCAGCACAATCCTCTTTGCCCTGCTCTATGCCTATAGTCAGGATCTGGTTCTCTCGCTTTTCTGTTATGCCGGGGGATGGCTTGGCGTGCTGATCTTTTATGATCGCCTTGTTATGGCCGCGCCCTATCGCGATCAGACAAGTGAGCGCAAAGGTCGGGATCGAGCGGCTTTGTTCGCTCTTATCAACCATGCCCTTCCCATTGGGCTGGCAAGTTTTGCCACCGCCATTGCCATCAATGTGCCGCGCCTGTTGCTGGAAGAGCAAAGCGGCACCAGTGACTTGGGCATTTTTGCCGCTCTCACCTATTTTATCCTGCTCGGCAGTATGGTTGTCAATGTTTTGGGGCAAGCGGTGCGCTCGCCTTTGGCAACGGCTTATGATCAGGGCAATGGCAACCGCTTTTGGGCCATTATTGGCAGCGGATCTTTGCTTGCTATTGGCATGGGGTTGGTCTTCTGGGCGGGCAGTGTGCTGATTGGTGAATGGTTGCTCGATTTTGTTTATGGGGCGGATTTTGCCGCTCATTATGCGCTCTTTTGCACCATTGGTTTCATTTCCATGCCGGTTTTTTGGGGCACCTTTTTGGGCTTTTGCCTTCCCTCTGCCGGATCCTACAAACTTTGCCTTTATGCCGCTTGCTTTTCGCTCTTGATCTCGCTGATCGCGTCTTTGTTGTTGATCCCGGATCACGGCTCAACAGGGGCGGCATGGGCCTATGGCTGTTTTGGTCTTGCGGCCAGTTTGCAAATTCTGTTGCTTGGCAAACAATGGCTCAAACGCAGGGCTTTGGGAACAAGCGCCTAGTCAAAGCTGGTGCGTGAGCGGATGGCCTGTAGCAAGGTGCCTTCGTCGAGATAATCCAGTTCGCCACCGATTGGCACACCATGGGCCAATTGGGAGATGCGGATTTTTTCAAAACTCGGATCGTCTTGTTGCTTATCGTTGGCCTGATTTTGCAATTGATCGGTGATGTAATGGGCCGTTGTCTGGCCTTCAACCGTTGCATTGACGGCCAGAATGATTTCGCGAATGCTGCCCTGTGCCGTGCGGGCCAAAAGCCCAGCAATATTCAAGTCATCTGGCCCTACCCCGTCCAGAGGTGACAAGGTGCCACCCAAGACATGATAGGGAGCATTGACAACCCCTGCCCGCTCCAGCGCCCAAAGATCCGAGACATCTTCCACCACCACCAAAAGGGATGGGTCGCGTCGTCTGTCTGTGCAAATGGTGCAAGGGCTGGCACTATCGATATTGCCGCAGCTTTGGCACACTTGCACTTTACTGACGGCCTGATTCAGGGCATCGGCCAAAGGCACCAGCAATTGATCCTTTTTCTTGATCAAATGCAGGGCAACACGCCGCGCCGAGCGAGGGCCAAGCCCGGGCAATTTGGCCAGAATCTGAATGAGTTTTTCAATTTCCGGGCCTGCAACTTTATTGGCCATGGGCTTTGCCTATCACCGCGTTGACGTCTTTGTCTTGCTCTTAAAATGGCATTTTCATGCCAGCGGGCAATCCCAGATCGCCGCTCATTTGCTGGATTTTTTCCTGCATGGCAGCTTCAACCTTTACCTTGGCATCGTTATGGGCGGCCATGATCAGGTCTTCCAGAATTTCAGCCTCTTCCGGCTTTACCAAAGAGGGATCAATGTCAATGGCCTTGATTTCGCCTTTGCCGGACAACGTCACGGTTACAAGGCCCGCCCCGGCAGAGCCTTTAGCTTCCATTTCGGCCACTTCTTCCTGCATCTGGGCCATTTTGGCCTGCATTTCCTTGGCCTTTTTCATCATTTTCATCATATCCATGATGCAAATCCTTTTCTTCTCAGCGCTTGAAGGAAAACGCGTTTCGCCAAAATCACTCTGGCCATCAAGTATCTCTATATGCTGCTACCTAGACCTACCTAGATGCAAATTCAAGGCTGTGTGACCGACTATGCTCACAGATCCTCATCCAGTCCAAAACTGTCATCTGCCTGCAAGCGCATTTCCAGCAGGGTCTGATCCGTTAGCTCGGCAACATCTTCAACGACTGGAGCCAGATAATCCTCTTCAAAATCGCGATTGATGCGCACATCGACGATTTTAACGCCGGGAAAATGTTTGCGGACCGCCTCTACGGTTGGATGGCTATCTGCGTCTTCTCTCGCTTGCTGAACCGCCTGTTCCTTGCGTTGGGAGAGGGTATCTTCGCCCTGCTCGCGCGAGACCTCAATCACCCAGCGCTCGCCGGTCCAATCCTGCAAACGGCGGTTTAGTTTGGCGATTAGAGACTGATCGGGGCGATCCTGAAAGGCAATTTCCAGAAAGCCATGGCGGATCGAGACTGGCCGCACATTTTGCTCCAAGGCAATTTTGAGCGCAATATCCCTGTTCTTTCCTGCCAGACCAACAATCTGTTCAAAGCGGGTGATCTGCATCGCCGATGTTGCCGGGCTTTGTGCAGTTTGGCTTTCCTGTGGTTTGGGCTTTGTGTCCTGCCTTTTTGCCATTGCGTCATCGCTCTGGCTGGAGACCAGACGCAAAGTGCCGGATTTTGGTGCAGGTGTCTCCACGGCTCCCACGCTTTGCTCAGAGACAGCGGGCATGGTGGCCAGATTGCCAACATTTTGGGACGTGGCAAAGGCGCTTGGGCCAGACGGCTCGCCCATTGGACCAGCTCCAGAGGGTTGAGCTTGAGCACTTGTTGGCACTGTCGCATCGGGTGGTGTGGAGGGACCGGAGCCTGCCCCTGTTGGCATGGGCGGGCGATAATCCTTGTTGGCCAGCATTTTGAGCGCTTCATCGGGGGTTGGCAGATCAGCCACATAGGCCATGCGCACCAGCACCATTTCTGCCGAGGCCAAAGGCCGTGGCGAAGACTGTACTTCTGACAGGCCCTTTAACAGCATTTGCCAAGCGCGGGACAAGACACGCACAGACAGACTTTTCGCAAAATCACGTCCACGGGTTTTTTCGCTTTCTGTTGCTGCGGCGTCTGAGTGGGCATCCGGGGTTAGTTTCAGGCGGGTGACCAGATGCACAAAATCGGCCAGATCGGACAGCACAATCGTAGGCTCGGCACCAATATCATATTGATCTTTCAGCTCTTGCAAGGCGGTTGCGATATCGCCTTTCATCAAGGCTTCAAACAAATCAATGATGCGGGCGCGATCTGCAAGGCCCAGCATTTGGCGTGTGGTCTCTGCCGTTATTTTTCCCGCGCCATGGGCAATTGCCTGATCAAGCAAAGAGAGGGAATCGCGGGCCGAGCCTTCCCCTGCCCTTGCAATCATTTGCAGGGCATCTTCTTCAATATCGACCTGTTCTTTTTCGCAAATTTTGCCCATATAGTCAGCCATCACACGGGCATCAATGCGGCGCAAATCAAAACGCTGACAGCGCGAGAGGACCGTTACCGGCACTTTGCGAATTTCGGTTGTGGCGAAGATGAATTTCACATGTTCGGGCGGCTCTTCCAATGTCTTGAGCAAGCCGTTAAAGGCCGCTGTGGAGAGCATATGCACCTCATCAATGATATAGACCTTGTAGCGCGCGCTGACCGGTTTATAGCGCGCCGCTTCGATAATTTCGCGGATATCATTGATCGAGGTATGAGAGGCGGCGTCCATTTCCATGATGTCAACATGGCGGCCTTCCATAATGGCCTGACAATGGGTGCCCAATTCTTTCATCTCGATGGTTGGGCTATTGATTTGGCCTTCAATCTCGTAATTGAGGGCGCGGGCGAGAATACGGGCTGTGGTGGTTTTGCCCACACCGCGAACGCCAGTCATCATATAGGCTTGGGCGATGCGGCCTGTTGCAAAGGCGTTGGTGAGGGTGCGCACCAAAGGTTCTTGGCCAACCATATCCTCAAAGCTTTTCGGGCGGTATTTGCGCGCCAGAACGCGATAGCCCTGATCAGGCGTCTTGCCTGCCTCGCCCTGTTCCATGCCAGCGTTGGTGTCGTCCATATGCTGCGCCCTTTGCCTTGATCTGGTTTGAAGAGGAACCGCCTCTTTCATAGATGTACACTTTTCGTTGCTGCACAAACAAGGGCAGAGATGTGGCCATGCAACGGCAATCACATATGATTGTGTATAGATTGACAGATTTTCAGGGAGATTTTTAAGTGGAAGGCTGAACAGATGACCCGCTCTTGAACTCGTTAGGGCTGCTTCCTTCCGGACCTGACCCGGTTGGCGAGGGGAACGTCCATTGCCAACCTTCCGCCTTCCATATGTCATCTTGTGGATGCTAAAGCAAGGGGGGAAGTGATTCATCTGTGCGCTTTTTTGCGCTCACCTTGCCCAAAGTCTGCCCCGATCCCGTTCAGGATTTTTAAAAATGTCTGATTTTTCTCTCGATCCCCGCCTCAAAGCCGATAGTCTTGCCTTATGTGAATTGGAGCTTTGCACGGTTCGCTTGGCAAAAGATGCCAATTATCCATGGTTGATCATGGTGCCCAAAGTTGCAGGCATGGTGGAATTGATTGATCTGAGTTTGCAGGATCAACATAAGCTGACGGATGAGATCGCGCTTATCTCTAGCCTTTTGCGTTCGGTGACCCAATGCGACAAGCTCAATGTTGCAGCGCTTGGCAATATGGTTCGCCAGCTTCATATTCATGTGATTGCGCGTTTTGAGGAAGATGGAGCCTGGCCCGGCCCGATCTGGGGTGTGCTACCAGCAAAGACCTATGATGGAGCAGATCAAGAGACTTTGATCACAGCGCTTCAGGCGGGCCTTGCACAAAGCTGATTTTGCCTTAGGCTCAGGACACATTCCTTCAGCCCATTCTGACCAAAAGCTCAAAGGACGATCCGCATGTCAGATTTTTTTGCCGCTCAACATGCCATGATTGCTATGGATCACGTTGGCTTTGTTCACAATCGTCTGGACCGTGACACCGAACATCGCACAGAAGACAGTCTTCAGGAAATGATGGTGCAGAATGGCTCGCGCTATTTTTTGCTGCATGGTGACAAGGTGCTGTTGAGCCAGCGTGGCACACGCTATAACGCTTTGGTGTGTGAGCGACGGGCCAAAGAAGTGGGCGGTATGATGGACCGGATCATTTTGCTTGGCACCGATCCGGCAGAGCGCAATGCGCCGCGGCTGGCTGTTCCTTTGAGCGATGACGCCGCAGCTGCTCTGGAAAACGACAAGGAATATGAGCTTTGGTCCCTGCGTGCTATTGGCATAAAAGGCCTGTTGCCTGCGGACCAGCTTGGAGCCTTGGCGCAAGCGCGCAGTTTGTTGCATTGGCATCAGACGCACCAATTTTGCGCCCAATGCGGGGCAAAAACAGCGATTGCTCTGGCTGGGGCCCGTCGCGATTGTCCCGCCTGTTCGGCCCAGCATTTCCCGCGCACCGATCCGGTGGTGATTATGCTGGCCATTCATAAAGCAGAAGATGGCATAGAGCGCTGCCTGCTTGGCCATCACACCCGGTCTGAAACGCCCATGTATTCCACCCTTGCGGGTTTTATGGAGCAAGGTGAAACGCTGGAAGCTGCTGTCCGGCGCGAGATTTATGAAGAATCAGGCATCGAGATAAAAGCTGTTCGCTATGCGGGCAGTCAGCCATGGCCATTTCCCTCTTCACTGATGTTGGGCTGTTATGCGGAAGCTGTTAGCGCCGATATTTATGTCGATGAGACCGAATTGAGTGATGCGCGTTGGTTCACCAAAGAAGAGGTCCGCGACATGGTCAGCCGTGGAACAGAGAGCGAATTGCCCCATGTCCCGCATAGTTTTTCCATTGCTGCATGGCTGATACAAGGCTGGCTCGATGAGAGTTGATATTTAAGAGCTGAGATTTGGGTTTTTCCGATCACAGGCAGTTGTTTTGCTTCCCTCCCATCCAATCGATAGGCTTTGTCGTAAGAGAGAGTGTTCATCACAACTTCTTTGGGAGGAGAAGATCCATGACATATAGCCTTTCTCGTCGCGCGGCTCTTTTGGGCGGTGCTGTTGCCTCTGGCAGTTTGCTTGTTGGTAAAGCCGCTTTTGCTCAAGACAAAGATACTGACAAGACAATGGACAAGATGGCCGAGCGCCCGCAGCTGCATATGGCCAAAGCTCGCGGTTTCAAGATTGGTGCTTTTCACGTCACAGCCTTGCTTGCCGGATCGGTGCCGCGCCCTGATCCCCATAAAATTTTTGGCCTGAATGTTTCAGAGGAAGACTTTACTGCTGCCAGCCAAGCCAACTTCATTCCCAGTGATCGGGCGCAATTTTTCTTCACCCCCACTGTGGTGGATACGGGTAAAGCCGTTATTTTGTTTGATACCGGGCTGAATGCCGTGGGCATTACAGCTGCGCTGGAGCAAGCCGGTTATAGGCCTGACGATATCACCCATGTTGTGATCACCCATATGCATGGCGATCATATTGGTGGCTTGATGCAAGATGGCGCACCAACCTTTGCAAAAGCCGCTTATATCACCGGGCAAGTGGAATTTGATCACTGGGCCAAAGCGTCAAACAAACGCTTTGAGAGCAATGTGCGGCCTTTGGCCGAGAAGATGCGCTTCATTCAGGATGGGACTGACATCGTCTCTGGCATTACGGCCATGGCGGCGTTTGGTCATACGCCGGGCCATATGACTTATCATATTGAAAGCGAAGGACAGCGCTTGTTGCTGATTGCCGATCTTGCCAATCATTATGTCTGGTCTCTGGCTTATCCCGATTGGGAGGTCAAATTTGATATGGACAAAGGGCAAGCTGCGGCCAGCAGACGCAAAGTGCTTGGTATGGTGGCGAGTGATCGCATTCCCCTGCTTGGCTATCACATGCCGTTCCCGGCAGTTGGCTATGTTGAGACCAAGGATCAGGGCTTTCGCTATGTCCCGGCCAGTTATCAATTGATGGGGTGATTTTGTTTTTGCAAAAGGAGCTGGTGCAGATTTGAATCATCAGCTTCTTTGGCCAGAATCGGCATGAATGTTCAAATGAACACAGAATCACTGTGACCCCATTTCCCTGACAATTTTGGCTATCAAAACGCTGCTTCGATAGCTTTGCGCACTCAGTGCTGTCCAGTATTTTTTCGCATTTTCCCCTCAATCCCCAGTAAAAAGCACTGAGTACGTCTTTTGGTGATTGATTACTTGCGACAGTCAATAAAAAATACGGTATTTCTCCTGTTTTTCTCAAATCTTCTTTCATTTGATCTTGCTCATAACTTTCAAATGAAAGACTGACTAGACCCAACCTGACAGACATTTGCTGTCATATCGCCATATGCATTGCGATGCTGAAAAGGATGGAGCTCGCACCCGATTTTGGTGTGAGGGGGGATTATGAAGGTCAGAGATTATCTCAAAATTGAAAGTGCAACCGATCTGAGCCGCTCCGAGGTTGGGCGTCTTGGCACTGCCATTTTGTTTGTTGTGGCGGTGATGGTTTATACCGGCACGCAATTTGCCCATGTCGAGCAGAGCTTTTTGCTGATTGCTGCGGCTGTGATCGGGGCCTATATGGCGCTGAATATCGGGGCCAATGATGTTGCCAACAATGTGGGGCCTGCCGTTGGCTCTTTTGCCATGTCCTTGGGCTTGGCGATTTTCATTGCCGCCATTTTTGAAGCTGGCGGGGCGATCATTGCTGGCGGTGATGTGGTGAAGACCGTCAAGAAAGGCATTATTGATCCGGCCACCCTGTCTGACCCCAATACCTTTGTCTGGGTGATGATGGGGGCCTTGTTGGGCGCTGCCATTTGGCTGAATGCTGCGACATGGCTTGGCGCACCGGTTTCGACCACTCATTCCATTGTTGGCGGTGTGATGGGTGCCGGGATTGCGGCGGCTGGCTGGGATATCGTCAATTGGGCCTCTATGAGCAAGATTGCCGCCTCTTGGGTGATTTCCCCAGTGACCGGTGGTGTGATTGCCGCTCTGGCGCTCTATACGCTTAAAAAGCTGGTCTTTTTCAAAAAGGATCCGCTGGATGCTGCCCAACGGGTTGTGCCGGTGATGATCTCGTTGATGGCATGGGCCTTTACCACTTATCTGGCGCTGAAAGGCGTCAAAAAGCTGATCAAGGTTGATTTCCTGACCGCTTTGGGCGCTGGCTTTGTTGCCGCCATTCTGTGCTATCTGATTGTCAGACCGATCATTGCCAAAGCCATTCCCCGGCTCAAGCAGGATCGCGGCAGTGTCAATGATCTTTTCACCATTCCCCTGATCTTTGCAGCAGCTTTGCTTTCCTTTGCCCATGGTGCCAATGATGTGGCCAATGCGGTGGGGCCTTTGGCGGGTATTGTCGATGTGCTGACCGAAGGCGATGGCGGGGCGAAAGTCTCAATCCCGCTTTGGGTGATGATGATTGGCGCGATTGGTATTTCCTTTGGCCTAGCTCTGTTTGGTCCAAAACTGATCCGCACCGTTGGCTCGGAAATTACCGAGCTGGATCGCTCTCGCGCTTTTTGTATTGCGCTGGCGGCGGCCATTACCGTGATCATTGCCAGCCAGTTGGGCCTGCCGATCAGCTCGACCCATGTGGCGCTGGGCGCGGTGTTCGGGGTTGGGTTTTTGCGCGAATTTCTGGAGCAACGCCTCAGCATTGTTGTCGAAAATGTACTGGCCAAGCATGAAGGCGAACCCAATTTTGATCAGGTTGAGCTTGTTTTGCGTGATTTCCAGAATGCGCCAGCGGAAGACAAATCCCGTATGCTGGATGCCTTGCGCGAAATGGGGCCGGAAGCGGTGATCACCGCCGCCCAGCGCAAGCAATTGCGCAAAGCTTTGAAGCGGCAATTGGTCAAGCGCTCCTCCTTGCTGAAAATTGCCTCAGCCTGGGTGATTACCGTGCCTGTTTCTGCGGTTTTGGCGGCTCTGTTCTATTTCGCCATTCGCGGCATGATGATGCCTTGATCAATAGCTGATTGTATGAGAGCTAAACCCTCGCCATTTTTGGGTGAGGGTTTTTTTATTGTGCCATCCAGATTTAAATTCCCGGCCTCTAAATACCCAGCCTCTAAATGCCCGGGCTGGGGCGTAATTCGCGGTTTTCGTGGGGTTCTGCGATTTTGCGGCGATAGGCATGGGCTGGATAGACGCCCAATATCGTCAATTCGGCTGAGAAAAATTCCAGCTCTTCCAAGGCCAGTTTGACATTTGCGTCATTGGGATGGCCTTCAATATCGGCATAAAATTGGGTTGCGAAAAATTTGCCGCCGGTTTGATAGCTTTCCAGCTTGGTCATATTGACCCCGTTGGTGGCAAAGCCGCCCATGGCTTTATAAAGGGCGGCGGGCACATTGCGCACGCGAAAGACAAGCGTGGTGATGATTGGGTCATCCCCCTGATCGGCCTTGATGGGATATTTGGATAGGATGATGAAGCGCGTGGTGTTGTGGTCTTCGTCTTCGACATTCTGCTGCAAAATATCCAGATCATAGATATCTGCGGCCAAATCAGACGAAATTGCCGCTTTGCTGGCATCGCCCCATTCGGCAATCTGGCGGGCAGAGCCTGCGGTGTCGGCCCCAATCACCGCTTTGACGCCCATATCGCGGATAAGCTTGCGGCATTGGCCCAGCGCCATGACATGGCTTTGAACAGATTTGATGTCTTGGCGTTTGGCGCCACGCAGACCCACCAATTGGTGATGGATGGGCAGGAAATATTCGCCAATGATATGCAGGCCTGATGTTGGCATGAGATGGTGAATATCTGCCACACGACCGGCAACTGAATTTTCGACCGGGATCATGCCCAGATCTGCTTCATCCTTTTGAATGGCATTGAAGCAATCTTCAAAAGTCGCCATCGGGATTGCTTCAAACTCGGGAAACACATTGTTGCAGGCAATATGTGAGTTGGCTCCCGGTTCTCCCTGAAATACGACTTTCTTGGTGGACATGATGGCTGTCTCTCCTGAATGGTGACGAAAAGAAGGGCAGCAATCTGCTGCCCTTTTGGCTTAAACTTTTTTGCGATTTTTATAATCGCAGACTATTTAGACAATGCTTTGCGTGCCTTTTCAAGATCTTGCTGTGTATCAACGCCCAAAGGCACATCTTTGACCAGCGCAACATCAATGCGCATTCCCGCTTCCAGAGCGCGCAATTGCTCCAGTTTTTCGCGCTTTTCCAGCGGGCTTTCGGCAAGATTGACGAAAGTGTCCAATGCTGCACGGCGATAGGCATAGAGACCAATATGGTGGTAAAGCGGTCCCTCTCCATGGGGGGCGGTGGCTCGTGTGAAATAAAGCGCCCGCAGCCGATCCTGACTGATCGGGCTTCCGACGACTTTGACCACATTGGGATTGGTCTTTTCGTCTTCTTCTTCAATTTCAACAGCGAGCGTTGCAATATCGACCTCTGGCTGCTCCAGTGGCTGAAAACAGGCGCGAATGGCCGCAGGATCGATGGTTGGCAAATCGCCCTGCACATTGACGATGATCTGATAATCGCCATTGGGGTCGATATGTTCCAGCGCTTCATAAATGCGATCAGAACCTGAGGGGTGATCGGGATTTGTGACAACCGCATCGCCCCCTGCATCGCGCACGGCTTGGGCGATTTGATGACAATCGGCGGCCACCACAACCGGACCAATCTGCGCTTCGCAAGCCCGTCTCCAGACCTGAACAATCATCGGTTCGCCGGCAATCTCTGCCAAGGGCTTGTCAGGCAGGCGAGTCGAAGCCATACGAGCCGGAATCAATATCACCGCTTTTGCCGCATTGTTTGTCTGTGACATGCCAATTTTCCCCCAGATTTTGATGAAAAGTGTCGCCAAAGGCATAAGTCTTGATATCTTAGCCGCTATTCCTATGGACATTCATCCGTAAAAGCTAGTAGTTTCCGCTTAACTTATGCATGTAGGGCAAAAGGCGCGTTTTTGTCTCACCCTCCTGAGTGCTGATTATGGAGCATCGACGCTCATCAAGGGCTTGTACACAGGAACGGAATGAGGTAACGCATAGCTCACACGTGGATCAAGACCAAGCTTTTAAGGAATCCGGAGCAAGGACCAATGAATTTTTTCGAATTGAACAAGGCCTTTGGCGCATTGTTGCTATCTTTGATCATCGCGATGGTCGTTGGCATGGTGTCTGATTTCATTTTCAGTGCTGATCTGCCTGAAAAGCCTGGCTTTGAAATTGCTGTTGCTGACCCCAATGGCGGTGATGCAGCCCCAGCCAAAGAAGCCGAGCCGGAAGTTGACTTTGCCACTTTGCTTGCGTCTGCCGATGTTGCTGCCGGTGAAAAACTGACCAAGAAATGTGCGTCCTGCCACAGCTTTGAGCAAGGCGGCAAAAATAAAGTGGGCCCCGCTCTGTATGGCGTTTTTGGCCGCCAGCCTGGTGGCGTCGAAGGGTTCAAATATTCCGCTGCGATGCTTGCTTATGGCGAAGGCAAAGTTTGGGATGCGGATCAGCTCAATGGCTTCCTGACCAAACCAAAAGACTTTATCAAGAAAACCTCGATGTCTTTTGCCGGCTTCAAAAAAGACAAGGACCGGGCCAATATGATCGTTTATTTGCAAGGCCTGAAATAAGCTGCTGCGATCAGAACAAGATCTTACGAAAGCCGGGCTTTGCCCGGCTTTTTCTTTTCCTATTTTTGTCTTGGCTTTTCCTATTTGACGATATGGATTTTTCCCTCTATTAGTTTTACTCAAATTGAGTATAAATAAATTATTGGATTGAATGATGAAAAAGCTATCGAGACGCTCGATCATAGAAGGGGCGGCTTTGGCGCCTGTGATTATGGGGGCGGGCTTGCTGACATCAGGCATGGTGTCTGGTGCCAGTGCAACACAAAAAAGGCAGGAAAGAATGAGCAAGACAAAGACGGCCAATGCAGCGCTTATTGTCATTGATGTTCAAAATGATTTTTGTCCCGGCGGCTCGCTTGCAGTCTCGCAAGGCGATCAGATTGTGCCGCTGATCAATGACAGAATGGGTGATTTTTCGACGATCATTTTAACGCAGGACTGGCACCCTGCCGGTCATTCCTCTTTTGCCTCTTCTCATGAGGGCAAATCCGCTTTTGAAATGGTTGAAATGCCTTATGGAGATCAGGTTCTGTGGCCCGATCATTGCGTGCAAGGCAGCATGGGGGCAGAATTTCACAAAGATTTGCAAACAGATCCTGCCAATCTGATTGTGCGCAAAGGCAGCAATCCTGCCATTGACAGCTATTCCGCTTTTTTTGAAAATGACCGCACCACTCCAACCGGTTTGAAAGGCTATCTGGACAGTCTGGGCTTGATGAAATTGAGCTTTGTTGGCCTTGCCACCGATTATTGCGTGCGCTATTCGGCTGTGGATGCAGCCCGCCTTGGCTATGAAGTTGAGGTGGACTTGGCCGCTTGTCGCGCGATTGATCTTGACGGCTCGCTCAAAGCAGCCCTAGATGACATGCAAGCTCATGGTGTCAGGCTGATCTCTTGATTTGCAATTTAGCCAGCCTTTCGCCTTATCCCGCCTCTAAGGACTATTCTTCATGACGGATCTGGCAACGCGTGTTTATAATCACAAATGGAAAATTGACCCCATTGTGCGTTCGCTGATTGATACTGATTTTTACAAACTTTTGATGGCGCAATCGGTTTTCTTAAAGAAACCCGATACGCATGTGACTTTCAGTCTGATCAATCGATCCTCTCATATTCCTTTGGCGCGGCTGATTGATGAGGGAGAGTTGCGGGCGCAGTTGGATCATATTCGCAGCCTCTCTTTATCTCGTGGAGAGAGCACCTGGCTTCGGGGCAATATGTTTTATGGCAAACGCGCCATGTTTCGTCCCGATTTTATGGAATGGTTCGAAAATTTGCGCCTGCCCCCCTATCATCTGGCGCGGGTGGGGGATCAGTATGAGCTGACATTTGAGGGCGATTGGCCCTCTGTCATGTTATGGGAAATTCCGGCTCTGTCTGTTTTGATGGAATTGCGCACCCGTGCTGTTTTGCATGATATGGGCAAATTCGAGCTTCAGGTTCTTTATGCCCGTGCCATGACCAAATTATGGAAAAAAATCGAACAATTACGGGCCATTGATGATTTGACCCTGGCGGATTTTGGCACAAGACGCCGACATTCTTTTCTGTGGCAAGACTGGTGTGTTCAAGCCATGATGGAGGGCTTGGGCGATAAATTTGTCGGCACGTCCAATTGTCTGATTGCCATGCGCCGCGAGGTTGAGGCCATTGGCACCAATGCCCATGAATTGCCCATGGTTTATTCTGCGTTGGCGCAAAATGATGCGCAATTGGCCGATGCGCCCTATCAGGTTTTGCGCGACTGGCAGGAAGAGCATGATGGCAATTTGCTGATCATTCTGCCCGACACTTATGGCACCGATGGCTTTTTGGCCAATGCCCCTGACTGGTTGTCCGATTGGACCGGTATTCGCATTGACAGCGGCGACCCTGCCCTTGGGGCTGAAAAAGCCATTGCATGGTGGAAAGAGCGTGGGCAAGACCCAAAAAAGAAACGGATTATTTTCTCTGATGGGCTGGATGTTGAAACCATTCGCAGCTTACATCAAGCCTTTCATGATCGGGCGCGGATCAGTTTTGGCTGGGGCACCTTGCTGACCAATGATTTCCGCACTCTGGTGCCCGATGATGCCTTGGCGCCTTTCTCGCTGGTCTGCAAGGCCATTTCAGCCGATGGTCGCCCAACCGTCAAATTGTCGGACAATCCCAACAAAGCCTTGGGGCCAGAAGAAGAAATCACCCGCTATAGACGGGTTTTTGGGGTTGGCGAGCAAACGGCTATGGATGTGATTGTCTAGGCTCAGAACTCTGACCTTGCCGCTTTCTGCCCTCTTCTGTTCGTTTTCATCCACAACTGTTATGGCTGGTGGTTTCTTTTGTCTGCTCACAAAGCTGTTTTTTTCGCTCACCATAATGTTGCTTAATTGGTGATCTGCTATTTGCTAGAGTGGTTCGCGGATTATTTAAAGGAGAAGCATCTCGTGTCTTTGCCCCTGTGTTCTGGAAAAACCGGCCTATCCTTCTTTGGCTTGAACAAAGTCTCGCTGGTCGGCGCTCTGGCCTTGTCTTTGTCGGTTTCGATCGCAGAGCCTCTGAAAGCTGTTGAATTTGACACATGGCTGCATGGTACGTCCCTGATGGGCGAGGTCAAATATCCGCGCAATTTCTCCCATTTTGACTATGTCAATCCCAAGGCTCCCAAAGGCGGGCTGGCCCGTCAGGCAGTACAGGGCAGTTTTGACAGTTTCAATGCCATTATTTCCAAGGGTGATCCCGCCGCTGGCATGGGCAATATTTACGATACGCTGATGGCCACCAGCTATGATGAAATTTCAACCGAATATGGCCTGATTGCGCAAGAAATGCTGATTGGCCCCAATTATTCTTATGTGAAATTTCGTTTGCGCCCTGAGGCCCGTTGGCATGATGGCAAGCCGATCACCCCGGAAGATGTGGTTTGGTCCTTTGAGCAATTGACCAGCCTTAATCCACAACAACGCTTTTATTACAGTCATGTTGTGGGGGCCGAGATTACGGGTGAAAATGAAGTCACGTTTCGCTTTGATGAAGAGGGCAATCGGGAACTTCCCCATATTGTGGGTCAATTGATCATCCTGCCCAAACATTGGTGGACCGGCAGCAATGAAAAAGGCGAAAAACGTGATATTTCGCGCTCCACTCTTGAACCACCCCTCGGCTCTGGTCCTTACAAAGTGGGGGAGTTTTCTGCTGGCAAATATACAATTTTTGAGCGTGTCGAGGATTATTGGGCCAAAGATCTGAATGTGAATGTCGGCTCCAATAATTTTGATCGCTTGCGCTATGAATATTTCCGCGATGCCACCGTTATGCTGGAAGCCTTCAAATCTGATGCCTATGATTTTCGCATTGAGATAACGGCGCGGGTTTGGGCAAAAAGCTATGATTTTCCAGCGCTGAAAGATGGCAAAGTGATCCGCGAGGAATTTCCTGATCGCGCCAGTGGCGTGACGGTTGGCTTCATGCCCAATATGCGACGCGAGAAATTTCAAGATCCACGGGTGCGAGAGGCCTTGAACCATCTGTTTAATTTTGAAGAGATGAACCGCACGCTATTTTTCAATCAATATACGCGCACCAATTCTTATTTTTTTGGCACCGAATTTGCCGCCTCTGGCAAACCAAGTGCGGCAGAACTTTCTTTGCTGGAGCCATTGCGAGAGCAAGTGCCCGCTTCGGTCTTTGAAGGCGTCCCCGTCCAGCCCAAAGTGGAGAGCCGAGATGATTTGCGCAACAATCTCAAAACATCACTGGAGCTGTTCAAACAGGCAGGCTGGGAGCCAAGGACAGAAGTGGATGAGAGCAAGATGCCAACGGGCTTTGCGGGCATCTGGCATTCGATTTCCAGCGCGATCGGCTTAAGCTCTGATCCGACCAAAAGCGTGTTGCGCAATGAAAAAGGCGAGGCCTTTGAAATTGAATATCTGGTTGCCAGTCCATCGTTCGAGCGCATTGCCTTACGCCTTCAATCCTCTATGGAACGGGTTGGCATTAAAATGAGCATTCGCACCGTTGACAGCGCCCAATATGTCAATCGCCTGCGCAGTCGGGATTATGATTTCATCTATGCCGGTTTTGGCCAATCCCTATCACTTGGTAATGAGCAAAAAGGCTTTTTTGGCTCTAAATCGGCCGATCAGGATGGCTCGCGCAATTTTGCCGGTATTAAAAATCCGGCTGTTGATCGCTTGGTCGATGCCATTGTCTTTGCCAAAGACCGCCAAAGTCTGGTGACTGCAGCGCGGGCCTTGGACCGGGTTTTGCTGGCCAATCATTATATGCTGCCCGGCTGGACCAATGATGTGACCCGCACCGCGCGCTGGGATCGCTTTGGACATCCCAAAGACTTGCCGTTGCAGACCATCGGTTTTCCTTCCATCTGGTGGTGGGATGAGGCCAAAGCCAAGGCAATTGGCACGAAATCACAATAAAATTCTCAAACCAGCCCCAAAGCAAAGAGGATGCCATGAAGGATCGATCACAAGAGATGTCTTTTTCCGCCTCAGGGCTTGAGCGGAGCGGGCGAGGTTTGCGTGATAAAGGCTTATCATTGCGCCCTTTCGATGCTTCTGGCACTTCTGGTTTGTCCCGTCGCTCTTTTCTAAATGGTGCTGCTGTTGCTTTGGCAAGCGGGGCTTTGCTTATGGGGCGGCCTTTGGTGGGCTGGGCGTCTGACACACGCCATGGTTTGTCCGTCTTTGGGCCTTTGAAATATGGGCCGGATTTTGCGCATTTTGATTATATCAATCCCAAGGCTCCCAAAGGGGGACGCTTTGTGTTTTCTGCGCCCAGCTGGGCCTATAATCAAAATCATGCCACCTTTAACACCTTGAACGGCTTTGTCTTGAAAGGCGATGCGCCGCCACGGGTGGAAATGCTGTTTGATACTCTCATGGTGCGGGCCTTGGATGAGGCTGATGCCATTTATGGCTTGCTGGCGAAAACGGTCAGCCTGTCGCCTGATGGCAATCATTATCGCTTTTCCTTGCGCTCTGAGGCCCGTTTTCATGATGGCAGTCCGGTGCGGGCGCAAGATGTGGCTTTTTCCTATATGTTGCTGAAAGAAAAAGGCCATCCGATTATTCGCACCAGTTTGCGCGATCTGGTCTCTGCCGATGTGGATGGTGATGAGGTTGTCTTACACTTTTCTGGCAAACAAGGACGGCAAGCGCCCATGGAAGTGGCCAGCACCGTGCCGATTTTCTCCAAATCCTATTATAGCGCGGTGGATTTTGAGAAATCCTCGCTCACGCCGCCCCTCGGGTCCGGGCCTTACAAAATCGGCAAATTCAAAGCAGGCTCTTTCATTGAATATGAGCGCGATGCTGCTTATTGGGGCAAAGATTTGCCGGTGAATGTCGGACATAATAATTTTGATGTTATCCGACTGGAATTTAACCGCGAGCGCACCGCCCTGTTTGAAGCCTTTAAAAAGGGCGACATCACCTATCATGAAGAATTTAGCTCCAAAAGCTGGGCCACGCGCTATCGTTTCCCTGCCGTTGAGGATGGACGCGTTAAACGTTTGGCCCTGCCTGATCGCAGCCCTTCGGGGGCGCAAGGCTGGTTCTTCAATCTGCGCCGGGCCAAATTTGCTGATCCGCGCACCCGCGAAGCGCTGGCACTGGCTTTTGATTTTGAATGGTCGAACAAAAATCTGTTTTTTGGCCTTTATCAACGCACCCATTCCTTCTTTGAACGCACCAATATGAAGGCATCCGGCAAGGCTTCGGGCAAGGTTCTGGATTTGCTGGCGCCCTATCGCGATCAATTGGATCCGGCTATTTTTGATCAGCCTTATACGCCACCCATGAGTGATGGCTCTGGCAAGGATCGTCGCTTGTTGCGAAAAGCCAATCAATTGCTGGCGCAAGCGGGCTGGAAGCGCGACAAGGATGGTCTGGTCAATGAGGCTGGCGAGCGGCTTGAGATTGAAGTGATGTCCAACAGCTCAGCTTTTGAGCGGGTGGTGACGCCATGGGCCAATAATCTGACTCTGTTGGGGGTGAAGATGACCTTCCGGCTGGTGGACCCTTCACAATTTCAAAGCCGTGCAGACAGTTTTGATTTTGACATTGTCAGCCGTCGTTACACGCTTTCCCTGACCCTTTCCGACTCCATTCGCAATTTCTGGAGCAGTGCCTCTGCTGATGTCAGCGGCAGCTATAATATTGCCGGGATCAAGCATCCGGTGCTGGATGCGATGATTGACAAGGCGCTGAATGCAACCAACCGCGAGGATATGGAAGCGGCGGGGCAGGCCATTGACCGGATTTTGCGGGCTGGCCATTATTGGGTGCCGAACTGGAACAAGCCGGTTCATACCATTGGCGTGTGGGATCAATATGACTGGATTGACCCGGACAAAACGCCTGATCCGGTGCTTTGGTTTTCGCCAGAACGCTGGTGGTGGAAAAAATAGCCAGATTGGCGATGGAACCGGTTTCTCTTCAAGGATTGCGAAACCATTTCATGGCTTTATATGGTTAACATCGTCTTGCCACACGGATTGGCATCAATTTTGATTGGCCCGATTTTGGGCCATGTCATCAGGAGCTTTCATGGGCGCTTATATTTTACGACGCTTGTTGCTGATCATCCCGACTTTGATCGGGATCATGGCCATCAATTTTGCTGTCATTCAATTTGCGCCCGGTGGCCCGGTTGAGCGCATCATTGCGCAAGTCACGGGAACAGATGTGGGGGCAACGGACCGGATTTCTGGCGGAGGCAGTGATTTTGCCGGATCCGGCACCAATCAGGGCGGCAGTGGCGGCGGCGATGATCTCAATTCGAAATATCGCGGAGCGCAGGGGCTGGACCCTGACTTTATCAAAGAGCTGGAACAGCAATTTGGCTTTGATAAGCCACCGCTTGAGCGCTTTTTGACCATGCTGGGCAATTATGCCACCTTTGATTTTGGCGAGAGTTATTTCCGCGATATCAAGGTTTTGGATCTGATTTTGGAGAAAATGCCGGTTTCCATTTCCCTTGGCCTTTGGATGACGCTGATTTCCTATCTTGTCTCTATTCCCCTTGGCATTCGCAAAGCGGTGAGTGATGGCTCAAAGTTTGATGTCTGGACCTCTGCCATCATCATCATTGGATATGCCATTCCCGGCTTTTTGTTTGCTGTGCTTTTGGTGGTGTTGTTTGCCGGTGGCTCTTTCCTTGACTGGTTCCCCTTGCGCGGGCTGGTGTCGGATAATTTTGAAGAGCTGTCCCTGTTTGGCAAGATTGTCGATTATTTCTGGCATCTTGCCTTGCCGCTTATTTCTATGGCGCTGGCCGCTTTTGCCACGACGACGCTTTTAACCAAAAATTCCTTCCTTGATGAAATTCGCAAGCAATATGTGGTGACCGCTCGGGCCAAAGGCCTGAGCGAGCGGCAAGTGCTTTATGGCCATGTGTTTCGCAATGCGATGCTGATCATCATTGCCGGATTTCCCGGTGCCTTCATTGGGGCCTTTTTTGGTGGATCGCTCTTGATTGAAACCATTTTCTCGCTGGATGGTCTGGGATTGTTGTCCTTTGAATCGGTGATCAATCGCGATTATGCGGTGATCTTTGCCACGCTTTATATTTTCTCGCTGATGGGGCTGATTGTCAGCCTGATTTCGGACATTACCTATACTTTGATTGATCCCCGGATTGATTTTGAAAGCCGGGAGGTTTGATCATGGGATTGTTTTCGATGGATCTATCGCCGCTTAATCAGCGCCGCCTTAAAAATTTCAAGGCCAATCGCCGGGGCTATGTCTCGCTTTGGCTGTTCATTGCGCTGTTTCTTGTCACATTGTTTGCCGAGCTGATTGCCAATGACAAGCCGGTTTTGATCTCCTATAAGGGCGAGCTTTTATCGCCGCTGGTGGTGGAGTATCCAGAGAGTAAATTTGGTGGCTTCCTGCCAAAGACCGATTATCGCGATCCGTTTGTGCAGGATGAAATTCAGCAAAATGGCTGGATTATCTGGGCGCCGGTGCGGTATTCCTATCGCACTGTCAATCTGGATTTGCCGACCCCTGCCCCAGCCCCGCCCAGCTGGTCGCTAACGCGGGAGGTGCGCTGTGCGCCATTTGAGGCTGGCATTGAGGATGTCAATTGCACCATTGGCAACTGGAATTGGCTGGGAACGGATGATCAGGGCCGCGATGTTTTGGCGCGGTTGATTTACGGCTTTCGCATTTCGGTTCTCTTTGGTCTGACGCTCACTCTGTTTTCTTCGATCATTGGCGTAACTGCCGGGGCCGTACAGGGCTTTTTCGGCGGCTTGGTGGATCTGATCTTTCAGCGTTTCATCGAGATTTGGACTTCGGTGCCGCAGCTTTATTTGCTGTTGATCATTGCGGCGATCATCACCCCCAGTTTCTGGATTTTGCTGGGCATTTTGTTGCTCTTTTCCTGGGTGGCGCTGGTGGGTGTGGTGCGTGCGGAATTTTTACGCGCTCGCAATTTTGAATATGTGGCTGCGGCCAAGGCATTGGGGGTCTCTGATCGGACCATCATGATCCGCCATTTGCTGCCCAATGCCATGGTGGCCACCCTCACCTTCATGCCTTTCATCTTAAATGGCTCCATCACCACGCTGACCTCACTGGATTTTCTGGGCTTTGGCCTACCCCCCGGCTCTCCCTCTCTTGGGGAATTGCTAGCGCAAGGCAAAAAGAACCTGGAAGCGCCATGGCTTGGTATTACCGGCTTTTTGTCCATTTCTATCATGCTGAGTTTGCTGATCTTTATCGGCGAAGCGGTGCGCGATGCCTTTGATCCGCGCAAGACCTTCCAATAGGAGAGAGATGATGAGCAAGCAACCGATTGCACAGCCGCTTTTGCAAGTGCGTGATCTCTCAGTTTCCTTTCGCCAAGACGGACAAGAGAAAATCGCGGTCAGTCATATTTCCTTTGATTTGGAAAAAGGCGAAACCCTTGCCTTGGTCGGTGAATCCGGCTCTGGCAAGTCGGTATCGGCTTTGTCGATTTTAAAGCTGTTGCCCTATCCTGCGGCGTCCCACCCATCTGGTGAGATTGTCTTTGACGGTCAGGATTTGCTCAAGGCCGATGACAAGACCTTGCGCGGTGTGCGGGGCAATCGCATTTCGATGATTTTTCAGGAACCGATGAGTTCGCTTAATCCACTGCATACGGTTGAGCAACAGATTGGTGAAGTCTTGTCCATTCACCATGGCATGAGTGAGAGCCAGAGCCGGGCGCGGGTGCTGGAATTGCTGGAGGATGTTGGCATTCGTGAACCGGAAAAGCGCCTGAAAAGCTATCCGCATCAATTGTCCGGGGGGCAACGCCAGCGGGTAATGATTGCCATGGCGCTGGCCAATGAGCCGGAATTGCTGATTGCAGATGAACCAACCACCGCTCTGGACGTCACCGTTCAGGCCCAGATACTGGATTTGCTGCGACGTTTGCAAAAAAGCCATGGCATGGCCTTGCTGTTCATCACCCATGATTTGGGCATCGTAGAGCGACTGGCTGATCGTGTCTGCGTGATGACCGATGGCGAGATTGTTGAAAGTGGCAAGACGGCAGAGATTTTCGCCAATCCCAGTCATGCCTATACACAGCATTTGCTCGGGTCCGAGCCGTCTGGTCACGCTCTGCCTGTGGCACAGGATGCGCCAATTTTGTTAAAGACAGATGATTTGAAAGTCTGGTTTCCGATCAAGCGCGGACTTTTGCGGCGCACCGTCGGACATATCAAGGCCGTGGATGGGGTCTCCCTTTCTATCAAAAAAGGCGAAACCCTTGGCATTGTGGGTGAATCCGGCTCTGGCAAAACCACTTTGGGTCTGGCTCTCTTGCGGATGATTTCTTCTGATGGACCGATTGTCTTTCAGGGTGAGGGCATTGATGATCTGGATAGCAAGCGCATTCGCGCCATGCGCGGTGATATGCAGATTGTCTTTCAAGACCCCTTTGGCTCTCTATCCCCACGCATGTCGATTGCCAATATTGTGGCCGAGGGGCTGTCTATTCATGCCCCAGATTTGTCACCTGAGGAGCAGGATGAAAAAGTCTGCCGCGTTCTGGAGGAAGTGGGCATTGATCCGGCGACGCGCCATCGCTACCCCCATGAATTTTCCGGCGGGCAACGTCAGAGGATTTCCATTGCACGCGCGATGATTTTGGAACCCAAATTCGTGATGCTGGATGAGCCAACCTCTGCGTTGGATATGAGCGTTCAATCGCAAGTCGTCGATTTGCTGCGCGATTTGCAAGCCAAGCATGGCTTGACCTATCTCTTTATCAGTCATGATTTGAAAGTTGTGCGGGCGCTTTCCAGTCGGGTGCTTGTGATGCGGGCGGGCAAAGTGGTGGAGAAAGGCTCTGTTGAACAGATTTTTGAGGCCCCAGAGACAGATTATACCAAAGCCCTGATGGCAGCGGCCCTGCGCATGGAAACAGCACCAGAGGGGATTGTGGCGGATTAATGAGCATTGCCCTTTATACAAAAGGATGGGATCAGGCCCTTTGGCTGTCGCATTTTCGAACCCTGTTGCCAAATCATACGATTACAGCAATGGAAGCTGTCGAGACTTTTGAAGATATTCGCTATGCCATGGTCTGGAAACCGGAACCGGGCGCATTGGCCCGCTTTCCCAATCTGGAAGTGATCTTTTCGCTTGGAGCCGGGGTGGATTTTCTGCTCAATGACCCCAGCTTGCCCAATGTGCCTGTTGTGCGTGTGGTTGATCCTGATTTGACCAATCGCATGAGCGAATATGTGGTGTTGCAATGTTTGCTGCATCATCGCCGGACCTTGTCTTATATGCGCTATCAGCAAGCGGGTCTGTGGATGGATCGCGAAGATCCGGCGGCCAAGGATATCAGAGTTGGCATTTTGGGCCTTGGCGTGTTGGGGCAAGATGCGGCCTATAAGCTCTCTGTCATGGGCTATGATGTGATGGGATGGAGCCGCTCCCAGAAAGACTTGCAAAATGTGCGATGTTTTTCTGGCGAAGCGGGCCTTGATGCCATGCTATCACAGACAGACATTCTGGTGTCCTTGTTGCCTCACACGCAAGAGACCCATGGCATGCTGAATTTGGATCTCTTCAAAAAATTGCCGCGCGATGGGGCTTTGGGTGGGCCTGTTCTGATCAATGCCGGACGCGGCAAAGTACAGGTGGAACGGGACATTATGGAAGCCTTGGATGATGGCCTGCTCATCGGGGCGTCTTTGGATGTGTTTGAAGAGGAGCCGCTTTCTGATGGCAGTCCTCTTTGGTCTCACCCCAATGTCATTCTCACCCCCCATAATGCTGCGGCCAGTTCGGCCAAGGCCATTACAGACTATGTGGTGCGACAATTGTCGCTTTATGAAGCAGGCCAGGCAATGGACAGCGTTGTCAACAGAGATGCCGGTTATTGATTTTTAGTCTTTCTTCTCAATGATATACGAAGCTTTAACCGATATATAAACTCTTTGACCAATAGCCAGAAAGATTGACGCGTATTTTATTAATTTCTTGAATTTTGATCTGAATGAAAATGTCAAGGCAAAGCCATTTGCTTTGCATGATATTGATGGATCTTGATGTGAAGGCTCTTAATTTCAAATTTCTTTTTCTTTTGTTTTTGCCTGTTTTGCTGTTCTTGTTGTTTCTTCTGGGAGAGCAATTTGGCCGTGGACAAGTGGCGCAGACAATCCTTGACAGGATTATGTTATTGCAAGCTGGGCCAAGCGTTACAGTAGAAGCCCGTCTATTTTCACAAAATTGTCGCGCGCTTGTTGGTATCCGCCGCATTGATAGCCGTGGACTGACTTTGGTCTATCACTATCGATATGCCGGAAAATCTTTCACAGAAACTCTTTTTGCCCCTCTGGTAACGTGCCGCGAGATGGATTTGAATGGAGATGGAAGCCCAAGTCGCTATATGGACCGCTTCCCACTTCTGGTTCTTAAAGCCAAGCCAGATCTCTCCATTCCCCAAAAACTGGCAGAGGATCCGGTTTTTCAAAACAAATTGAATGCTGAAAAGAAGCCTGACCATGCTCTTCAGACTCTGTTGGACCAACTCGGGCATGAGCCTTGGATTCTTCTGATTGTGATCGCATTTGTTTGGCTATCGGATCGTTTTCGGCGCTGGCTTTATTCCTGATTTTCTTGTGTCAAAGCTGGCACTCGCCGGATGGCCGTCATGGCTCCATAATCGTGATTGGCAATGCGCTCCATTGCGCCTTTTAGTGGCTCTTGGGCGACGGCCATATGGTGGCCGTTGGCGTGGAGCAAGGTTTTGCTATCGCTCATGATGCCGACATGGCCTTTCCAGAATATCAGATCGCCTCTTTTTAGATCTGGTAATCCGGCTTCAAAATCCAGTGGTTTGCCGATTGTCTTTTCCTGCATGGATGCATCGCGCAAAGTCTTAATCCCTGCCATTTGACAGGCCAATTGCACAAGGCCGGAGCAATCCAGACCCAGTGAGCTTTTGCCACCCCAAAGATAGGGCGTGCCGATCAGACTTTCTGCTTCGCGGACAAAATCGTCTGACTTTTGCGCAATGGGGCGCACATGTTGGCTGACAATCCAGGCCTGTTGATCCGGTCTCTGCGGCAAATTGAGGATCTGGCGATAGAGTGTCCCGCGAGTCTCTTGCTCTTGGCCCAACATCAGCCCTGCGCCAAGGGAGAGAAAGGTGGTTGCCGGAAATTTCAGATCAGGTGATGGATAGACAAAGCTGCGTGGCACGCAAACACAATGGGTTGGCTCGCCGCCCTCTTCATGGCGATAAGGCCCAAGGGAAGCTGTTGGCATATAGCCAACATAGCCATCTCTTGCCAATTGCACCCAAGCCCAGCCATCGTCTCTTTGTTCAAAAACGCGCACGACCTCTGCCAGCAAAGCCTGACTGTCCAGCCCGCTTTTTGGGTCCGGTTTGCTTTTCAAGGGGGCGATAGGCGCAATGAGACGCATGATGGTTGGCTTGACAAAGCGCTCTGCCTCTACCTGTCCTTGCAGGCGTGCATCGGCCAGATCCGGGCGGAATGCATTGAGAGAGGGGTTCAGCATCAAGGCCTCCTTGCACATCAAACAGCCTTTATAGGCTTAGGACGTAGACTCATAAAGCCATCTGCTTTTCAGATCAATGCGGCAATTCAAGCGCTGATTTGGCGATTTTGTCGCCCAAACGCTCCACATAGAGCGCACCTTCCACCGTGCGGATGATGATGACATTGCGTTTGTCATTCTCATCGCGGCGGCGGTCGAGCAATTTCATGCGGCCCATTGTGTCCAAGGCGCGGGTGATGGCAGGTTTGGTGACGTCCAGTTTTTCGGCCAATCCGCGCACCGTATGGGGGGGCGGTTCCAGATAGACGGTGAGCAGCACCGTCATTTGGCGTGCGGACAGGTCTGTCTCTTCCTCTCGGACCAATCCGAGGGTCACATCATGCCAGAGCTTTAAGGCCTGACTTGCGCGAAATTCAAAACCCATCCGTTCCCATTGTCCGTTCTGGTTATCGCATGGCTGTTTTGTCTCATAGAGCAGCCATGCTCGTTTCGGAGCCGAATTTATTTAAGAACAAGAACGGGAAGCATGCAAGGCGGCACAAGATAAAGATGCACATAATGCATCTTTATCTTTGAGTCACGGTTAATCAAAAGCGTTAAAACAGGGCCTATCTGATGGCCTTGCCATCATTGCGTGCCATATCGCTGCTTGATCAGGGCATAGAGGGCGCGAATGCCCTGTGCCTCACCGCCTTTGGGGCGGGCCGGTTGAGCTTTGGGTGCCCAACCGAAAATATCGAAATGCACCCAGCTTTTTGTCTGCTCTACAAAGCGGCGCAAGAAAAGCGCAGCCGTAATAGAGCCGGCAAAGCCACCCGGAGAAATATGGTTCACATCAGCAATGTCAGAGGCGAGATTTTGATCATAGCCATCCCAAAGCGGCATATTCCAAAGCGGGTCATGCTGACTTTTGGCTGTTTCATTCAGCGCGCTAACCAATGTGTCATCATCGCTATAAAAGGGGGGCAGATCCGGGCCAAGGGCCACGCGTGCAGCACCGGTTAAAGTCGCCATATCCACCATCAGATCCGGTGCTTCGCTATCGGCCAGGGATAAGGCATCTGCCAAAACAAGGCGCCCTTCGGCATCGGTATTGCCAATTTCCACTGTCAGGCCTTTATGGCTTTGCAAGACATCGCCGGGGCGAAAGGCATTGCCCGCGACCGAATTTTCAACAGCCGGGATCAGAACACGCAAGCGCACAGCAAGATTGGCGCTCATGATCATAGAGGCCAGCCCCAACACATTGGCGGCCCCACCCATATCTTTTTTCATCAAAAGCATGGAAGAACTGGGTTTTAGATCCAGCCCGCCGGTATCAAAGCACACCCCTTTGCCAACCAGCGTGACCAATGGATGGCTTGCCTCGCCCCAGATCATATCCAGCAAGCGCGGGGCGCGGGTGCTGGCACGACCAACCGCATGGATCATGGGGAAATTGTGTTCCAGCAATGCATCCCCCTTGGTCACTGTCAGACGTGCGCCATGGCTGTCTGCCAGTCCCTTGGTGATGGCTTCCAGCTCATCCGGCCCCATATCATTGGCGGGGATGTTGATCAGATCACGGGCGAGATTGGAGCCTTTTGCCTGCAACAGGACTTCCTCACGATCAATCTGATCCGGCCAATCCAGCTCGGGCCTTTGTTGGCCTGATTTTTTATAGCGGTCAAATTGGTAAGCCCCCAAATGCCATGCCAGAACAGCGATGAAAAGATCATCCTTATTCCAGATTTTATCGGCATTGACATAATGATACTGCCCAATGGGGAGTTTTGTCGGCAAGCTTCCTGCTTGCAAAGGGCTGATCTTTGCCTTTTGATCATCCCCCAGTCCAAACAGGACCTGTTTGATGGATCCATCTTGCCCGGGCACCAGACAAAGCTGACCTTTTTTCCCTGTAAAATCATTGGCCTCTGCCCAAGCTTTTGCCATTGGGCCGCATTGGGGCAGGGTCTCTTGTGCCTGATTGCCAGTTACAAAATGGATGGGAGTTGAAGTCATATCGGACATCCTGTTCGCTCATTTCATGCTTTCAACCTAAAGCAAAGCTCTGTGCAAGGGAAAGAGGGCCTCGTTAAAAGCTGTTGATGGGATTGTCTGAATATTAACTGTCTGACTTACCAGACTTGCCTTTTACAAGCCTTGCAAATTGCATGAATTAACCAAGCATTAGGGTTAACGCTTTATTTCTTTAAGATGAGATCGAAAGGACACGCCTTTCGACGTGACATTCATTGATCCATTTTTCGCGAATCCAGATTTCTGGATTCCACTTTTCGGGATCCTGCTGTTGGCGAGGTCGTCATGTCCACTTTTACATCCATGCGGAAGTCGGTTCTGATCACATCCGTTGCCATGGCTTTGCTGGTAGCGGGGTGTTCTTCAAAAAAGAAGAGTATCTCTACCAGTTCTCATGGTGGGGCGAGCTATGCCAGTGAGCAGGCTTTGATGGAGTCTGTGGTCTATTGGGAAAAGCGCTACAAGAAAAATCGCAATGATCGTCAGGCGGCTCTGAATTATGGCCAATCCCTGCGCCATGTGGGACGCATTGATCAGTCGATGGCTGTGTTGGAAAAATTGGCGACACAAGCCCCTCATGACAAGATTATTCTGGCGGCCTATGGCAAGGTTCTGGCCAATAAAGGGCGCTTTAAGCAGGCTTTGGTTGTGTTGGAAAAAGCGCAAAACCCAACAACACCGGATTGGCGGCTGGAATCAGCTCGCGGGGCCATTCATGATCAATTGGGGCAGTTTGATCAGGCCCGATCTTATTATGACAAAGCCTTGCTCTTGGCCCCGGGTGAGCCGAGCATTCTGTCCAATTATGGTTTGTCCTATTTGCTGCAAGGCAATTTGACATCTGCTGAGAGTTATCTGCGCGAAGCGGCCAAACATCCAAAGGCGGACAGCCGGGTGCGACAAAATCTGGCTTTGGCCCTTGGGTTGCAAGGCAAATTTAGCGAGGCTGAGCGCATTGCACGGGCTGAATTGTCCCCCCAACAAGCGCAAGCCAATATGAGCTATTTGCGGGCGATGATGGCAGAACGCGGCAATTGGGATAAAATCCAGAAGAATAAAATACGCCAACGCGGTTGAGTGCTACGCTCTGATCCATACATAAAAAAACAGGGCTTTAAGGCCCTGTTTTTTTATGTATGGATCAGCTCTCAGGTCGTCAGCCCGTTTATCCGCCATTGGCGAAATATCCAATTGCTGCTGGTCCCAGCACCACGACAAAGATAGACGGCAAGAAAAAGAGGATCATTGGTACGGTCAATTTGGGTGGCAAGGCGGCGGCTTTTTTCTCTGCCGCATTCATACGGCTTGTTCGATTTTCATCTGCCATCACCCGAATGGCATCACCCAATGGCGTGCCATAGCGTTCGGCCTGAATCAAACTGGTCATCACAGCACGCACACTTTCCAGACCGGTTCGATCAGAGAGATTTTCATAGGCCATACGTCTTTCCTGAAGATAGGACAGTTCTGCGGTCAGCAAAGTCAGCTCTTCAGCCAATTCAACGGAAGCCGATCCCACTTCTGCGGCAACTTTTTGGAACCCTGTTTCGGCAGTCATCCCTGCTTCCACACAGATCAGAAACAAATCTAGCGCATCAGGCCAGGCCTGATTGATGGATTTCTGGCGCTTGTCTGCCAAATTCTTGATATAGAGAATTGGTGCATAATAACAGGCATAGGCGAAGAGAAAGGCCATAAACAATTTCATGAAAGGCGGATGATCCAGATCAGTCATGACAAAGAGATAGAAAATTGCCAGAATCAAGCCTGCCAACGGCCCTGCAATGCGGGCAAATGTGAAAGTCATCAAATGTGCTTCACTTCTGAAACCGGCCTGTTTCAGACGATTGCGGGTCCCTTTATCAGCAAAAGCGTCACGCATGTTAAACCGATCAACGAGTTGCGAGACAAGCGCTTTTGGTTCTTGACGCAGGGAAATACGCTCTGAATTTCCCAAGCCTTGCGCCAATTTGGCCCGCTCACGTGCGCGGATCTTTTCTCGCTCGGTCGCAACGCTTTTCATGCGGCCACTTAATTCGTTTTTTTCAAGCAATGGCAGCGCCACAGACAGGATGGATGCAATTACAGCAACCGCTGTAACAATGGCAAACAGGGTATGAATATCAAACAAACCACTTAATCCTTTTCTTGTGCCACTTCAGAACCAGCATCTTCCAGATTATTATAATCTGGGCTTAAATATTCCGCTGTTGAATATTCGCTTCTGTCATGAAGCTGGTCATTCTAACCCAATCGCCTTGAGCCTGTTGACGAACAACATATTTGTTCAAAAAATCTAAATTTCGAAGCTGATCATGTTTTTCATCATCCAAACACCAATACCCATCCAGACCAGCGTTGCGCCCATAACAGCCCATCCCAACTGATGATTGAACATGACCATGATATAATCGGGAGATGTAAAATATGTCATCAGA